>NZ_CP061179.1:0-300000 GCF_017355405.1 Roseomonas haemaphysalidis
AATAGCTTGACCGGCCATCGCAAGCCCGTAGCCGATATCGACACGATCATCAGCGCCCAGGCGCAGGAACTGTCGGAGAAGCTGCAGGAGCACCGGTTGGAGCTCTTCCCACCCGCTGCGGAAAAGCCGATGCGGGCGTTCCAGGCCGCCGAGGTCGCCAAGCTGCTGGGCGTCAAAAGCGGCTACCTGCGCAACCTGTCGCTCGAGGGCAAAGGCCCGGCGCCCAGCGTCACACCATCCGGCCGTCGGTCCTACAGCGCCGCGCAGATCCAGCAGCTGCGGGCCTATCTGGAAGAAACCGGCCGGGCCAGCCGCCGCTACGTTCCGCACCGACGCGGGCTGGAACACATTCAGGTCGTGGCTGTGGTTAACTTCAAGGGCGGCAGTGGCAAGACCACCACCACGGCGCACCTTGCCCAACACCTCGCGCTGACCGGACACCGGGTCCTGGCGGTCGATCTCGACCCCCAGGCCAGCCTGTCGGCACTGCACGGCTTCCAACCCGAATTCGACCTCGGCCCCAACGAGACGCTCTACGCTGCGCTGCGATACGACGATGAAGCGCGGCCGCTGCGGGAGCTGATCCGCCACACCAACTTCCCCGGGCTCGACATCGTTCCCGCCAATATCGAGCTGATGGAGTTCGAATACGACACGCCGCGCGTCCTCGCCTCGCATGAGGGCGGCGCCACGGGGCGGGATTTCTTTGCGCGGCTGGATGGCGCATTGGCGACGGTGGCTGACGACTACGACGTGGTGGTGATCGACTGTCCGCCGCAGCTTGGCTACCTCACCATGGCGGCGCTCTGCACGGCCACGTCGGTGTTGATCCCGGTGCATCCGCAGATGCTCGATGTCATGTCCATGTGCCAGTTCCTGTTGATGCTGGGGGACGTACTCGGGCACCTCAAGGCTGCCGGCAGCCAACTACGCTATGACTGGCTGCGCTACCTCGTCACGCGCTACGAGCCCAGCGACGGGCCGCAAACCCAGATGGTGGCCTTCATGCGCTCGCTGTTCGGCGGTCATGTGCTGACCCACCCGATGCTGAAGAGCGTCGCGATTTCCGACGCCGGCATCACCAAGCAAACGCTCTACGAAGTGGAGCGCCGCCTGTTCACGCCCGCCACCTATGACCGCGCCATGGAATGCCTCGATGCCGTCAATGGGGAGGTCGAGCAATTGATCCATGCAGCCTGGGGACGTAGCTGATGGCCCGCAAAAACCTGCTCGCCAGCCTGACATTGCCAAAGTTGACGGCCGTCAACTCCGAGCCGGCACCCCGAGCGGCGCCCTTGCCCTTCACCAGCCGAGGCGCGGTGGGTGCAGTCACCCGCAGCATTGACGACCTCGCCAGCAAGGCCAACGCCGCTAAGGCTCTGGAAGCGCGGCTGGTATCCGGCCAGGTGGTGGTGGAGCTCAACGCGGCCGATGTGGACGCGTCCTTCATCGCCGACCGCATGTCGCAGGATGACGAGGATTACCGGGTGTTGCGCGACAGCATCGCGCAGGGCGGGCAGGGGTCGCCGATCCTGGTGCGGCCGCATCCTTCCGCACCGGGCAGGTTCCAGGTGGCCTTTGGGCACCGGCGGTTGCGCGCGGCTGCCGACCTCGGCCTGCCAGTACGCGCCGTGGTGCGGGACCTGTCGGACCGTGACCTAGTGCTGGCGCAGGGGCAGGAAAACAGCGCCCGCGCCAACCTGTCCTTCATCGAGCGCGCCCGCTTCGCCCACCGGTTGGAGGAGGGCGGCTATGACCGCGAAACCATCATGCAGGCGCTCAGCACCGACAAGACCACGGTGTCCCGCCTGATCACCGTGGTGCAGCGTATCCCGGCCGGGGTGATCGACGCGATCGGGCCTGCGCCCGCAACGGGTCGCGACCGTTGGACCGAACTTGCCGCGCTGTTCCAGCAGGGCAGGCCGCCCCGCGACGTGGTGCAACGCCTCGCGGCCAAGAGCTTCCGCATGGCGGATTCCGATGCACGCTTCCAGCAGGTCTTCGCCTGGGCGACCGGGCCGCGAGGGGCAGGGGAGGAGCCGCGGATCGCACGGCAGCCAGCGCGAGTCTGGGCGCATTCCAGTGGCGCCCAGGTGGTCCGGGTTACGGGCACGGACCGTGCCACGCTGCTCAGCATCGACACGGCGGTGGCCCCCGGCTTCGACAGCTTTCTGCTCGATCAGATGGAGGAGCTGTATTCGCGCTTCCTGTCCGAGGGTGCCCGAAAGCCGCGCCCTCGGCGCTAGCCATCGCCCCGGCCCCTGTGAAGCCAGGGAGGCGGCACCACATCTGGGAATGATGGCCGCCATTCCACTTGATATCGCCCGCATCTACCTGGAGCCTGCAGTGCCCGACCATGCGCGTGGTCGGGAAATTTTGGCACGATTTCCGAATGCGGAACGCATCCCCGTCGAATCGCATTGGCGCATTCCGGAACTGCGCGATGCGGACCCCGGCGATTACCTGTCCTCCAAACGGCAATCCCTGGTGCTGGGCGTCAAAAAGGGGCTGACCTTCCGCCCCAATGGCCGCAGTGCGGACTTTATCGCTCCGTCCTCCTCGAACGGCTGCGCCATGGCCTGTGCCTATTGCTATGTCGCGCGGCGCAAGGGGCATTCCAATCCCGTCAGCGTCTTCGTCAACATCGATGCGATCCTGGCAGCCACTGCCCGCCATGCTGCGCGGCAAGGGCCGAAGACGGTGCCGGATCAAGTGGACCCCGCCGCCTGGGTCTATGACCTCGGCGAGAACGGCGACCTCTCGGTGGATGCCGGGATTTCGGACAATGTCCGGGACATGGTGGCGCTGTTCCGCACGCTGCCCAATGCCAAGGGCAGCTTCGCCACCAAATGGGTCAATCCGTCATTGCTCGATTACGATCCACAGGGCCGCACGCGCGTTCGCATGTCGCTCATGCCGCCAGCACTGGCCAAGCTTTTAGACGTGCGCACCGCGCCGGTAGCCGAGCGCATCGCCGCCATCCCTGACCTGCATCGCGCCGGCTACGAGGTGCATCTGAACTTCTCGCCCGTCGTGATGCGGGAGGGCTGGGAAGCGGAATGGGGCGCGCTGTTCGATGAACTGGACGACGTCCTGCCCACGCCTATCAAAGATCAACTCGCGGCTGAGATCATCATGCTGACGCATAACGAGGGACTGCACGAGGTAAACCTCGCCTGGCACCCCAGGGCGGAAGACATCCTGTGGCGGCCTGATATCCAGGAGCGCAAGGTATCGGAAGGCGGCGGTGTGAACCTGCGCTACCGCAGGGGCTGGAAGGGCACATGGCTCGCGCGGTTTCAGGCGCTGCTGGCGGCACGGATGCCTTATTGCCGGGTGCGCTATGCTTTCTGACGCCATGGAGGCAACGTACCGCCCGCACCCCCTATGGCGGCCGAAGCGCGTGCTGATCACGCCCGCCGCGCTGTCCTGGCCACAGGGCGCGGCGATGGCGGAACGCGCGGCGGCTCTGGGGGCTGAGGTGGTGCAGCTCAAGGCCGACCGCCTGTCGGGCCTGCCGGACAACTATCGCGACAGCAAGACCACCATGGCGGTGGTGGTCGCTTCGCCCAGCCGGCGGCGGCCGCAGCCGATCCCGCCTTCGGCCGATTGGCGGTTCGATCTGGCGGAAGGCTGTCCGGCGCATTGCAGCTATTGCTACCTCGCTGGCTCGTTAGCTGGTCCGCCCATCATCCGCGCCTATGCCAACCTGCCGGAGATCCTGGCCACGCTGCCGCCGCTGCTGGGCGAGGGGCAGGTGACCTCTCGCAACGCCGCCCGTGCCGGCGAGGGCACCACCTATGAGGGATCCTGCTACACGGATCCGCTGGGCATCGAGCACATCACTGGCAGCCTCGCCGAGACCATCCGCTTTTTCGGTGCCTGGGATGCGGCGGTACAGCTGCGTTTCACCACCAAGTACGACACTATCGGGCCGTTGCTGGCGCTGCCGCACAACCGGCGCACGCGCATTCGCTTCTCGATCAATGCGCGCGGCACCGCGCGGTTCGAAGGCGGGGCGCCGCGCGTCGCCAATCGGCTTGCCGCCATGCGCCAAGCAGCGCTGGCGGGCTTTCGCATCGGTCTGACGGTCGCGCCCATTCTCAACCTGCCGGACTGGCGCGAGGCTTACGACCTTCTGCTGGCTGATTGCGCAGCGGCCCTTGCCGGCGTGCCGGACCCGGACCTGACGGTGGAACTGATTACCCACCGCTTTACCGAAGGCTCCCAGAAGGTGCTGGAGGGCTGGTACCCGGGCAGCGAGCTGGAAATGGACCCTACGCAGCGCACCCGCAAGCTGACCAAATTCGGCTCGGCCAAGTACGTGTTTCCAAAGCCGCTGATGACGGAACTGCGCGCGAGCCTGGAAGCCAGCGTATCCCGGCATCTGCCAGACGCGCGGGTCCTCTATTTCACCTGAGGGCGCGCGGCCGTCAGCACGGCAAAGGGAATGGCGAGTACCAGGCCCGCCGCGGCCGGCAGTCCCAGCAGCAACGCGAAGCCTGAGCCACTGCTGAACAACAATCCCAGAACCAGCAGCCCCGCCAAAGAGTGCGGCCACAACAGCGTCGCCGCCTCACGCCAGGGCACCGGGGTTTCGGCCCGTCGCTGCGCCGGCCAGCCATCCTGAGACAGCCCTAGCAAGTGCGACAACACGACTTTTGTTTTGTGAAAAGCGATGATGGGGTCAAACAACAATAAAAATACAGCTTCGGACAGCGCCAGCTTCAGATAGGCGGCGCGGCCTTCCGGTGGGCCCTGCCACAGCGCCGCGGCGTGCCCGCCCAGACGCGGCAGGTGCAGCAGCCCGTAGCCGAGAAGCAGCAGAGCGAGCAGGGCACCGCGCGGCGTCCCCTCTGCGTCCAGGGCGGCGTTCAGCGCAGCCAGGGGCAACATGGCGAACCAGGATGGCGCCAGCACGTAATGCAGGATGGCCTGCAGCATCTGGAAGCGCCCGACGCGGCTGAGCGACCGGTCGCGCAACAGGCTGCGGTACTGCAGGTTGCCGGCGGCCCAACGGCTGTCGCGTGCCAGATAAGCCAACAGATCGGGCGGCGGCGACTCCAGGCTGCCATCGGCCGCGAGGTCCGGAAAAACACGTACGCCCCAGCCTGCGGCGTGCAACCGGGCGGCTTCCACGTGGTCGTGTGACAGGATATGCGTGCCGTCCGGCAGCAGACCCAGGCGGCAATGCTGCCGGAACGGAGCCACACGTAATACCGCGTTATGGCCCCAGAACGGGCCCTGGGCACCCTGCCACCAGTCCTGGCCTAGGATCCAGGTTTGCACACCCGCCCGGTGGCCGACGTTGAACAAGCGGCCGAAGGACGCGGCGGCAGGGCGGCCGCTGACGGGCGCCTGCAGAATGGCCAGCTTGGCATCGGCCTGCATGGCATGGACCATCTGCAGCACGGCGGCGGGCGTCATCTCGGAATCGGCGTCCAACAGCAGCATCAGGTCGAAGCCGTCGGCGTGGTGGTCCAGAAAGTCCATGACGTTGCCAGCCTTGTAGCCGGCATTGTCGGAGCGGCGGCGATACCGAACGGCACGGCCAGTCTTGACGAAGGCATCGACCACCGCCTGCTCGGCCTTCGCCCGGGCGGGGTCCGTGGTGTCCGACAGGATGGCCAGGGCGAAGCGGTCGCCATGCGCGGCCAGCCCGTCCAGTAGCCGGGCCAAGGGGGGCAGCACGGCATCCATCGCCTCGTCTCGCACGCATACGGCGATGGCGGTGCGCAACATGGGTGGGGCCTGCGGAATGGGCACGGGCGTTCGGCCGCGCAGGCGCAGCAGCAGCCCGACCAGCCCCGTGGCGCCGGCCAGCGCAATCCAGGGTGCATTCAGTGCCAGACACAGGAACAGCAGCATTTCCCATACTGACCAGCCGCCCGGTGCCATCACCCGCACGCCGAGCAACAAAAGTAGTCCGGACAGACCGAGCGCCAATGTGGCGAAGCCAAAGCGCCTCATGCGGCTGGCATCGTGCCCTGCAGGCGGGCGACCTCACGACCACCTGTGGCGTCCAGCGCCCGCGCCAGCCCGGCCGCGCCGCCGAACTGAAAGCCGAGCTGCGTGGCGTAGGCGGCGCAGGCTGCCAGCTTGGCCGCCGGATCGGTGGGGAGAGGCACTTCCGGCAAGCTGGCCAACACATCCTCGAACGGCCGGCGCGGCGTGTCGGCACGGGTGGTGTAGGGGAAGTCGTACCACCACAGGATGGGTGCGGAAGGTGCCAGCGCCTGAACGGCGCGCACCAGCATCACATGGTCCACATGGCCGCCGATCGCCTGTGGCACTAGCAACAGGTCGGGCTTCAGATCCCGCAGCAACGGGGCCACGACATCGCACGCATCCCCGTCCGCCACGTCTCCGGCATGCGGCGGTTGAAACAAGGCGGCGGCGCTGGTGTAGCCGCGGTGAGGCGCCTCGCGCAGCGGCAGGTGCATGGCACGCGCGCCCAGCGCCGCACAGGCGGCCTCGTCCTCCGCCCGGCGGATGGCCATGTAGTCCACGTCCGCCGGGAGGCCCTTGTCGAGTTGGCAGGCCAGGGCGAAGCCTTGCGGGTCCGGCACGCTGGCGGTGAACAGCGTGGCGATCACGACGTCCCAGCCGTCCTGTGCCAGACGCGCCAGGGCCCCACCGGCGGAAAAGGCGGCGTCGTCGAGATGCGGGGAAAGGGCTAGGGCGCGGCCCGTCACAGCAGGTGCGGCGCCGCGCGGAAGCGGCATTCGGATATCGGCAGCACGGGGTCGAACCCCGTGTCAGGCGCGGTGCCACGCAGCGTCTCGTAGACGTCCATGATCTGTCGGCCGACCGCATGCCAGGAATAGGTAGCCCGGCACTCCTGAAGCGCCGTGCTGGCAAGTCTGGCACGCAGCGGTACATCGGTGATCACGCGGCGCAGGTTGGTGGCCAGGGCCGGCACGTCGCCTGGCTCGCATAACAGCCCATTCTCCTCGTGCCGCAGGCAATCCATCACGCCCACCGCGCGGCATGACACGCAGGTGATGCCGCTGGCCATGGCTTCCAACACCGTGTTGGAGAATCCCTCCGCATAGGTTGGGGACACGAACACGTCCTGCTCGCGGTACAGCGCGGGGGCGGCGGCGTAGTCGGCATAGCCGGAAAACCGCGTGCCGAGCGCCAGTTCCGCATCGCGCGCCACGCAGGCGTCGAAGTCGGGGCCGATGCCGGAGATGGTGGCGGCGAAGGGAACGCCCTGCTTTCGCAGCAGCGCCAGGGCATCCAGGAAGTCGAGGGCACCTTTCCGCCGGTCCACGCGGCCGTGGTAGAACAGCCGCACCGGATCGGTGGCATCGCCCGGGGCGCGGCCGGGGGCGGGGTGGAAGCGATCGACCTCGACCGCACCGGGCACGATGGTGAAGCGGTCGCGCGCCACGCCCAGGCGTTCCACGACCTCGTTGGCAAAACTGTCGCAGCCGATCAGCAGGCGGTCGGCATGGTTCAACACGCGCAGCATCGCCTGGCGGTGGGTTTCGCAGCAGGAGCCGACCCAATGGCCGTCGCCGCCCTGGATGGAGACCACGGTGGGAATACCGATGCGCTGCGCCGCCAGCAGCACTGCCCAGCCGGTGGGGTAGCCGTATTGCGCGTGCAGTACGTCGAAGGGCTGGCGCGCGTGCTCAGCCAGGATGGTCTCCACCATGTCGTCCACGTCGCGCTCGAAATCGGCGCCGCCGGGGTGCGCGAAGGCTTCCTCGCCCAGCGAGCGGCGGCCGATGACCCGCACGCCCGTCACGTCGGGCGGCGGGCCGCCGCCATAAACGCGGGTACCCGCTGCGTCACCGCGATACTGGCTGATCATGGTGACATCATGCCCCGCAGCGACCAACTCCCGCAGCAGGTTGACCGCATAGACGCTCATGCCGGAGATGGCGGGAAAGAAGCGGCGGGACAGGAACAGCACCCTCATGCGGCGCGGCAATCCCGGAGCCAGGCGCGCGACTGCGGGATCATGCTGTCCGCCCGATGGCTTTCCCGAGACAGCTCGACGCAGACCAGGCGGGCAAAACCGATCTCTTCCAGCGCACCGAGGCAGGCGGGAATGTCCATGTCGCCTTCGCCGAAAGGCAGGTGGATATGGCTGCCACGCGCCATGTCCTCGATCGCGACCGTGCCGAGATGCGGCGCGAACTCGCGTACCGCCGCCGGGGGTTCGCGCTCCCCCGTCACCAGCAGGTGGCCGAGGTCCAGCGCCAGGGTCAGCCCCGGCAGGTCCAGTGCCGCCCAGTCGTCCACGGTTTCCACCAGCATGCCCGGCTCCGGCTCCAGCGCCGCCGCCACGCCGCGGGCGTGGGCGTGCTCCAGCACCTTGGCCACACCGTCGCGCAGCCATTCCCGGGCCTGCGCCGGCGTCACGCCCGGGCGCGGCACGCCCGCCCAGAAGGACATTGCCTCCGCACCCAGGATGGCGCCGATATCGGTCGCGCGGTTGAGAAAGGCGACGCGCCGCGCGCGGCCTTCCTTGCTGGCCGTCAGCAGCGTGGGCTCGTGCTTGATGCGCGGATCCAGCAGGAAGCGCGCCCCGGTCTCGATCACGCAGCCCATGTTCCGGGCGGCCAGGTCGCGGGCCAGCGCTTCGGCCCTGCGCTCCCAGCCATCTTCCATCGGGTCGAGGTGGTGGTGATCCAGCGTCAGCGCGACACCGTCGTAGCCGCCATCGGCGATGATGGCGACGGCATCGGCTAGGCGGTGATTCGCCGCACCGTTGGTGTTGAAGGCGAAGCGCAGGCTCATGCCGGAACAGGCTCCCCACGGCGTTGCGCCAGGACCATCTGAGCAGAGAAGGTGCCCGTTTCGCGATACATCGGATACAGGCTGCCGACGATGCGGTCGGCCAGGGCGGCATCGAACCAAGCGGGGCCGCCGCACTTCGCCTCGTCCTCAGGGCGCAGCAGCACGCGCTTGGCACCCTCACGCGCGGCGTCCAGCACCAGCGGGTCGCGGCGCGCGCGCAACCGGCGCACGCCGCGCCAGCCGATGCGATGATAGCTCATCGTCTCGGATTCCAGCCCCGGGACAATGACCTTGACCACCTTGACCGCCCCATCGGGGGGCGAACAGTCGACGTAGAGCACCTCCAGCCCTTCCGCCGCCAGCCGCTCGACCAGCAATGCCAGCCGGTCAGCGGAACGGGCGATGGCGGCCGGCGGCACGGTGGGCAGCGACGAGAAGGGGCGGCGGCTGCGCTCCGAGAACACGGTGGGCGCGAGGCGCGCGCGCAATGCCGCCGCGTCCTGCTCCATCCATTCCACCATGGCGTCAATGGCGCGCTGCTCCTCCTCGTCCAGCATGGCGACGGCGAGCTGACGCTCGACATAGTCACGCGGCAGCGCTTCGCGCAGCATCGGGATGGGGCCGTGCGTGGCGGCCTTGCGGGCGCGCGAGCCGCAGAACTCCAGCAATGCCTTGCGCAGATTGCGCTCGCGGTCCGGACCAACCGCCTCGCCACAGGCGGTCACCTGAATAGGCGCCACGGGCTCGCCTTGGTCATCGCCCACCACGTAAAGATTGGCCATGCCAAAATCATCCGCCGCCAGCTTGGCGGTGACGTTGATGCCGAGCCCGCGCAGCTTTTCCAGCAACTCGCGCACCGCGCGGTCCTCGACCTTGTCCAGGTCCACCACCACGCCCTGGTCCAGCGCACGGTAGGATACGACGTTCCCATCGCGCTGCAGCGCTTCCATGATACCGTGCGCGACCGCATGCTCAAGGTCGAAGCCGGCACCGAGGCCGTTGGTGATGGGCGTGATCAGCTTCGGCGCCTCGCCAAGCTGGTAAGGGTAGGCGGCAACCCATTCACGCGGCACCAGCACCGGCTCGCCGGACGGCCAGCGGCGCGCCTCGATCCAGGGAAGCACGGTGTCGGCAGTGTAGTCGGAGCCGGCGGGCAGGCACAGCGTCAGGGGGTCGGCCACGGCGCGGTCGCGTGACAGTTCGGCGTAGCTGCCGGTGACACGGGGGGCCTTGGCGACATGCGCGCCGCAATGCACCTCTTCGCACAGCTCGCCCAGTGCACCGACCTCGGCCTCCACCTCCGAGAAACCGTAGCCGAAGCCGATGGTCGCCGGCTCGTTCTCCAAGATCAGGTTGGCCTGCACCACGGGAATTCCGGTACGGTCCAGGTGGTCGATGCGGAACACCGAGACATGGGACTGGGCGGGCATGGTGGCGCGGAAGGCATCTGCCACCCGGCGCAGTTCGTCGCTCATGCGGTCTGGCTCCTCGCGCGCTGGCGCAGCTCGTCCATGGGGATGTGGCGCACGCCCGGCGGGCCGCGCAGCTGGTCGTCCAGCACCGCGACGGCGATCTCCGTGGTGATGCCGGGCGCGTACTCGAAGGGTGTGCACACCGTGTCGAACTCCACCGAACCGATGACGTCGCGATACTTCCGAACTTCGCCCGGTGACAGTGGGATGTCCTTGTGGAAGGCCTTATGGGTGGATACGGCAACGTTCTCGCCCGCCTCGCCCTGGTCGATCTTGAAGGCGTCGCCGCAGAACAGGATGCGGCGGCCGGCATCGTGCAGCACCGCCTGGCCCTCGTAGTGGCCACCCACATGCATCAGCGTCTGCCCCGGACGCAGCTCCAGAGCTTCGTCATAGGGCCAGGTGACGCGAAAGGCCTTGGTCATCCGCAGGTCATCCTTCTGGATGGCCATCACCTCAGGCTGGAACACATCCTGCAACTGCCACAGCGCGCCATAGCCGTGGCAGTGGCTGGCGGCGAGAAAGCGAATGCCGCCAAGCCGGTGGATCTCGTCCAGCATCTCCGGCGTGTAATATGGCGCGGCCTCGAAGGCGATGTTGCCATCCGGATGCAGCAGAAGCCAGCCGGTGCCATTCAGGCCGAATGGGGGGGAGGTGGTGAAGGCCACCATGTCCCGCTCCAGCCGTTTCCAGGAGCCGGTGAGCTTGGCCGCCACCTCCTCCTCACGCAGGAAGTGCCAGCCGTCATGCGGCAGGTCGTTGCGCGTGTCGTCGCAGACCGGGCAGGTGCGCGGCTCGAAATGCTTCTGCCAGAAGCCGCAATTGGCGCAGGCCCAGGGTGTCAGCGGCATGCGGGATCCTCTGCATAGGCGCGGTGGAGAAGCTGCATGGTGTGCAGGTCGCGTTGCGCGTTGAAGAAGCCGTCGTCGCCCGCCAGCACCGCGCGCGAGAAGGCCGCCATCTGCCGCGTGAAGGGCGAGGCCTCGGCGTCCGGTATGTCGAGCGGCGCGACGTTGCCTGCGTCGTCCGTCACGGTCACGTGGCCGCCGGCGTCCTGGCCCATGGTGTTCTCGGCCACCACCTGGCCGGCGGAGCCCAGCACTTCCAACCGCCGGCGCGGCAGCGCGTCGGGGCAATTATAGGCCACGTGCAACTGCACCAACACGCCGCCGGCCGTGCGGCCGATCAGCAGCGCGCCGTCATCCACCGGGTAGGACTGCACGCGGCGCTGCGTCAGGGCGGCGATCTGCTGCACCGGTTCGCCGAGCAGGAAGTCAGCGAGGTCCAGCCCGTGCGGCGCCAGATCCATCAAAGCGCCGCCGCCGGCGCGCGATGGGTCAGCGCGCCAGTTGTCACCCTCGCCCGTCACGGTCCAGCCGGCAGCCAGCCAACAGGCATAGGCGATGCGGATGACGGTGGGCGTGCCGATGCGCCCGGCCAGGATGGCCCCGCGCATCGCCGCATGGGCGGGGTGGTGGCGCTGGTCGAAGGCGGTGCCGAGCAGAATGCCGCCGCGTTCCGCCGCTCCTACCATCGCCCGGGCATCGGCCAGCGTCGCGGCCATGGGCTTCTCGCATAGCACCGGCTTGCCGGCCGCCGCCGCGGCTTCCACGGCGGCGCGATGCAGATGATTAGGCGTGGCGACGTAGATGGCCTGCACGGCCTGATCCGCCAGCAGCGGTTCCAGGGTGTCGTACAGGGCGGCGGTGGGGTGCGAGGCTCCGGCCGCCGCCAATGCCGCCGGCGTTGGGTCGCAGACCGCACAGACCGTATCCCCGGCAGCCAGGATGGCAGGGGCCGCGTAGTCACGCGCCACCCAGCCATATCCGACGATGCCCCAGCCGATCCCCATCACCAGCGCTCCGGCAGATCGAGCAACTCGCGCCGCAGCGCCAACCCGGCGGTCTGCGGACCGGCCGTCGCGCGATCCGGCACGGTGGAATGCGCAGGGTAGGTGGCGCGGGGACCGTATTCGCGGCCGTAGCGCTCGGACGGCCAGACGATGGCGCCGTCCCGGTACAGCGGGTTGCGGCGCAGCGCAGCGCCCGCCAGCGGCAGGGCCAGCAAGCCCTCGACAATGCGCGGCGGCGCTGCCGCCGGGCCGGCCACCACGGAGAAGGCCTCCGCGCCGCGCAGCGCGGCCGGCGCGGCCGGGCAGGGGGCGCGCTGCTCAATGGCGGCGCGCGTCAGCTCGGCATCGTCATACACGGTGCCGTCCGGGAACAGCGTGGCCAATGCCTCGGCATCCAGTGCCGCGCCGGCGGACAGGTTGGGCCATTCGCTGTTGTGCACATGGCCGATGGTCAGCAGGCCACCATCTCCCGCCATGCGACGCAGCCGTGCCAGGATCGGCCCCTTGGGTTCCAGGAAATAGAAAGCGTCGTGGCAGGCCACGAGGTCGAAGCGCCGATCCTCGGCAATTGGCCAGGGCTCCATCGCGGCGTCCAGGCAGATCAACTCCGCCTCTGGCGCCACCCAGTGCCGCGCCACCCACAGCTTGGCGAAGACCACGTCCGCCCCTGCCACGGCCACGCCACGCTGCGACAGGGCGCGCAGGTAGTGGCCGATGCCGCAAGCCAGCTCGAAGGCACTGCGCGGGCTGGCCCAGTGCGCTTCCATCAGGGCCAGCCCGGCCAGGAAGGTCGGATCGCTCCAGCGGTGCGCGAAGTAATCCGCGACGGGTCCCCAGGCCAGCAGACCCATGGCGTCCCGCAGCGTCAGCGTATCACGTTCGCGGACCAGACGACGCAAGGCCTCCGGCTCGGCAGTCGGGCCGCGCCACCAATCGTCCTGGTCCGCCAGCAGCAGGACCAGCGCTGCCTCGCGCTGGCCGGCATCCAGCAGCGCCAAGGCCTCCGCCGCCAAGTCGGGGCGGGACGCGCGGGCAAAGACGATGCCGTCTATCACCGGCCAGCGGCGGCCCTGAGTGTCGCGCAGCGAGTGCGGCGTGTCGGGTGTCACGCCGCCAGGCCCACGGCAGCCAGCAGCTGATCCTGGAAGTCCTTGACGGGGCCTTCGTGAACCAGGGCCATATCGTTCAGCACGTACCCCATGCTGGCCTTGCCAGCCCGCAGGTGCTGCTCGATCTGCAGCACGCGATCCAGCGTATCGGCGGCATGGAATGCGCGGCCTTCCGCCGTTCCCGCATCGGGCAGGATAGTGCGGGCCTGTCGCACAGCTTCGGCCAGCGGGGCCGGCAGTTCCGCCATGGCGTGTTCCGTAGCGCGGGCGAAGGCCGGTTCCAGATGTTCGCCCAGCAACACCTCACCCGCGAAGCCTGAATCCGGGATCAAAGCGTTGTGCAGGTGATGCGCCAACGAGGCCAGGAACACTGGCGCAGGCCGGGCGCCGTAGACCGGTGCCAACAGCACGCCATAGACGGCGACCATCAGGCAATGCTCGGCATGGTCCTCCGGCGGCTCCAGCAAAAGGCGCGGACGGCCTGGGCAGGTGACACCGGCGCGTGGCTGCCGCGCCAGCAATGTCGCGAACCGAGGCGGGGTGCCGGTCGTCAAAGGTTCCGGCATGCCAAGAGAGAAGTCTGGCAGCTCCGCTGTGGCTTCCCGCAGCGCCCGGTCGAGGATCGCCTCTGCGTCAGCGGGTGGAATAGCCAGCTCGGCCAGCACCGTGCGGTCGATATCGCCCAGCCGGGTGGCGGCCAGCGCGGCGGCGGTCGTGGCGCGCATCACCGCCATTGGTGACTGCCCGGCCACCAGGGCGCTCCAGGCAGCGGCAAACAGCCGCTGCGCGATGGAACCCTGGTGCGCCGCGGAGCGGATACGCTTCAACTCACCCAGCTCACGCAGCAGGCCCAGCATGGCGGCCGGCGGCGCGACAGCCGCAGCGCTCAATGCGAGGAAACCTGCGGCGCCCCCAGCCAGTCCATCAGCATGGTTTCCTGCACGTGGAAGGCGTGCTCCGGCATGTTGCCATTGGCCACCATGGGGGCCTTGAAGAAAATCGACAACTGTTCCTGCACGCCGCCATCACCGCGCTGCTGCGCGAGATCCAGAACACGCGCGATCTCCAGCGCCAGTGGCGCGGCCAGGACGCTGTCCTTGCACAGGAAGTTCACCTTGATCTGCATGCGATGGCCAAGAAAGCCAGACACGTCGATGTTGTCCCAGGCTTCCTTGTCGTCGCCACGCGGGCGGTAATAGCGAATGTCCACCAGATGGTCCTCGACATGGTAGCCGAGGATGCTGTCCAGCACGCTGCCCTTGGTGTCGAGCTTGCTCTTCAGGCTGTCCGGGTCGCGCAGCGCCTCGCCATCGCGGTTGCCCAGAATGTTGGTGCTGAACCAGCCGTCCACGTGCAACGCGCGCGCCCGCAGCGCGGGCGCCAGCACGGTCTTCATCATGGTCTGGCCGGTCTTGCCGTCCTTGCCAGCGATCGGCACGTTACGCTGCTTGGCGAACTGCTTCAGGGCCGGTGCATCGGCGGCAAGCGAGGGCGTGAAGTTGCCATAGGGCACGCCGCTCTCGATTGCTGCATAGGCATAGAGCATGGCCGGGCCGATGCACGGGTCGTCGCTGTCCAGCGCCTTCTCGAAAGCCTCGATGGAATTCAGTGCCGCCTCGTCGCCCGGCGTGCGTTCGGTGGAGGCCAGATTGATCATGACGATGCCGTCGGCCTTGCTGGTTTCGCGAAAGCGTTCCAGGTCGGCGGCAATGGCCTTGATCGCGGCGCGGTGGCCAGGTGCCTCATGCTTGTTGGCGCCGTCCACGCCGCGGCAGAATTCACCGCTGCCGACAGCAGGCCAGGGGCGGATGGCAGCCAGTGCATCACCCGTCTCGGCCAGCTGCGCATCGTTCAATACGCGGTGCTGACTGGCGGCCAGTGACAGGTCCGAGCCATCCAGGTCCCAGCCGCCAAAGGTCATATCGCGGTACTCGGCTAGGCCCGGGACGCTGACTTCGGCGAGGGGCAGGCCTTCCAGACGGTTGCTGCCGCGTCGGATCACTTCGATCCCGGCCACTGCGGTGGTTGCCACCGCGCCCCCCAGTCCAACCACCGCCACGCCCAGCCGCCGCCCGGTACCCGTCATCGACATGATGAATCATTCCAAATTCTTGCTTTGCGATACTTGGGTTGGTTCGGAATTGTGCCAATCACAAGAACGTGTTATCAAACCGTATTCGCCCAGCTAACCACGAGCTTGGCATTCCGAAGCTATGTGATCAGCCCGGATCGCGGTACGCCGCATGACCCGATAGTGACTTCGCTTAGCGCGCAGCTCGCATCGCAACTACGCAAGCATGTACCTGTGTCATTCCGGAAAATGGCGCTCTGAATTTTTGCTGCGCCGCACCATTAGTCTAACCTGAACTCACCGCCTGCCAGGGCCCAGCGCCAAACGATTGACGACGGAAATTCGCGTTGAGGGAAAGCGCAAATAGTTGCCGTGAAATTTTACACGTTCACGTGACTGTAATAAAAGTGTCCCGCCACCCCATTGTTTTACTGTGTTTTTAAGTTATGGCCCAGTTATTGCTCAATCGATGCCTGTGCGGATCTGCCGTGCATGCAACGAGAGATAGTCAAATGCAACTTCGTCTTGTCACTTTGGCCACGGTGCTGTTGGCCGCCGGTGCTGCGCACGCCGCGCCGATGACGCTGAACGGCGACCGCCCCGTCATCGTTAGCCATCGCGGCGCCAGCGGGTACCTGCCTGAGGAGACCATCCAGGCCTACCAGCTGGCCATGTCGATGGGAGCGGACTACATCGAAGGCGATGTCTATCTGACCGCCGACAAGGTGGCCGTGATGCTGCATGACGGCACGCTGAACGCCACCACCAACGTCGTGGCCTATGCTGCCACGCACCCCGAGATCGCGGCGCTGCGCTCGGCCAATGGCACTTACGACGTCACGAAGTTCACTCTGGCCCAGCTCAAGGAGCTGTCGGGCACCTGCCGCGTTGCTGCCGGCTACTGCACCGACCGCACATACTTCAACCCGAACACCTCCTACACGCTGGCCACCTACGGCGAATTCCTGGATCTGGCCTACAACAACTACCTGACCACGGGCACCCAGGTCGGCGTGTTCCCGGAAGCCAAGCAAAGCGGGCTGGCCGTGGCGGAGGCCATCCTGGCAGGGCTGAACGACCCCAAGTACAACGGCTACTTCACCACCATGGGCAATGCCCTGACGCAGTCGTTCGACGCAACTCAGGTCAGCTACCTGAACGCAAACTCTGACGTGCCGGTCAGCTATCTTGGCGTTTGCCCGACCACGGACACCGCCGCCCGGTCCATCGCGGCCATCGCGGACGGTATTGGCCCGTCGCGTGGCCAGGTCACGGCCGCCTGCGCGGGCGCCGCGCACCGCGCCGGCCTGACGGTCATCCCCTACACCTACACCAACGACCCGGCGCAGTACGTGACCGCCTACAACCAGGGTGTGGACGGCGTGTTCACCAACTATCCTGACCTGGCCGGCACGGTGCGCGATCAGGTGTTCCCGCCCGCGCCCACCCCGGTGCCGGAGCCGTCCAGCCTGGCGCTGATGGGCATGGGTCTGCTGGGCCTCGTTGGTCTGCGCCGCCGCAAGCGCTGACGGCGCGCCGGTGCCGGCCCCCGGCCCCTCCCGCGGGGCCGGCACCGCCTTTGCTCAGCTCAGCATCACGGCGGGAAGCTCCGTGCCGTTGTAGCGCTTGAAGATCTCGCCCAGCTTGCCGTTACGCAGATTGGCGTGCACCCATTCGTTGACCGCGACGCGCAGCTTGTCCTCGCCCTTGCGCAGGCCGATGGCATAGGGGTTGGTGCGCATCACCAGCTTGACCTCGAACTGCCGCCCGCCGCCGCGCTTGTTGGCGGCATCCATGATCTGCGGCGAGGTCGCCATGATATCGACCTGCCCGGACACCAGTGCCGTGATCAGCGTCGCGTCGTCATCGAAGCGCACGATCTGCGCACCGGTGTTGCGGTCAGTGAATTCCTTGTCGTTGGAGCTGCCACGCGTCGTGCCGACACGTTTGCCCGCCAGCACCGCGTAGTCCTTGATCTCC
Source organism: Roseomonas haemaphysalidis (assembly GCF_017355405.1). Classification (NCBI taxonomy): domain Bacteria; kingdom Pseudomonadati; phylum Pseudomonadota; class Alphaproteobacteria; order Acetobacterales; family Roseomonadaceae; genus Roseomonas; species Roseomonas haemaphysalidis. The sequence goes on from NZ_CP061179.1 coordinate 17,239, forward strand.
ATGCCGCGTGGCGCCGCCACCACGACCTGGATGACGCCATAGGGGTCAGAGAAATCAACCACCCGCTTGCGCTCCTCCGTCACGGAAAATGACGCGATCACCAGGTCCGCCTTGTTGGTCAGCAGCACGGGAATGCGGTTGGGCGCCGTGGTTTGCAGCAGCTCCAATTCCACGCCCCAGTCCTTGGCCAGCAGCCGCGAGGTCTCGACATCCGAGCCGGTGGGCTGCATCTGCGCGTCCGTCATGCCGAAGGGCGGTGAGCCCAGGTCCAGCGCAACGGTCAGCTTTTTGCGCGCCCGGATGGTATCCAGCGTATCGGCCATCGCCGGGCGGGCGAGGCCGGACGCGATGACGAGCCCGGCGCCGGCGCCGAGCAGGGTCCTGCGGTTCATTCCTGTGATCCTCCGTGTTGCGGCCGAGGTGGTCGCGCGGCCGTCGCGTCAGGAAAAGATGTCGGAATGCCGGGTGAACAGCGTTTCCCGGAAGTCTTCCAGCATCCTGAGATGGGTGCGCAGCAGCGCTTCCGTTTGTGGAACGTCGTTGCGGCGGATGGCGGCCAGGATGGCGCGGTGGTGCTCCACCGCTTCCGCCTCGTGCCGCGCCTCGCGCAGTTCCAGAAAGCGCAGCCGGTTGAGGTGTGCGCGCATGTGGTTGACGATGCCCAGCAGCGTGCTGTTGCCGGACAGGCGGATGACGGTGTTGTGGAAGTCCTCGTCCAGCCGCATGAAGCCCAGGTGGTCGTCCTGGCGGACGGCTTCCGTTTGTGCGGCGATGCACCGCTCCACCGCACCGGCCGCGCGCCGGTGGTCCGGGTTCACCTCGTCCCAGCGGCGCGCCACCTCGGCGAAGGCGCCGATTTCGAGGGTTTCGCGCACGAACTGGGCTTCCCGCACCTTGGCGGCGGACAGCATCGATACCTGCGCGCCGCGCTGTGGCAGGATGCGCAGCAGGTCCTCCTGCGCCAGGCGGAAGAAAGCCTGGCGCACCGGAGTGCGGCTGACATCGAACTCCGCGGCCACGGCGTTCTCCGAGATCATCGCGCCGGGTCGCAGGGCCAGCGACACGATGCGGCGGCGCAGCTCCTCATAGATCACGCCGTCCAGCGTTTGCCGCTCGGCCAACAGGTCCCCGGCCCGCATGGCGGCGCTACTTGCTGCCGCCGGAGAAGCTGCCTCGCACGCGCTCTGGCGTCAGCGCATGGGCCTGCACGGCATCCCAGTTCAGCACGATGCCATGGCCCGGTCGCTCGCTCGGAACGCCCATCCCGTCTTCGACGCGGATCGGCTCCTGTAACAGGCCAAGCTCGGTCAGGCTGCCGCCAACCACGTCCTCAAGCATGAAGGCATTCTGTACCCCGCACAGCAAGGGCAGCGACAGTTCCATCATGTAGTGTGGTGCGACCGGCTTGCCGAAGGCATTGGCCATGTGCGCGATCTTCAGCCATTCCGTGATGCCGCCGACAAAGGCGACGTCGGCCTGCACATAGTCTACCGCCTCGGCCCGCAGGTACTGCAGCACCTGTTGCTTGCTGTAGAGGCTTTCCCCCAGCGCGATGGGCGTGCGGATCGCGCGCTTCAACGCGGCATGCGCTTCCACGTCCTGATACAGCGTCGGCTCCTCGATCCAGCCGAGGCCGAGGCCGTCCAACCGCGCGCCGTTGACCAGCGCTTCGGAAGCGCTCCACTTCTGGTTCAGGTCCACCAGCAGCCTGCCGCCACGGCCCAGTCGCTCCTGCACCCGGCGGATGCGCTCGATATCCTCCTCGATGTCGTCGCGGCCGATCTTGATCTTCACGGTGTTGAAGCCGCGCGCCTTGTAGTCGTCCACGCGGCGCAAGAGGTCAGCCACGGTATCGGCGCTGCTGAGGTTGATCTCGCTGACATAGGCAGGAACCCGATCCCGAGCCCCGCCCAGCAGCTTGTGCAGCGGCAGGCCGTGATGCTGGGCGATCACGTCCCAGACCGCGATGTCGATCGCGGCCATCGCCATGGAGTTGACGCCGAGCCCGAGGCGCCGGGACTGCCGGTGCATGCGTGCCCAGATGCGCTCGTAGTCCAGCGCATCCATGCCGACCACAAGGTTGGCCAGGTAATCTTCGATCAGGGCCTGGATGGCGGTGCCGCCGATGTCCACCGTGTAGCTGATGCCCGTGCCGGTCAGGCCGCTGCTGGTGCGCAACTCCACGAAGATCAGCTCCAGTCCCTGCACCTTGTTGGTCGCGTCCTCCCAAGGCGTGCTGGGCGGCAGCCGGCAGCCCTTCACCGTGATGCTGTTGATCTTCATGGTCTTGCTGTCACCACCCAGGCCTTATCATAAGCATCCTAGTAAACTAGGATACAAGTTACAAGGGAGCCACGGCGGCAGGGACTGGCGTCTCACCTGGACCGGCGGATGCTCAGCCAGGTCAGCGGCACCAGCGCCAGCAGCGTCGCCGCAGCGTTCACCATGAAGGCCGTGCCCATGCCGCCCGCCAACAGCGTCACGGCACCGAATACCGGCGGCCCGACGATGTAGCCCAGGAAGATCAGGATGGTGCCACCAGCCATGGTTTCGGCGATCATGCCCGGCGGCGCCAGCCGCGCCATCTCGGCATTCTGCACGCCATTCCAGCTCGACACCGCGATGCCCGCCAGTGCCGCCAAGGCAAACACGGTCCAGGCCGGCCAGTGCGGCCCGCTGAGCGCCAGCGCGCCCGTGGCCGCCGCCGAGGCAAGCGCGCAGCAGCGCAGCACCAGCAACCCTGGCAGAACGCGGTCCGACACCCAGCCCAGAAGCATGCGCCCACCGATGGATACCATCTGCATGGTGGCGAACAGGGCACCGGCCATGGGCAGGGTGAAATGCAACTCGATCGCCGCGTAGGTGACCAGAAAGGCGAACCACGCGCCTTGTCCGATCGCCATGCAGCAGCCGGCCAGCCCGATGGGCACCAGCCCCGGCGCCCGCCCCAGCACGGACAATGGCCGCAGCAGGTTGCCGGGGGACAGAAAGGACTTGGCATCCAGGCGGCGCGTGCGGTCCCGCCCCGCGTCCAGCCCGGCGCGCATGGGTTGCACCGCCAGGATGGACAGCACCGGCAACAGCGCGACGGCCAGGATGGCGCCACGCCAGCCCAGCGCCGCAGCGGCGAACGGCAAGGCCAAGCCGGCCAGCACGCCACCCAATGGCACCCCGGCCTGCTTGATGGAAAACAACAAGTTGCGGTGCTGCGGCGGGGCCAGGCGCTGCAAGATATCGCCGCCGCCCGACACGGAAGGGCCGTAGCACAGGCCCATCAAGAATGAACCGGCCAGCGCCGCGGCGGGCAGGGGCAGCACCAGCATCAATGCGCCCAGCACGCCCACCGCCATGCCGCCCTGCAGGCTGCGGATGGAACCGAGGCGGTAGATCAAGGGCGTACCGGCGAGGAGAAAGGCGACCGAGCCGGCGGTGTTCAACGCCGACAGCCAGCCGATCATCCCGGCCGACCAGCCGTGTGCGGCCAGCATGGGCGGTGCCAGCGTCGCCACGATGCGGGACAGGATGGTGGCCGTGGTCTGGATCACCAGAACCGCGGCGAGGGGAGCAAACCAGGGCATGGGGCGGCTGTTCTCGGCCTCGGGCGGGCGGAAAGAAGGAGACGGTCTCATCGGGCTACGCCGCCCCCGGCTTGGCCACAAGCCACCCGATGCCATCGCGTGCACGGCAATGCTGAAAATAGTTTGCGCTGCACAAAAAATACTTGCGGTCAGAGAAATAGGAGCTTACGGAGCGGTTATGGCCCAGGGAAATCCCCCAAAGCCGGTTTCTGACGTTTCCTCCCTGAACTCGGCGGCGGTCCTTTCGGGCGCCGCCTTTCTTTTTGCCGGAACCCAGCGCTTGCAGCTCTTGTCCGAGCCGGCTTCGCCGCCGCAGGCCGTCCCCGCCCCCGTGCCGCTTCTGGCACCGGCCATGCCGCCGGCCGCCGTGGAGCAGCCGGCTCCGGCCCGCCTGCCGGATCGTGCGCTGGTCGCCTTCTGGCCGCGCGCGCTGCGGCCTTAGTCGGCCGGCAACGCCGTCGGCTTGCCGTCATCGTCCAGCGCGACAAAGGTGAAGATGCCTTCGGTCACCTTTTCCGGCGGCTTGCCGCGCCCGCGCCCGCGCGCCCAGGTCTCGACCCGCACGCTGACCGAGGTGTCCCCTGTGCCCTGCAGCGCGCAATAGCAGCTCACCTCGTCGCCCACCGCGACGGGGCGCAGAAAGCGCATGGCCTCAATGGCGACGGTGGCCACCCGCCCGCCGGCGCGTTCCCCAGCGAAGGTTCCGGCCGCCAGGTCCATCTGCGACAGGGTCCAGCCGCCGAATACGTCGCCGCCCACGTTGGCGTCGCGCGGCATGGCGACGACGCGCAATTGCGGGCCGCCGGCCGCATCCGGCGGGCGGTGGTCCGGCGCCGGGCCGGTCACGCCCGGTCCGGCGTCAGGCCGGTTGCGTTGCAGTCGCGAAAGCTGGCGAGGGCCGCTTCCAGCATGTCATCCTCCACCTCGGCCCGCACCACGATGCGCCCGCGGCGCACCCCGTCCGGCGTGTCGCCCGCCGCGGCATCGGCGGCATCGGCGCCGGACACCACGGTGCCCGAGCTGTTGTCCTCGCCTTCCGCCATGGCCTGCACGCGCTTGCGGTCCAGGCCCTGGTCCTGCACCAGGCGCTCAACGGCCATCTCGGCGTCGCGGCGGGTGTCGAAATAGCCGGTGATGGTTTGCGGCATGACGGTTCTCCCTGTGTCCCTTCCCTAGCGCCCCAGGGCGGCGAAGGATGCACCCCTGCATGCCCGCCTCGCCTCAGGCGGCACGGACCTCCGTGGTGAAGGCATGGACCTCGCCGGTGAGCCGCTCGGACTGCTGTGACAACTCGGCGGCGGCGGCCAGCACCTGTGCGGCGGCGGCGCCGGTTTCGTTGGCGCCGCGGCTGACCGCCCCGATGTTGCGCCCCACCGTATCGGTCGCCTGCGCCGTTTGTTGCACCGTGCGGGCGATCTCGCTGGTCGCCGCCGACTGCTCCTCGACCGCCGCCGCGATGGCCACCGTGATGGCGCTGACCTCCTCGATCGTGCCGGCGATGCCCTGGATCGCCGAGACCGCATCGCGCGTGGCGTTCTGGATCTGGCCGATCTGCTGGCCGATCTCCTCGGTCGCCCGCGCGGTCTGGCTGGCCAGCGACTTCACCTCGCTGGCGACCACGGCGAAGCCCTTGCCGGCCTCGCCGGCACGGGCCGCCTCGATCGTCGCGTTCAACGCCAGAAGGTTGGTTTGCCCCGCGATGCTGCTGATCAGCCCCACCACCTCGCCGATCCGCCCCGCAGCCTCGGCCAGCGCGCGCACCGTGTCGTCCGTGCGGCGCGCCTCGCCCACTGCCTGGCCGGCAACGCCGGACGCCTGGCTGACCTGCCGGCTGATCTCCTGGATGGAGGCGGTCAGCTCCTCGGCTGCGGCCGCGACTGTCTGCACGCCCTGTCCGGCCTCGCCGGCGGCGGTCGAAACCTCGCCTGCCTGGGCGTCGGTTTGCTCGGCGGTCGCGCGCATGCCACGGGCGGTGGCTTCCAGCTCCGTCGCGGCGGCGGACAGCACGCCCACCATGCCGCCGGCCCGTCCTTCGAAGTCCCGCACCAGTTCCGCCACCTTCTGCGCCCGCGCCTCGCGTGCCCGCCGCGCCTCGTCCTGCTCGGCCGTCAGGCGCTCCGCGGTGGCCATGTTGTCGCGGAACACCGCCACGGCCCGGGCCATGGCGCCGATCTCGTCCTGTCGCGCCAGCCCTGGGATGCCGACGCCCAGGTCGTGCTCGGCCAGCCGTCGCATCGCCGCCGTCATGGCGGCCACCGGGCCGCACACGCCGCGCACGATGGCCACGCCGCACAGCACGCACAGCAGCACCGCCAGCACCATGGCGGCCGTCACCCACCGATATGCCGCCGCTTCCAGCGCGGCGCCGCGGTTGGCCGCGGCCACGCCTCCGACCATGTTGAAGTTGGCCAGCTCGGCGACCGCCGCGCGCGTCGCCTGGCCGGCTTGCTGCAGCGGGCCGTCCAGCAGGGCCGCGAGCTGCGTCGCGTCGCGCCGCGCCGTAGCGGCGGCCAAGTCGCGGTCGGCCTGCTCCAGCCGGCTCCAGGCGGCCATCATGATGGCGGCCAGCCGGGTTTCCTCGCCGGCGTCGATCAGCGGGCGGTAGCGGTCCAGCGCCTGCCGCGCCTCGGCCAGTGCCGCGCGGCCAGCCCCCATGCGATCGTCCTGCCGGGCGGCGTCCGGTGTCATGGCCACGGACCGGTGGCTGGCCAGCAGCCGCTCCGTGCTGGCGGCGAACTGCCCCAGGTAGCGGGTGGACGGCAACCAGTTGTCGCGCATGTCTGCACCAGCGGCACCCACCGCCCCCAGGCGGTCCAGCGCGAAGCCGCCGAGCGCCAGCGCGCAGCACAACACGAAGGCGAAGGCTGACAGGATCTTGGATCGGATGGTGAAACGTTGAAACAGGCTGGCCATGGGCGGCATCTCCGGACACCGAAAAATTCGGCCTCGCGAGGATGGTGCGATTCCGTAAAGGTTTCGTGTGCATGTGCCTCAGGCTTGGCCCGACGCGGCACAACTTCCGCCCCGCTGGCGCTTTGTGTCCGGCATGACAGCCCCCGCCGACGCGCGCGCCGCGACCGCCTCCCGCTTTGCCGACGCCATCCGGGCCTTTGACCGCACCCGCCCGGTCTGGGTGCTCGGCCACAACGACGCCGACGGGCTGTCGGCCACCGCGCTGTTCGCGCGCGGCTTCCGGGCCGCGGGCTGGGAGGTGCGCACGCGCATCGTCGGGCGTGGCGAAAGCCCGTGGTCCGACAGCATGCGGTCCGAGCTGGCGGCGGAGCCGATGGGCGGGCTGGTGATCACCGATCTTGGCGTGCAGGATGCGCTGCCCCGGCCCGGCGTGCCGACCGTGGTGGTGGATCATCACGTGCCCGGCGCGCCGCCGGAGGGCGCCACGGTGATCACCGGCTTCGGGCAGGACCCTATCCCGACCGCGTCGCTGCTGGCTTTCTGGTGCGCCGGCGCCCTGGCCGACGCCGAGCCCTGGCTGTGGCTGGCCGCCGTGGGGCTGATCGGCGACATGGCGGACAAGGCGGGCTTTCCGGAGATGGAGGCGGCACGACGCTTCGGCGTCACGGCACTGCGGGACACGGCGGCGCTGGTCAATGCACCGCGCCGCAGCGCCTCCGGCGACGCCGGCCCCGCGCTGGCGCTGCTGCTGGCCGCGGACGGGCCCAAGGACCTGCTGGCCACCGACCGACCCGAGGCCGCCGCGCTGCTCGCCGCGCGCGCCGAGGTGAAGGCGGCACTGGACGCCGCCCGCCGCGTGGCGCCCGTGGTGCGGGGCGATGTGGCGCTGATCCGCTTCAGCTCTCCCACCCAGATCCACCCGCTGATCGCCCAGCAGTGGCGCGGCCGGTTGAAGGACAACGTCGTCATGGCGGCCAACACCGGATACCGGCCCGGCTGGGTGCACTTCGCCATCCGCTCGGCGCGCGACCGCGACCTGATTGCCTTTCTGGCCGAGCACCGGCCACCGGGGGCGGACGAGATGTACGGCTCCGGTCACCGCCAGGCGACGGGCGGCGCGTTGCGGCCGGAAAGCTGGAACAGCTTCGTCCAGGGGCTGGGCTTCGGCCCTGAGTTTTCCGTGCCGGAGCAGGCGGCGTGAGCGGCGTAGCGCCGCTGCGCCTCGGCTTTCCCGTCAAGGTGATGGGGCGGGAGGGGCTGAAAAGCAACGACACCCGGCGCTGGCAGCAGAACCCGCACCTCAAGGTCTCGCTGGAATACATCGACGCCATCCTGGACTACCTGTCCAAGCGGCGGATCGACATGTACCGCATGTCCTCCGACCTCGCGCCCTATGCCACGCATCCCGACATGCCGCAGTTCCACAACATGGTCGCGGAAAGCGATGCCGAGCTGCGCGCCATCGGCAAAAAGGCGCGGGAGCTGGATATCCGGCTGTCGTTCCATCCCTCGCAATACGTGTTGCTCAACAGCCCGGACCCGGAGATCACCCGCAAAAGCATCAGCGACCTGGCATCCCAGGCCGAGATGCTGGATCGCATGGAGCTGGGGCCCGAGGCGGTGATGGTGACGCATGTGGGCGGCGCCTATGGCGACGTGGAAACTTCCCGTGCCCGCTGGGCGAAGACCTGGACCACGCTGCCCGAGCACGTGAAGCGGCGGCTGGTACTGGAGCATGACGACATCCGCTTCTCGGCCGAGGACGTGCTGTGGGTGCATGGCGAAACCGGCGTGCGGCTGATCTTCGACTACCAGCACCACTGGTGCCTCAACCCCACGCAGTCGGACATGGTGGATGTGCTTCGACGCATCCTGGCCACCTGGCCCGCAGACGCGCGGCCGAAGATTCACTTTTCTTCCCCCCGTACCGAATTGCGCGAACTGGTGAAGACGGATCGCAAAACCCGCAAGAAGACCAAGGTGCTGCGCCCGCCGGTCTGGACCGGCCACGCCGACTTCACCAATCCCTTCGAGTTCGCCCGCTTCATGCGCGATGCGGAGGGCCTGGAATTCGACGTGATGCTGGAAGGCAAGTCCAAGGACATCTCGCTGCTGAAGCTGCGGCCGGACCTGTTGCGCTACGCACCGGACGTGGCCGCCCGCTTCGGCGTGTTTCCGGCCGAGGCGGCGGCGCTGGACGCCGAGGAGGCCGGGTTGGAAGCCGACCACGACCCGGCCGATGACCCAGACGTGGACGAGGGCGGCTAGGCCGCCTGCCGGGTTTCCGGGCGCAAGGCCAATGGCCCGAAGGGCGCCGGCTGCAGCATGGCCACCCGGCCGTCGCGCGCCAGCTCCAGCCCCGCGACGAAGCTGGAGGCGACCGCCGCCCGCAGCCGCAGCCGCCGGTCCGCCGCATCCTGTGCGACGGGCGGCAGGCATTGCAGCAGCGTCAGCCCGCTGGGGTGGCGCTCCAGCAGCTCCGCGATGTGGCGCAGCGCATCCGGGACGCGCCACAGCTCCGGCGGGTTGGGGCGATACACCGCCGGGGGGGCGGCCGGACGCGGTGCCGGGCCTTCCAGCATGGCCAGCGTGGCTTCCAGAAAGCTGACATAGAGTTCGGCCTGGGGCCGTGCGGGACGGGGCAGCGCCTGCCCGCGCGCGAAGACCACCTGGCCGAGTTGTGGCCGCGTGCCCAGCCATCCGGCAGCGGCCCGCATGCGGGCCAGCTCCTCCAGCAGCCCCAGGCGGCGGGCGGCGGCGGCCTCGGCATCCTCTGCCTCGTCCGGCGTGGCGGGAACCAGTAGGCGGGCCTTGAGCAACAGCAGTTCGCTGGCCATCACCAGCCAGTCGGCCCGGTGTTCCAGCGTGTCGCCATCCGCCTCGATCGCCGCGACCAGCTGGTCGGTCAGCAGCAGGATGGACAGGCGCCCAAGATCCACGCGCTGACGCCGGATCATCTCCAGAAGGAAGTCCAGCGGCCCGTCAAAGCCCTGGACGCTGAGCCGGGGCGTTGTGCTGCCACTCATGCCGGGCCGGCGCCCGGGTAATGCGGCACCAGTTCAAAGGACAGCATGGGCCAGCGCCGGCGGAGCCGGCCCACCGCCGCCCAGGGGGACCAGTCGGCGGACCAGAAGCCCACGCGCAACTGCCCCATCTTGCGCTTCCGCCGGTCCAGCGTGCCGGGCAACCCCTGCACGTGGCGCAACGGCCGCGCCACGCCCCAATGGCCGCGGAGCCAGTCGCGGCTGGCCGGCTCCTCTGGCCCCAGGGCCAGGATGGCGGGGGGCACGGGCAACAGGCGGTGCAGGTCGAAGGGGCAGGACCGGTCGGCGTCGGCGCGGGCCATGGCGGCCTGGTGGTTGGCGGCGGCGGCATCGCGCAGCCGCCGGGCCAGCAGCTTGGCGCCGGTCAGGCTGATGGCCCGCACCCCGTCCGGCGGCGACAGCATGGGCAGCAGGAATTCCTCTTCCAGCGCCGCCAGATCCAGGGTCCAGGGCACGACGCCCGCGCCGGCGGCGGCCTCGCGGAATTCCTCGACCGGTGCGACGGGGCCGCTCAGGGTCAGCTCGTTCCACAGCCAGTCGACATGCTCGGCGGTGGCCGCCCCGCTCACAGGTCCAGCAGCCGCGCCGGGCTGTCGCGGGTGATGCGGGCGCGGCGGCGGTAGCCCTGGGTGGTGGCGATGCTTTTCTGCCGGGCGTGGTGCATCACCTGCTCGTCCAGCGCGCCCTTCAGATAGGCTTCGGTGATGAAGCCGGCGCGCAGGCCATGCGGTGACAGACGCTCGGTTTCATCCACCGTCAGCTTCGCCATCTCGGCCCGGCGGCGCAGGATCTTCCACACGCCCTGCGGGCTCAGCCGGTCCTCCAACGCGCCGCCGGTGCTGACGCGACGGAACACCGCGCCCCATTCGATGCGCGTGCGCTTCAGCCATTCCTCCATGGCCCGCACCGGGCAGGACAGGGGGTTCAGCCCGCGCGGGATGCCCAGGGTCGCGCCCTCGCCTTCCTGGTCGCGCTTGGAGCGGGGGATGAAGACGGTCATGCCTTCGGAAGTGAAGCGCAGGTGCTCGCGGTCGATGGCCACCAGCTCCGACCGCCGCAAGGCGCCGGCGAAGCCGAGCAGCAGCAGCGCGCGGTCGCGCCCGCCTGCCGTGTCCGTGCCGCAGGCGGCGAGCAGGCGCTTGACCTCCACCGAGGTCAGCGCCGCCGCCGGGCGCGCCGGTTTGCCATGGGCGGCCAGGATGCCGCGCATGGTAGCGGCGATGGCTGGATGGCGCGCTTCCCACGGGTGGCCCGCCGCGCGGTGCCGGTGGGCGATGGCGGCCAGCCGGCGGCGCAGCCCGCTGCGGCCCAGCGTCTTGGCCAAGCTCGCCAGGTGCCCGGCCACCACCACGGGTGCCGCCGGCAGCGGCACGATGCCACCCGCCGCACACCAGGCCGTGAAGGCGCGCCAGTCGCTGTCATAAGCGCGGCGCGTGTTGTCCGACAGCGCCTGGCTGGCATAGCCCGCGGCCTGGGCCACGGCCTCGCCCACCGGGCCAGACAGCAGTTCCATGGCCTCGGGCGGCAGCGTCTCGTCCAGCAGGCGCTGCACGGCGGCGGGGATGCGCGGCACCGGCGCGGTCATGCGGGCATCCGGACATAAAGCGCGTCATCAGGAAGGCGCATCAGCAACTGGTTCATGGTCCTGTCCTCCGCCTGCCCTGGTCCTGCCGCCAAAGTGCCCCCACCGCCCGTGCCCTGGCAATGCGCGATCCGCCGGCCACACCCTGCGACCGGAGGATCAGGCCCGGCCGTTCAGGAAAGGGTTGTTTCGCCGTTCCTCGCCAAAGGTCGAGCCGGGACCGTGGCCGCACAGGAACTGGATGTCGTCGCCCAGGGGAAGCAGCTTGTTCCGGATGGAAGCAAGCAGTGCCGCGTGGTCGCCATAGGGAAAGTCCGTGCGGCCGACGGAACCGCGGAACAGCACGTCCCCCACCACCGCGACAGACAGCGCCGTGGACACGAAGGCCAGATGCCCGGGCGTGTGGCCGGGGCAATGCAGCACGGCGAAGTCCTGCCCGGCGATGGACACCGTATCGCCTTCCGCCAGCCAGCGGTCAGGCTGCACGTTCTCCAGCCCCTCGATGCCGAAGCGCGCACCCTGTCCGGCCAGGTCCTGCAAAAGGAATTCGTCGCGGCGGTCGGGGCCTTCCACCGGCACGCTGCCACCTTGCCGCGCTTCCAGCTCGCGCTTCAATGCCGCGGCACCGCCGGCATGGTCCAGGTGACCATGGGTCAGCAGGATGCGGTCCACCAGAAAGCCGGCCTTGTCCAGCGCGGCCAGGATGCGCGGGACATCGCCGCCCGGGTCGATCACGGTGCCGCGGCCGCTATCCGCGTCCCATACCAGGGCACAGTTCTGCTGGAAGGGGGTGACGGGGATCTGGGTGGCCTGGAGCTGGGGCATGCGGCCTGCGTGCCATGGCGGGCCGGCAGGGGTCAACAGGGGGGAGGCGGCCACGCGGCGATGCCCCGTGGCCGCGCCGGTCAGAAGTCGATGGAAGCGGACACCAGCACGGTGCGCGGCGAGCCTGTGGTCACATAGGTGCCGGCCGTCAGCCAGTACTGCTCGTCGAAGACGTTTTCCAGCGAGGCACGGAACACCACGGGCTTGTCCGCGATCACGGTGCGGTAGCGGGCACCGATGTCGAACCGCGTCCAGGCATCGAAGCGCTGGGTGTTGGCCGTGGTGAGGTAGGCGCCGGAGGTGTAGATCATGCGGCCGGTCAGCGCGAAGCCTTCCAACGGCGTTTGCCAGTCCAGCGCGGCGGAAAAGGTGCGGTCCGGCACGCCGGCGGCGTCGTTGCCGCGCTGCGAGGCGATGGCAGGCTTGGTCAGCTCCGGTTGCAGGAAGGTGGCGCCGACGATGCCGCGCAGGCCGGGCACGATCTCGCCGAAGGCCGAAAGCTCGATGCCGCGGTTACGCTGCTCGCCGCCATAGCCCTGGTTGTTGTTGGCATCCACGGCCGACGACGGGCGCGTGATCTGGAACACGGCGGCGGTGGTGGTGATGCGCCCCCAGTCAACCTTCACGCCGGCCTCATATTGCTCCGACTTGTAAGGATTCAGTACAGCCCCCGCATTCGTGTAGCTGGGACCGACGATGGCGCCGCGCGTCAGGCCCTCTGCGTAGCTGGCGTAGAGAGAAACGTTCTCCAGCGGCTTGATCACCAGCCCGGCCAGCGGGGTGGTGGCGCTGGCGTCGTAACCCGAGGTGCGCGCGCCGGTGGTGGTGTTGTAGCTCTTCACATCGACGTTCTGCTGCCGGGCGCCGAGCGTCAGGTAGGCGCGGTCCCCGAAGTTCAGCGTGTCGGCCACCGCGAAGCTGCTGAGCGTGGTGAAGTTGGAGCGGCGCGGATCGGTGCGCGGCGCGGTAATGATCGGGAGTGGCGATGGGTCGTACAGGTTGGAGGGAACGCTAGCGGACGACTGGATGTAGGCGTTGCCGTTTTCCTGCTGGAAACCGGTATAGGCGACGTTCAGCGTATGGCCAATGCCTGCCGTGTTGAAGCGCCAGCGTGCACCGACGGTGCCGCTTAACGTCTCGGAATACGAATCGTAGTAGGAATTGCGGAGGGTGAAGTCACCGTTTCGCACGATGCCGCCCGCGACCGGGAAGATCTGCTGGTTCTTGCCGTCACGGTAGCCGATGGCGCCGTAGACCATCAGGTCATCGGTCAAGTCGTATTCGGCGCGTGTCGCCAGCGTCGTGTCCTGCTGGGTCAGCGTGGTGCCGGGAAACCAGTTGCGGCGCGCGTTGGGCGGCTTCGGAATCTCGGTGACGCCGGTCAGGATGCTGATCTGCGGCCGGAACTCATCTGTCTCGTCGCGCTGGAAGATCGCGTCGGCCGACCAGCGGAAGCGCTCGCCCCGGTAGTCCAGGCCCAGCGTGGCGAGGTTGCTGCGCAGGTCGCCGCCGTCGATCGAGGTTTCGCCGTCGCGGATCAGCCCGTTGAAGCGCACGCCCCATTCGTTGTTGCTGCCGTAACGGCGCCCGACATCCACATGCGCGCCGAGGTTGGCGGCGCCCAGATAGGTGGTGGTCAGGCGTGTCAGCGGTTCCTCGCCGGCGCGCTTGGGCACGATGTTGATGCCACCGCCGACGCTGCCATTGGGCGCGATGCCGTTGATCAGCGCGCTGGGGCCCTTGATCAGCTCGATCCGCTCGATCAGCTCCGCCGGCACACGGTTGGAGGACAGCAGCCCGTACAGCCCGTTGAAGCCCACGTCGCCGGCCGGCACCGCGAGGCCACGGATCTGGAACTCGTCGCTGAAGCCGTTGGAGCCGGTGGTCAGGCGCACAGAGGAATCATTGATCAGCGTATCGGCCGCCGTGCGGGCCTGCTGGTCCTCGATCAGCTGCGAGGTGAAGTTCTGCGTGCTGAACGGCGTGTCCAGCGCGCGGGTGCTGCCGAGCAGGCCCAGCGAGCCGCCTTCCGCCACCTGACCGCCCGCATAGGCTGGCTGAAGCTCGCCCGGGGCCACGCCGCCACGCGCGGTCACCTCCACGGTCGGCAGCAGCAGGGGGGATGTTGTTTCCTGGGGCGCCTGCGCCAGGGCCGGGCCTGCCAGACTGCAAGCCAGCACCCCCGTGGCCAGCGACCGCGCCAGCGGAGTGGCCTGCACCCCCACCGATTTGCCGCGGGGACGCGCCGAACCCAGTTGACGCTTGCCGTGTGTCCGACCCATGACCGCAGTTCCCCGTGCTCAGGCACATCTAATAGATTTTGAGAATAATTATCAATATCACGCAGCCGGCGGATCGGGCAAGCTGCGGCGCGTCCTTTTTTCGGGAGAGCTTTCTTGGCCGCACAGCGCATCGACCATGCTAGCCCGCCGGCGCCGCGCGGCTTGCGGCGCCGCAGCGTCCTAAGCGCCGCGGTGGCCGGGCTCGCCACGTGGCCCGCCCTGGCGCAGGACAGCCTGCGCATCCCGCATGTGTTCGGAGAAACCGTGCTGCGGGGCGTGCCGCGCCGGGTGGTGTCGCTGGGCTACACCACGGGCGATGCCTTGCTGGCACTGGGCGTGCAGCCCGTGGCGGTGCGGCGCTGGTTTGGCGATCAGCCAGATGCCATCTGGCCGTGGGCGCGGCCCCTGCTCGCAGGTCCGCCCCCGGCGGTGCTGGTGGGCGATGTGTCGGTGGAGCGGGTGGCCTTGCTGGAGCCGGACCTGATCGTCGGCATCGGCTCGGGCATCTCGCGCGCTGAATACGATGCGCTGTCCGGCATCGCGCCCGTGCTGATGCAGGCCGGTGCCGCGAGCTTCGAGCCTTGGGACGAGATCGTGTCCCGCCTTGGGCTGGCGCTGGGGCTGGCGGACCGCGCGGCCGAACGCGTGGCCGCCACGCGACGGCGCTTCGATGAGGTGCGCGCCCGGCATCCCGACTGGGCCGGCAGGACGGCGGTGGCCGCGTATAATTTCGGCGGCGAAACCGGTGCCTTCACCGGGCAGGACACGCGCGGGCGGTTTCTGGCGGAACTGGGCTTCGTGGTGCCGGCTGAGTTGCAACGGCTGAGCGGCACGCGCGGCTTCTACGCCAAGCTGTCGCCCGAGGACCTGTCGCCGCTGGATGCAGACCTGCTGGTGTGGATCTCCACCAGCGGCACGGCGAACGACATCGCGGCGCTGCCCATGCGGCCGTTCCTGCGCGCGCACCGCGAAGGCCGCGAGATGTTGGTCAGCGACGTGCCGGCGGCCGCGCTGTCGTTCGGCAGCGTGCTGTCGCTGCCCTTCGCGCTGGATGCGCTGGAAGGCGAGATCGCGGCCGCGATGGATGGTGACCCGGCAACACCTGTGGCCTCCGCCAAACGCGCCGGGCTGGCGCCTTGACGGCTCGCTAGCCGCGCCCGCCGGCCAGCTTCGCCGCCGCCGGGCTGCGGCCGAGCCGCAGCATGGCCACGCAGCCCAGCGCCGGACCCACCGCCAGCACGGCAAAGGCGCCGCCCCAGCCCAGGGTGGTGACCAGCACCGGCATCAGGTGGATGGTGACCAGGGTCAACGCGAAGCCCAAGCAGCTTTGTACCGTCAGCATGGTGCCGGTCACGCGGGGGTCGGACAATTCCGCAACGCTGGCCGAGAACTGCGCGGAATCAGCCACCACCGCGATGCCCCACACGGCGCACAGCCCCACCGTCACGGCCGGATGCAGTCCAAAGGCCGGCCCCGCCAGCAGACAGCAGGCGGCCGAGGTCGCCATGGCTCCGACCGTCACGCGCACCCGTCCCAGCCGGTCAGCCAGCAGCCCCGCCGCCACGCATCCCAGCGTCCCGGCCGCGATGACCGCGAAGGTCGCCAGCGCCGCCTGCTCCGGGGCGGCCGCGCCGCCGCTGCCCCGCCAAGCCGCGAAGCTGGCCGCTAGATAGGCGCCCACCCAGGCCCACATCGCGTAAAGCTCCCACATGTGGCCGAGATAACCCAGCGTCGCGAGCCGCGTGCCCCTGTCGCGCCATAGCTCCAGCGCCGTGCCGGGCCGGAAGGGCGCCGCCACTGCGTGGCGTGGCCCGAGCCGCACCACTGCCATCAACCCGGCTGCGGCCACCGCGGCCAGCGACGCGGCCAGCAAGGTCAGCCGCCAGTCCAGCCCACCCAGTGCATTGGCCAGATGTGGCGAAGCTGACCCGAGCGTCAGCCCGCCGACCAGGATGCCGATCACCAGCCCGGTGTCGCGCCGGCCCGCCCAGCCGACCGCGAGCTTCATGCCAACGGGATACACCCCCGCCAGGGCGGCACCCGTGACACAGCGCGCCGCGATGGTGATGCCTGACCCTGCGGGTAGCAGGAGGATCGCCGCATTCACCGTGGCGCCGATGAGGGCGGAGGCGATGAACAGTCGGCGCGGGTCGAACCGGTCGGCCAAGGTCAGAACCGCGCTGACCAGGGTGCCGGCCACGAAGCCGGCCTGCACCCCGCCCGTCAGCAACGCCTGAAAGGCCGAACCTTGCGGGAGCCCTGCTTCCATGGCGATTCCCGGCCCGGCTGCCGTGCCGGAAAACCAAAGTGAAAGCGCCAGGACCTGGGCAATGGTGATCAGGGCGAGGTTGGGTGCCTTACCGGTCATGCCGCATGTCCTGTTCCACCCATCCAAGATGCCCCGGCAGGGGGCCTCGCCGAATGTGACGCGCGCCGGACCAGATCGTCAAAATGCTGCGCCACGGCCCTATCGGGCGCTCGGAAGCATTTGGCCACCGGAGGTGATGTCACTGCGGCGGTTCAATACTCCCTGAACTCAGTTCCGCGTGGCTTGCCGCCCTTATCCGCTGCCCTATTCATGGCTATCTCGCCCTTGATAAGCATAGGATCGATAATAGAATGTTATCGTGCTCAGCGATCCTCGGCGAGGCCAAATCGATATGTAAAATCAGAGAGTCAGGACAGCTATCACGAAGCTGACGAACAGAAAAATACCGGGTCTAGCCAGGAGGGGGCGCCCAGGTGCCACGGTTCAGGCATATCAGCAGTCGACCCCAGCGGGCCCAGGTCTCATCGTCGCAAGGCAGCCACTCTGGCAACCTCGAGTTGTTCCAGATACGAAGGTCTCTAGTAAGCGACCGGCGCGCAGCCGCTTCCCGTCAGAGTGGGGCTGTTATCAGAGGGACCTGTGATGCCCGACTTTGATGCCATGATGAAGCGGCAGCAGGTCCTTGGGGACTTCGGTGAGTTCGTTCTGCATTCTCAGGACATCAACCAAGTTCTCCAAGAGGCCTGCCGGCTCGTCGGTGAGGCGCTCAGTACCGGGCGTGCCAAGATCCTGGAGATCTTTCACGCGGATCGCCAGCTTCTCGTCCGGGCGGGGGTGGGCTGGGATCCCGGCATCGTGGGCAAGATACGCTTACCCCTGGAGGAGCACTCCTCCGAGACATTCGCGATCGAGGCCGGCATGCCCGTGATCTCCCATGACATCAGCAAGGAAGAGCGCTTTCAGATTCTGCCTTTCCTGCGGGAGGCCGGGGTGGTCGCCCTGGTGAATGCGCCGATTTTCCTGCCCGGTGGACGCGTTTTCGGCCTCCTGCAAGTGGACGCGACCGAGCCGCGCGACTTCCACCAGCACGACGTGCAATTCCTGCGCACCTATACCACCATCCTAGGCTCGGTGATCGACCGGCTGCTCCTAGGCCGGACCCTGCGCTCCACCGAGGAGCGCTTCCGCCTCACGGTCGAGCAGGTGCGTGACTACGCTATCTTTCTTTCTGATCCGCAGGACCGTATCACGGACTGGTTGCCCGGGGCAGAAGCCGTGTTCGGCTGGACGGCGGCGGAGGTGATCGGACAGTCGGCCGCCATCACCTTCTCGCCCGAGGACCGGGAAAGCCAGCAGGACAGGTGGGAGGCGGAGACGGCCTGCCGGGATGGTGTCGTCCCGAACGTCCGCTGGCACCTCCACAAGAGCGGCAGGCGGATCTTTGTCGAGGGCTCCACCCGGGCTTTGTACGACGAGGACGGCGCCCTGCTCGGCTTTCTCCGGCTCGGCCAGGATGTGACCGAGCGCCTCATGTCGGAGGAGCGGCTGCACGAGGAAAAGGAGCGCTTCCGTCTACTGGTCGAGAACATGCCGCAACTTGTGTGGCGCTCTGGGGACGAGGGGAACTGGACTTGGGCCAGCCCACAGTGGCTGGACTACACCGGCCAGAGCCAGGAGCAGACCCATGGCCTGGGCTGGCTGCAAGCCGTGCACCCCGATGATCGGGAGGCCACGATGCAGGCTTGGCACGTAGCGCGCGATCAGAACGGATTGGATGTGGAGTACCGCTTGCGTCGCGCTTCCGACGGAGCCTACCGCTGGCACCGCACCCGCTCCGTGCCCTTGCATGACAGTTCCGGCAGCAGTCGATCGGAAGACCGCGTGCTTGAGTGGCTGGGCACCTCGACCGACATCGATGATCTGAAGCGCCTTCAGGAGAGGCAGGGGGTCCTGGTGGCCGAGTTGCATCATCGCACCCGCAACCTGCTGAACGTCGCACAGGCGATCGTCATGCAGACGCTCGGGCGACAGGCTACCCCAAAGCCTCTTATCGACCGGCTGGTTGCCCTCGGGCGCGTGCAGAGCCTCATCGGCCAGGACCGTGAGGATGAGATCGGGCTGGAGGAGGTCGTCCGGCTCGAATTGCGGTCCTATGGCGGGGATGAGAATGGCAGGGTCACCGTTGCCGGTCCCTTGGTCCTTCTCCCCGGCGAACGCGTTCAGGACCTAGCTCTTGTTCTGCACGAGCTGACGACGAACGCGGTCAAGCACGGCGCTCTGAAAGAGGAGAGGGGGCAGCTGGAGGTGCGCTGGGTGGTCACGCAGGACGGGGACCGCGGACCGATGCTCGTGCTGAACTGGCGCGAGAGCGACGTCGTCATGCCGGCGGACCAATCTCGACACGGTTATGGTCGGGTGCTGATCGAGCGGGTGCTGTCACGTTCGACGGGGTCAAGAACACTGTTCACGCTTGGTGCCGATGGTGTCACCTGCCAGATCGAGATGCCTCTCCTCAGTCGATCTTTAGGCGAGATGGCTCCCCTACGCCCATGTACGGTTTGACGCTTAAGGCGCCGCGGAGGACGCAATTCAGTTAGCGTTCTGCTACAGCCGCTTTCCACCTATCTACGACATCTGACTTCCTGTCCTAGGCACGCGATAACTGCATATCGGGCCTAGTCCTGCGAGCCGGGGGAAACGCTTTATGTTGCCTGTCAGCGTTTGTGGCTGGTGGGGGGGGGGAGGACGGTAGGCATAGGGAATGAATGGAACATCGCGAGCCAAACCTTCACCAAGAAGCAGGCAAGGCCTTGCGGTTGGATCTGATCTCAATTCGCAGGCTAGCGAATGTCCTTACCCGCAC
Organism: Roseomonas haemaphysalidis; assembly: GCF_017355405.1. NCBI lineage: Bacteria > Pseudomonadati > Pseudomonadota > Alphaproteobacteria > Acetobacterales > Roseomonadaceae > Roseomonas > Roseomonas haemaphysalidis. The sequence goes on from NZ_CP061179.1 coordinate 36,595, forward strand.
GACCATCTAGCAGAGCGTCTTCAATGGATGGATGGCTTTGCTAAAGGCCGCAAGCAGTCCAAATAGGACACCATCCCAAACCGCAACTCATAGGTCGTGGGCGTTAAGAAATAATCCGTGCCGCGATGCGTCGCATGGTGTCCATGAGGAGCTGTGGAGGATAGGGCTTCGTGAAGAACAACCCGTTCTCCGGCAGCTGATCGGTGGTAACCTTTGCGACGCCCGAAGTGACCAAGATTTGGATAGGCGGCCAACGCTTGCGCACCGCATGCGCCAGTTTCAGGCCATCTATCGACCCTTTCATCTGGATGTCCGTGAACAGGATACGGATGTCATTGTTCTGCTCCAGGAGCGAGATGGCTTCGTCAGCGTTCGCTGCGCCATAAGCCCGCAACCCGACGTCCTCGGCCAAGTCCATGGCATCCATGCGTAGCAATGGCTCGTCTTCGACGATCAGCACCGCGTATTGGGGGGGGTGTATCGATCCCATTTGACTAACTGCGCTTTCTCATATCCGGCCTGATCTCGACACCCAGCCGAGGTTTAGCTTGAGTTGCCGACATTGAAACTTCCACCTGCCCAGTGAGAACGAATTTCACGCCTTCGGGTTGAAACAACAGCTCGGCTGTTCCAGCAAAATAATTCGCGACCAAGCGCTCTACCAAGCGTGAGCCAAAGCCCTGCCGCTGCCGAGGTGCCACCGCAGGGCCCCCAGTCTCCTGCCAGACTAGGCGAAACCCGCCCTCCATATCGCAACTCCAGCAAATACTGACATGACCAGCGGCGGTTGATAGTGCCCCGTACTTGGCCGCATTGGTCGCCAGCTCATGCATCCCGAGCGACAGTCCGAGGCTTTGCTCTGAAGTCAACTCGATGTTCGGGCCTTGGAACGTGAAACGATTCGTACCGGTGTCGCGATGCGGCGCCAGCGCTGCCTGCAGCACATCCCGGATCGGCGCTGCCCGCCACTGCGTTTCGGTCAGGATGTCCTGGGCACGGGCCAAGGCTGAGATCCGCCCCGATACCGCGTCGCGGGCCTCCTCGACACTGCTGGCCGTACGAAAGGTCTGCGTCGCGATGGATTGCACCATGGCCAGGATGTTTTTCATCCGGTGGACCATCTCGTGGGTCAGCTCGACCCGCTGCTCTTCCAGGCGACGCCGGGCCGTGACGTCATTGAAGAAGATCGCGATCTGCCGCTCCGCCGGGTCACCGATCCGCATGGCCCTGACATCGAACCAGCGATCAAAGGTGTTGGCGTAGTTCTCGAAGTTCGCGGGCTCGCCGGTTTTGGCTACCCGCCCATAGGTTTCGAACCAGAATGGCTCCAGGTCCGGGGCATACTCTGTGACCCATTTGCCGCGCAGGTCGACGCCGGCCTGCTGGGTGAAGGCGGCATTGGCTTCGAGAAAGCGATAATTGACCGGCCGGTCGTCGGCGTCGAAGCGCACCTCCACAATGGCGAAGGCCGTTTCAACGGCTTCCAACAGGGTACGAAAGCGCTCCTCGCTGACCCGCAGGCGCTCCCCGACCACGCGTTGATTGGTCCTGTCCCGTAGGATCTTCACGAAACCCTGGTGGACGCCGTTGTCGTCGCGCAGCGGCATCAATTCGCCCGAGGCCCAGAACGGGGAACCATCCTTACGCAGATGCCACCGCTCGTCCGGCGCACTGCCATCGCGCAGCGCGTTTGACATCTCGCTCTCGACACGGCCATTGGCGCGATCCTCGAGAGTATAGAAGCGATGCGTGGTCTGGCCGATCATCTCAGCGGCAGACCAGCCCATGGTACACTCAGCACCCCTGTTCCAATCGGTGATGACGCCTGCCTGATCACACACGACAATGGCGAAGTCCACGGCGCTCTCGAAGATTGCATCGCGGCGTAGGGCACGGTCGATGGCGTCTGCCTGCAACCGTCGGCTGCGCAGTTCTTGTTCGAGCTCGTCGCGGGACAGCTTATCCACAGGTTCACCAACTGTATGATCAAGGGCGCGGGCTTGTAAGGTATCGGATAGCGCAAAGCCACGGCTTTCAGCGGCTTCTTACGCTCAACACAAATAGGCTCGGCAATACGGGATTATTGCGCTATTGCTGAAGCCACTGAGCAAGTGAGCCCGGAGGTGGATTGTGACCGGCACTGATGGCTTTACCACAGGCGATTGATAGCCATCGCCTTCCTTAAAAAAATAACTAGTTTTGCTCGCTAATCCAACATTCCTGCCACCTTCGTTGATAGGTCGGTGAGGGTAAAGGGCTTGGTCAGCAGTTCCATGCCGGGCTGCAGCATCCCGCCTTCCAATGCGGACGCTTCCGCGAACCCCGTGATGAACAGCACCTTCAGGCCGGGGCGAAGCAACCGGGCGGCATCAGCCACTTGGCGGCCGTTCAGGCCGTTCGGCAGGCCGACGTCGGTGACCAGCAGGTCGATCTCTGCGCTCGACTGCAGCACCTTCATGCCGGCCGCCCCGTCCGCCGCGTTGATGACGATGTAGCCTTGCTCGTCCAGCACCTCGTCGATCAGGTGCCGGATGGTCGCCTCGTCATCGATGACCAAGACCGTCTGGCTTTTCGACGTGGCAGCCAGCTTCAGTTGTTCCGCGGCTCCCGCGTCGTCGGCCTTGCCATGATGCCTGGGCAGATAAACGCAGACGGTTGTCCCTTCGCCGACCTTGGACTGGAGGTGGATGGAGCCGCCTGACTGCCGGGCAAAGCCATAAACCATTGACAGGCCGAGGCCTGTCCCCTGGCCGATCGGCTTGGTGGTAAAGAAGGGCTCGAAGGCGCGCGCCATCACGTCCCGCGTCATACCGACGCCGGCGTCCGTCACGCCCACCGAGACATATTGGCCAGGCGACAGGTCGAGCTCCCGGCCCATGCGCTCGTCCACCCAGTGGTTCGCAGTCGTGATGGAAAGCCGGCCGCCCTCGGGCATCGCGTCGCGGCCGTTGATGCACAGGTTGAGCACCACGTTCTCGAGCTGACCGGCGTCGATGTCCGCCACCCACAGCTCGGGCGCCGCAATGATCTCGATCGGCACGGTCGCCCCCACGGTGCGCGACAGCATGTCCTCCAGCCCGCGCAGCAGCCGGTTGATGTCGGTGGGCCTCGGGTCCAGCGTTTGCCGCCGCGAAAAGGCGAGCAGGCGCTGCGTCAGCGCAGCAGCACGACGCCCCGCACCCTGCGCCGCGCTAACGAAGCGGTCGAGGTCGTCGAGCTGCCCGCGGGCGACGCGGAGCTGGAGCAGCTCCAGGTTGCCCATCATGCCGGTCAGCAGGTTGTTGAAGTCGTGCGCAAGGCCGCCGGTGAGCTGGCCTACTGCTTCCATCTTCTGTGCTTGGCGCAGGGCCTCCTCCGAACGGGCCAGCGCCCGCTCGGCGATCACCTGGGCGGTGACGTCGATCGCATGGTGGCGAGGCAGGCACGCCGGGCTTTCTCGGCTCGCTCGGCCTGCTGATGGGGCTGGTGGTGGGGTTCGCGCTGCTGCTGCAGGCGCTGTCCGGCATTCTGGTGGACCCATGCACGCGCTGATCCCCGCCCTGCTGGCGCTGCTCCTGCCCGCCGCTGCGCAGGCGCATGGCGACGAGGTCCATGGCGCGTCCTGGACCTTCGACCCCTGGGTGGTGCTGCCGCTGCTGCTGTCGCTCGGTGCCTATGCTGCGGGCACCGCGCGGCTGTGGCGGCGGGCCGGCCCCGGGCGCGGCATCCGGCCCTGGCAGCTCGGCACCTACTTGGCCGGATGGGCGCTGATGGCGGGCACGCTGCTGTCGCCGCTGCACTGGCTGGGGGAGCGGGTCTTCACCCTGCACATGATTGAGCACGAGGTGGTCATGGCGCTGGCAGCACCTCTGCTGGTGCTGGCGCGCCCGGCCGGGGCGCTGGCCTGGGCGCTGCCAGCGGCCTGGCGCCGCCCGGCGCTGCGCTGGCGGCCATGCGGCCTGCAGGCGCTGCTGACGGCGCCGGTCTTCGCCACGATCGCCCATGGCATCGCCATCTGGGCCTGGCACGTGCCCGCGCTGTTCGACGCCGCTGTGCAGCACGTCACCCTGCACCGGCTGCAGCATCTCAGCTTCATCCTGTCCGCGTTGCTGTTCTGGTGGGCGCTGCTGAGGCGCTGCACGGCGGGTGCCGCGGCGATGCACCTGTTCGTCACCATGCTGCACACCGGGCTGCTGGGCACGCTGATGGCGCTGGCGCCGCGCGTGCTTTACGGCGCGCAGACGGCGGGCTCGGCCCGGCTCGGCCTTTCCGCGCTGGAGGACCAGCAGCTTGCCGGGCTGGTGATGTGGATCCCCGCCGGCACGGTTTATGCCGGCGCGGCGCTGGCGTTCCTTGCGGTGTGGATCCAACGCTCCGGGCGGGCGGCGGGGGTGGCCGATGCGCGGTAGGACCCTGGCGCGGCTGCTGCTAGGCGGGCTGCTGGGCTGGCTGGCTGGGCGCGCGGACGACGCCGCCGATGCCGTGCCCCCGCCCGCCGCCGCCATGCCCGCCGCGCGCCCGGCCCGGCGCCTTTGGCTGCTGGCGCTCGGCACCCTGCTGCTGCTCGGTACCGCCGGCGCGTCGGGGGCGGCCTTCATGCAGCGGCAACAGGACGCCGAGCTGGCCCGCGCCATCACCGGCGGGGAGCCGGACCGCGCCCCGGCGCTGCTGATCCGATACGGCTGCGGCGGCTGCCACGCCATCCCCGGCGTGCCCGGTGCCGACGGCCGCGTGGCGGCGCCGCTGGCAAAGCTGCGGGAGCGTGTCTATGTCGGCGGCGTGACGCGCAACACGGCAGACAACTTGGTCGCCTGGATCGTCGACCCGCGCGCGCTGTCACCGCGCAGCGCCATGCCCGTGACCGGCATCACGCCGGCCGAGGCGCGCGACGTGGCGGCCTATCTCTACGCGCGTTGACCTGTCAGGGCATGTCCGGGGAGGGCCGCGCGGGCAGCGCGCGCACATAGGCCGCAATCGCCCGGCGGTCCGGCTCGGGCAGCGCCGCGGTGTTTCGGACCACATCCGCCATGCTGCCAGCCACCTGCCGCAGGTCCGGCGTCCGGCCGGTGGTCAGCAGCACCACAAGGTCGTCGTCCGACCAGTGGCCGATGGCGGCGGGCGTGATGTTCGGCACCAGCCCGGTGCCTTCCTGGTCCGGGCCGCCGGCATGGCGCGTGTCGTCCGACACGGCGTAGAGCAAGTTGCGGGTGGAATGGCATTCGGCGCAATGCAACTGGGCTTCCACTAGATAGCGGCCGCGATTCCAGGCGGCGTCGTGAGACGGGTCGTCCGTGAGGGGCGAGCGGTCGAGGAACAGACGCTTCCACAGGCCGATGCCGCGGCGCAGGCGGAAGGGCAGCGGCAGGTCATGCGGCGGCGGCCGGCCCGCGACGGGCGGCAGCCCGCGCAGATAGGCCATCAGGTCCCGCACCTCCTCGGGTCGCATGCGGGCATAGGCCACGTAGGGTAGCGCCGGGTAGTAGTGCCGCCCGTCCGGCGACACGCCCGACATCAGCGCATTGGCGAGGTCGATGCCGCGCCAACGGCCGATACCATCAATCGGATCGGGTGAGATATTGGGAACGTTGAAGGCGCCGAAGGGAGACGCGAGCGGCAGCCCGCCGCCGAGCCGCGTTCGGTCGCTTTGTCCCGGCGAAGCGTGGCAGGATGCGCATTGCCCGGCCAGGAATACCTGCTCGCCCCGCGCCGCATCGCCGTTCCGGAAAAATAGCTCTTCGGATTCTTCGAATGCCCGGACGGGCGCGGACAGAACCCACGTCGCGATGCCGGCGAAGATGCCGGCGGTGAGGAGCAGCGCAGGTAATGGCCAAAGCCTACGCCATGTGACAGAGATGAACCCTGACGAGGAAACTGTCATCCCAGCGGATTCCTCAAATTTTCTCGTGGCCAACGAACACGGTTCCACTTCCACGAGAATAACTCGACCTTGCGATGATCGGTTCGATTTCAGTAACCAGCGAGTATGGCCGAGGTTGCGGTACTAGGTCTGCCGCTTGGTATCACTTGAGGGGGGTTATGAATAGGCGATGCTTCGAATAAGAAGCGCGACCATGATAACGGAAATCATGATTTTGGAAACATCGCAGTGGCGCTCGTAAGCAAGGGGCAAGCGCTAAGTAATTATCCAACTAAATTTTCTTGCTATTACTGAGCGATGCGGCAGCGCTGGAAAATTTGATGGTTAACTATCTTGCGAAGCACCTTAATAAAGAAGCCATAATCGGCTGCTGTGTTTAACAGTTTACTCCTGTCATAATATCTATTGGCAAACGAGCTTTGGTTGGGTCAGCGCTTTTAGATCGCCCTGACGATGGGCTTGGCCCCGATACATCCTGTAAATCGACTATCATCACCGCACATAGGCGCAGGGCGCTGTACCCTTTACGCCAGGACGAAAGCGGAAAAGCCCACCTGCATGAGGCTCTCTTTCAAGTGTTTGAGGGTCCAGCCCTTCGGCAGCGCTAGTCACGTAAAGAGTGCCTAGATCTTGGCCACCGAATGCGCACATGGTTGGCTGACTAACCGGTAATGCGATCTCGCGATCGAGCACGCCATCCGGCCGGTATCGGCGAAGGCGGCCACTGCCGTAAAGCGCACACCAGTAACAACCCTCGGCATCCACTGCCGCACCATCCGGTACGCCCACCTCCGGCGCAACATGCGCGAAAATCTCAGGGTCATTCAATCGGCCATTGGCCGGATCATAATGATACCGCCAGATCTCACCATCATTGCTGTGGGCAAGATAAAAGTGACTGCCTGTCGGGCTCCATGCTATGCCGTTATGTTGCGTGCTGATGTCCAGCTCCCGGCGCAAACCTCCCCTAAGGGTAAAACTGTGTAGCGACGCTTTTTTAGGCTGACCATCGCCTTCAATAGGTTCAAATGTTACCCCGACAAAAAACCTCCCCTTCGGGTCGCAGGCCCCATCATTGAAGCGGAACAGCGTCGCATCATAGGGCGGTGGCGCGACGTCCACGATAGCGCCCGTCGCGAAATCCAACTGCTTGAGTCCGTCCCGCAACGCTAGGAGGGCCCCTTTGGGTTGCATAGTCAAAGCAAACGCGCCGACCTGACTAGGAAGCGGCCAACGCTGTTCCTCACCGGTCCCCTCGTTGTACCGCCGCAGTTCAGGCTTCTTGATGTCTATCCAGTAAAGTGCCTGCTCCGACGCACTCCACAGTGGTGATTCACCGATCCGAGAGTGCGCATCTACGACAAGTTCAATATCACTCACGTGTTGTTCGTCCCGTCATTCAACATGGAGTATCCCGTCCATAGCCAGGAAACTGTATATATTAATGACATGGGTGCAATCCCTTGGCACCTTAGTGGTAGTCCGTCGCGATTTTTCTGTAGATCAGCAGAGCGTTTGACCCCGTATGGGCGCCTAAGGCTAGCTCTAAGAGTCCGCTTTGCTCTGTTGAAAAGCTCATGTGGTTGCGGCGAGGAGCATGAGATTGTGAGTGAGGACACGCAGGATGAGTTCGCGGTGCTGCGCCTGATGTCCTCGCGCGGTCAGCGCTGAACCGAGGCGGCGCTTGTGCTGGCTGAAGCCGCTCTCGATATGCCAGCGTTGATGATACAAAGCCCGAGGAAAACGTCGTCGGAGGGCCCGCCTGTAGGGCATCTTCGGCCAGCGCCGTCCCGTGTTGCGGCGGTTCAGGGCAATCACGCTTCGGGTGACGCTCGGTTCCTCGCGGCAAAGGTGGTGGTTGTGCTCGGCATCATAGCCAGCATTGGCCAGCACCATGCCGAAAGACAGGATGCTGGCGGCCTGGCGCATGAGCGGCGTGAAGTCGGGAGAGTCCTGGCTCGGACCGATGCCCGTCACCGCCCCGACGATGAGGTGCGAGTGGGTATGAAGGACCGCAGTGAGCTTTGGCTAGGCCCGCTGGCGGTGACCTGCGCGTTTGCCATCCCCTCGGCGCTTGCCAAAGTGTTCGCTGACGTGCCGCGTTTCCAACCCCGTGGCGTCGACTGCGGTTACTGGCGAAGCATCGATCAGGCTGGCAGCCTCTGCACGCTCTACGATGACCACCTGAGCGTGGTGGAAAACCCCCCTTCTTCCGCCTCCGGCAGGAGACGGCGTGCTGCGTAAGCCAGGGTAGAATAATGGGGCACCTTCTGTAGCCCCAAGGCTTTCCGCAGCTCCTGCCATTCGGCCACCAGGGTGACGAGACCTCGATAGTCGGTTCGCAGGAACTGGCGCAGCACCAGCAAGGCAAAGAGCTGGGCCTGGGTAAAGTCATGCCGTGAGGTTGGGCTGCCGTAGGCCGGAAAGGTCTGGTGCCCGACAGCCAAAGCCTCGCGTGCCACCTGAACCGCCGACTTCGTCATGCTGCGCATCGCATCCTCGCGTCCAGAGTTCGGATGCCCTCCCAGCGTTAGCCCAACCATAAGGTTTCAGCAGAGCAAAGCGGAGTCTTAGAGCCAAGGGCTGAGCCAAGACGACTTCATTCACCGCCGTCTCCTCCATCGCTACTACATCCATCTGACCCCTCTGCCCCTGAAGAGCCGTCCGCTCTATCTGAACCAGATGCGCTACGTCCATTTCGCTGCGGACGTGCCGGGCAAAAGATCCACGACAGCACGAAGCCGATTAGCGCAGAAATACCTACACGCGTCAGGAGCGAGGCATGGGCAAGATCGCTGAAGCCGGGGACAGCAACGGAGGCTCCACTCAACACGATGGTGGTCAATCCAATCCAGCAGATCTCACATCGTGCGCTCGGCTTGCCTGTCGATTTTGCCGTGAGAAGCATGCATCATCCCACATCTGGTGTCCGATAATCTATCAGTATCGAGCGTGAGGTCGATATGGCCCGGACCTCCCGGGGTGCGCTCATAACTCTCGCACGCTCGAGCGCCAGCGTGCCGACGAGGCCAGCGATGGTGGCAAGGGTTTGGTGGCTTCCGGGTTGATCGCAGCGTTCGATCCGCTGGCGTCGCCGTACCGATGGAATGCTATCCAACGTGCGCCCGGTGGAAGATTTTGAGCCAGTTCCGGCACACAATTAGATTGCCTCCTGCCAGGCTCGGAGACCTAGCTTCGGCTAGGCTGGCAACCGGGTGGAATGTGGTTCCATCGTGACCAGATGGCACAGCAATCGGAAGTTCCGCTTGACGACAGACCCCGGCCCTCAAGGTCGGAGTTTTTGCATCTGGGCCTGTCCGGGCGCCTGTATCCGGCTGATTGTGCGGCACACATCATGGTGTTGCACGCGCAGCGTTTAGATAGTTCTCGCTTGCCCCACCCGATAGGCGCGTTTAAGCGCGAGATTGCCGCGAGTGGGTACTCGTCTTTCGAGATGAATGGCAACCAGACCAACGTTTTGTTGGCCGCGACCAGTTGGCGCAGCAATTGGAAGTCCCGTACCGACGTGCCTCTGGAACCCTGGTCTCGAAGCCAGGCTCCGCCGGAGGTGCACGCTGGTGGCACTACTTTCTCAGGGACCACCGAAGCGCCTCAAGAAGGGAGCCTCGCCTGCTCGCAGGGCGGGTGCCGCTGAACTTTTGATCGGCCCCACCGCACTCACGAGCCAGAGGCTCTACTCCCGAATCTCAATCAGGCGAGGCGGCGGGAGGGCGGACGATAGCGCTGCCATCCTTGGCGTGAAACGACTTTCCCAACCTTGGCTGGTCCTGCTCCGTTACGGACGAGCTTGCCCTGCGACAGTTGGCGTTCTCCCAGTGAGACCTCGATAGGACTCTGCATGACGCGCTCAAAGGCCCCCGGACCGCCATCCCTCCCACCTGAAGCCGATGTGGATCCCGGCACCAGCGCTGTCGCACGGCAGCGCCGCTACCGGGCCAACAAGGCGATTGGCTCGCTCGACATGGCACGGTCTGTCCTGCTGCGCCTGGAGACGCTGCGCAACCGAACGGGCCTGACCAATGAGCAGCTGCTGACCCAGGCGCTCGATCTGCTCGAGGCTCAGCAGACGCAGCCGACACGAAAATCTGCCCGTCGTCCGGCACGGCCTGTTGCCACTCCTGCAGAACCTGCGGACCTAGCCAAAGCGGTACCACCTAAATCGAAACGAACGTCACCGGTTGACGTTGGCACCGATGCTTTACCGACGCAGCTCGACCTCCTCGGCGATCCTGTCCCAAGCTCCGTCAAGCGGCCACGCAAGCGCTGATTCGCGTGCATCGATCAGTGTCATGACGAGCTGCTTGGCGTCTTAAACCTCTGCTTATAATGGTAATTTCTATCGATCAGTTTCGCATGAACTGACCGAGCCTGAGGCTTTTGGCTGCGCCGGCGTTACCGCTTCCAAGCGTCGTGACGGCAGCTTCAAGTCATGCCCAAGCACCCATCCCACCCCCCTCCACGCTCCTCCAGCCCGCCGGCGGCGTCCCTCTCATCGGCGCCCGCTGTCGGCACCTCTCCTGCGGCTCAGGGCCATGCTGGTGCCCCTTCCACGGCCCCTGCCCTGCTTCGTCAGGCCCGGTTGCTCAGTGTGGTCGAGGTGGCCACGCGTCTGGCCGTCTCCACCAAGACGGTGCGTCGCTCAATCACGCAGGGAGACCTGCGCGTGCACCGGCTGGGCCGGCAAATCCGCATCAGCGAGGAGGACCTGCAGGCCTTTCTCGCCCGTCACCGCGGCTGATCGGCATGGTCGTTTTGCGCCTTGCTGACCCGTCTCTGGCCGCCCTGAGCAGCGCTACCGCGACGTCCATCCCTTTCCAGTCATGTCCATGTAATTCCACGGGTTCTTTGGCTGTCGTGACTACGGTCTCCAAGTCAAGCCGATGATCGATTTCACCGCGATGATCGACCGGCAATCCAAGGCGATCGTCACTTGGGTTGAACGGATGCCCGGCGGGGGATGGCAGATCAGAATTCGGTTTGCGCCGCCAAGAAGGTACCCCATTCCGACCGTGTCATCGGCTGCGGTAGGATGCCCAGCGCCGTCAATCGTGCCTGCATGGCTGGCTCCGCCATCGCGGTCGCTAGAGCTGAGTGCAGATGGTCCAGCACCGCCGCTGAGGTGCCGCGCGGCGCCAGGAGGCCAAACAGGGCAGGCTAGCATAGAGGCCCGGCGCCACGGCATGCGCATTGGCGATCAGCAGGATGGTCTGCCCGTCCGGCGCCGCCTTGGCGGTGCGATCGGAGGCCAGGGTGCCACCGGCGCCGGGCAGGTTCAGCACTACCATCGGCTGGCCGAGTCGCGGGCTGGCGCGCTCGGCCAGGGCACGGGCGATGACATCCGTGGCGCCCCCCGCGCCATAGCCGACCAGCAGCGTCACCGGGCGGTCGGGGAAGGCGGCGCGCGCCGCGCCGGCGGGCAGCGCGGCGGCCAGGGCCAGCAGGGCGCGGCGGGCGAGCGGCATCAGTTGACGCTCACGTTGCCGCGCCGGATCACCTCGCGGAAGGTCGCCAGCTCGGCCTGGATGAAGGCGGCGAATTCGGCAGGCGCGGCGCCCTTGGGTTCCAGCGTCTGCTGGCGGAACCGCTCCAGCGTTTCTGGCTGTCGCAAGAAGCTGCTGGTCGCGGCAGCCAGTCTGGCGATGATCGGCTGCGGCGTGCCGGCGGGCGCCACGAGCCCGTGCCAGGGCGCGATGGCGGTGCCGGCAAAGGACTCCTCCAGCGTCGGCAGATCCGGTGCGAAGGCGACGCGCTGCGGCGTGGTCACCGCCAGCGCCCGCAGCTTGCCTTCCTGCACCTGCGGCCAGGCCACGGCGGCGACCTCCATGGACAGCCCGACCTGCCCCCCCAGCAGCGCCTGCAGGGACGGACCGCTGCCGTTGAAGGGAATATGCGTCATGCGGATGCCGGCGGCCTGCATGAACATCTCCATGCCCAGGTGCAGGCTGGTGCCGGCCCCGGAGGACGAGAAGTCCAGCTCGTCCGGTTTCGCCTTCGCGCGGGCCACCAGCTCGGCCACGCCGGCCACCGGCAGGCGGTCGGGATTGACCACCAGGAGGCAGGGCGTCAGCGCCACCAGCCCGATGGGCGCGAAATCCTTCACGGGATCGTAGGGCAGGCTGCGCAGGTTGGGCAGGATGGCGTGGCTGGCGATGTTGGCCATGCCGACCGCATAGCCATCCGGCACCGCGCGGGCGATCTGCTCGACGCCGAGCGCGCTGCCGGCGCCGGGCTTGTTCTCCACCACGAAGGAGCGGCCGAGCTCCTTTTGCAGATGCGCGGCCAGGAGGCGGCCGACGATGTCGCCGGCGCCGCCCGGGGTGAAGGGCACGATCAGCCGCACCGGGCGGTCCGGATAGGAAGCCTGGGCGCGGACCGGGCGGGGCGCCGCCAGGGCCGCGATGCCGGAAAAGCCGCCGGCGAGCATGGCGCGTCGGGTGGCCTGCATGTCATTCCTCCAAGGGTCCCGGTCGGCCGGGACATTTTTTTGAAATCCTTGTCCACATCTTGGAATGGGCGGCGGGGATGGTCAAACTCTTTCCCGAGCCGAGGAATGCCGTGGCCAAGATCAAGCGCGACACCACCGAGCCCGACGAGGACGCCGGCACCGCCGTGCCCGGCACCCAGGCACTGACCCGCGGCATCGCCCTGCTGGGCTTCGTGGCCGAGGCGCGCGAGCCGCTGCGCTTCGTGGACCTGGCGGCGCATGCCAAGCTGTCCCGCCCCACCGTGCACCGCATCCTGGCGGCGCTGGTGGAGGCGCGGCTGCTGCGGCTGGACCCGCGCAACCAGACCTATCGCCTGGGCCCGCGGCTGTTCGAGATGGCGCACCGCGTGTGGGACGAGTTCGACCTGCGCGGCGCCGCCGAGCCGGAGCTGGCGCGGCTGACCGAGCTGGCGGCCGAAACCACGCGGCTCGGCATCCTGGACGGCGACGGGGTGCTGTATGTCGACCAGCGGGACGCGGCGCGGCAGGCGGTGCGGCTGACCAACCGGGTCGGCGGCCGGGTGGAGGCGCATGCCAGCGCCTGTGGCAAGGCGATGCTGGCGCAGCTCGACCCCGCCGGGCGCGCCCGCTTCCTGGCCCGGCTGCAACCGCTGCCGACCCCCACCCCCGGCACGCTGACCGACCCCGAGGCACTGCGGCGCGAGCTGGACCTGACCGCCGCGCGTGGCTACGCGATCTCGCTGGAGGAGCAGTCGGAGGGGGTGAACGCCGTCGCCGCCGCCGTGCTGGACCACCGCGCCCGGCCGCTCGGCGCCATCTGCATCGTCGGCCCCGCCTACCGCCTGCCGGAAGCGCGGCTGCACGCGCTGGGGCGCGAGGTGATCGAGGCCGCGCGCCGCACCTCCGGCCATGCCGGGCAATCGGCGATGTCGCTGGAGGTGGCGCCGCGCCCGGGCGGCGCCGGCAGCGGCGCCACGCTGGCCGTGCGGGCCGAGGCGCTGCTGGGCGAGGGCCCGCTGTGGTCGGTGCCCGAGCAGCGGCTGCACTGGGTCGATATCCTGCAGCCCACCCTGCACAGCAGCGACCCGGCCACCGGCGCCGACACCGCGTTGCCGCTGGCGGAGATGGTCAGCGCCCTGGCGCCGCGCCGCCAGGGCGGGCTCGTCGCCGCCGCGCGGTCCGGCCTGCGGGCGCTGGACCCAGCAACGGGCCTGGGCAAGACGCTGGCGGTGCCGGAGGCCGACCGCCCCGGCAACCGCTTCAACGACGGCAAGTGCGATCGCCAGGGTCGCTTCTGGGTGGGCACCCTGGCGCTGGACGCCACGCCCGATGCCGGCGCGCTGTACCGCATCGGTGCCGATGGCGCGGCCACCGCCATGGTCACGGGCCTGCACGTCGCCAACGGGCTGGGCTTCAGCCCGGACGGGCGGCGCTTCTACCTGGCGGATTCCGCCCGCCGCCGGATCGACGCCTTCGATGTCGAACCGGAGAGCGGCGCACTGTCCGGCCGCCGGGTCTTCATGCAGTGGCCGGAAGGGCAGGGCACGCCGAACGGGCTGGCCGTCGATGCCGAGGGCTGCGTCTGGGTGGCGATGTGGGACGGCTGGTGCGTGCAGCGGCTGGACGCCGCCGGGGTGCCGCAACGCCGGGTCGAGCTGCCGGTGCCGCGCCCGACAAGCTGCGCCTTTGGCGGCCCCGACCTGCGGACCCTGTTCGTCACCAGCGCACGGGTGCGGCTGTCGGCCGAGCAACTGCGGGAGGCGCCGCTGTCGGGCAGCGTCTTTGCCATCGCGGCCGGGGTGGCGGGGCTGCCGGAGCCGGGCTTCGCCGGTTGACGCCGGGCCGGCACAAGTCCACAAGAAGGAACCATAATCCATAATGTGGACTTGAGGGAGAGCGTCCGTGCTGCAAGGCATCCTGCCCGTGCTACCCACCCCCTTCCTGCCGGACGGCGCCATCGACCCCGCCGGCATGGAGCGGATCGTTGACTTCGCCCTGGCCTGCGGCGCCGATGGCGTGGTCTTCCCCGGCTTCGCCAGCGAGGTGGACGAGCTGACGCCGGACGAGCGCACGGCCTTGCTGCAACTGGTGGTGCGGCGCGTCGGCGGCCGCGTGCCGGTGGTGGCCGGCGCCAGCGCCGGCACGGTGGAGGAGGCCGTGGCGCATAGCCGCGCCGCCATGGCGGCCGGCATCGACACCGTGATGATCCAGGCGCCGCGCAGCGTCGGCGCCGGCACCGCCGCCGTGGCGGGCTTCTACGCCGCCATCACGGCAGCGGTGCCGGGGCTGCGCATCGTGCTGCAGAACGCCCCCGCGCCGCGCGGCTCCGACCTCAGCCCGGAAACCATCCTGGAGATCGTGCGGGACAACCCGGCCATCGCCTACGTCAAGGAGGAGACGCTGCCCTCGGGCGGGCCGATCTCCGCCATCCTGGCCGGCGCGCCGCCGCATCTGCTGGGCGTGCTCGGCGGCGGCGGCGCGCGCTACATCGTCGAGGAATACCGGCGCGGCGCCTGCGGCGCGATGCCGGCGGTGGAGCTGACCGACGTGCATGTCGCGCTCGACCGCGCCTTCCGCGCCGGCGAGGTGGACAGGGCGCGCGACCTCTACATGCGCAGCCTGCCGCTGCTGGTGATCCAGGCCAATTTCCGCATGCGCTTCACCAAGCACGTGCTGGCGCGGCGCGGCGTGCTGCACGGCGATGCGGTGCGCGCCCGCCTGCCGGCGCTGGACGGGCAGGATATCGCGGAGATCGACGCCTGGCTGGCGCGGATCGGCGACCTGCTGGCCGTGCGGCCATGAGCGAGCGCGTCGCCCGCGTCGAGGTCTTCTCGCTCACCGTGCCGCGCGACACGCCCTATCTCGGCGCGCTGCGCGAGGGCGAGACGGTGAACGAGCGCGGCTACCTGGTGCGGCGGGGCAACCGCACCGTCTATCCCACCGTCGACCGCAGCGTGCTGGTGCGGATCGAGAGCGCCTCCGGCGCCGTCGGCTGGGGCGAGACCTATGGCATCGTCGCTCCCGGCGCCACCATGGCGATCATCGACGACCTGCTGGCGCCCTTCGTGGTGGGGCGCGACCCGCACGACGTTTCGGTCATCCACGACGACCTTTACGACCTGATGCGGGTGCGCGGCTACACGGGCGGTTTCTACCTCGATGCCCTGGCGGCCGTCGACATCGCGCTGTGGGACCTGGCAGGGCGCATCAGCAACCTGCCCGTGGTGAAGCTGCTGGGCGGCCAGCGGCATGCGCGCATCCCGGCCTATATCTCCGGCCTGCCGAAGCCGACGCTGCCCGAGCGGGCGGCGATGGCGGCGGAGTGGCAGGCGCGCGGCTTCGACCGCTTCAAATTCGCCGCGCCCGTGGCCGATGATGGCGTGGTGGCCGAGATCGCGGCGCTGCGGCAGGCACTCGGCCCGCAGGCCGGAATTGCCTGCGACATGCATTGGGCGCACAGCGCCGAGCAGGCGATCGCGCTGATCCACGCCATGCAGCCGCACGGCCTGTGGTTCGCCGAGGCGCCGGTGCGGCCGGAGGACATTGACGGATTGGCCCGCGTCGCCGCCCAGGTTTCCACCACGGTCGCGGCCGGCGAGGAATGGCGGACGGTGTTTGATGTGGTGCCGCGCGTCGCACGGCGCGCCTGCGGCATCATACAGCCCGAGATGGGCCATACCGGCATTACCGAATTCATGCGGATGGGGCACTACGCCACGGCGCACCATCTGCGCATCATGCCGCATGCCACCATTGGCGTAGGCATCTTCATGGCCGCGAGCTTACAGGCCAGTGCCGCATTGGCGGCGGTGGAGTACCACGAGTACCAGCATTCGGTTTTCGAGCCGAACAGGCGGCTGGTGGAGGGCGATATGGATTGCCGAAGTGGAGTTTACACGCTGCCATCCGGGCCAGGGCTCGGCGTCACACCTTCGGCTGAGACACTAGCGCTGCTGCAGCCGATACGCTGAAGCGCGGCTGCTCCGCCTGGTTCAACGGCATATGGCAACCGAAGGGCAGGATGGCGAAGGCGGCGGGGCACTAATGCAGCCTGATAATCTCGTCCTCGCTGGTGGCGTAGCCTCGCTATTCAAGTCGCCAAGGCGACTGGATGGCGTGTAACCCGATCGAGCGCTGGAGGGCCTGTTACCTGGACGAGTGCAGTGCTTCCGCGTCGGCGACGTGCAGGACGCCACGCCGGTGTGCAGTCCTTCGACCTGCCCCTGACCACCCGCTAGCCGAAGTTAAGGTCCTCGTCTGGGGGTTCAACGCTTTCGATGGCTTCATCGAGCTTGTCCCGGCGAGGCAGACTGGCGTGGCAGGAACGGCAAACGCCGGCTGGGTTGAACAAGGGCTCGCGGTAGATCCGCTCATAGGTCAGGTGGTGGGCCTGTTCGGATGGGGCTTTGCCACAGGCTGTGCAGACAGGATCACGGCGCAGCACCTTGCGGCTCCTTGCGCGCCAGGTCTTGGTCTGCAGGTAGGCATGGTACTACGCTTATTGCGCCGCCTTCTTATCCAAGCCAGCCATGTACTAACATTTTGCCAGGACCACTCAATGGGGGCTGGTCACAGTGTCTTTCTGGGCACGCTAGGATGCCCAAACACTTCACCCGAGCATTATCAAACGGGCCTAAGCCGGAATCCGCCCTTCTGGAGTATATTTGTCGATTGCGTTAGGCAGTTCTTTGATGAGGCGAGAGATGATCTCCTCACGGGATAGACCGATCTGTTTCGATAGTGTGTCCAGCATATCGGAACCAATCGCGCCTTCAATGTGCTGCGGAGCGACATCACGGTTGGGGCCTTGAGCTACCCATGAATCCGCAGTCTCCCCATGCCCAGCTTCGCGGAAACGTTCCACTAAGTTCCGCAGGCCATCCGTCAGCACCGCAGCAATGCTGCCGTCCTTGTGAACTTCGCCAGGCTCTCTCTCGCGTCCCTGTGTTGCTGGAAAACTCCCTGTACCAGGAGTGGCAGCAGCACCACTGGTGAATCCTCCAAGTAATTCCGTAAGCTTGTCACGGTTCTGATATCCGGCAACCGCCAGCACACCCAGCAGAGCCGTTAGGGATGGAACGCCGCGATTCATGTGATGTCTCCGGAAACGTTCAAAGAAAGCACGCGCTAGCTCAGTAAGTTTCACTGCGGCTATTTTCACTTTCTCTTGTTTTTTGTATGTCTGGACGTTCACGGGGCCAGCTCTGAATGCGGCCGTCTATGTACCAAATCATCATGTCTTCCCACGTGAACTCAGTGGTCCTCGATAGCTCTCTGCGGGCGACGCGAGGTTTGTCTGCTGCGCCGAACCCGAGGTCGGACACCCGGTGAGCCGCTTTAGATAACTGAGGCTTAAAGGCTGTGATGGCGCTTCGGCTGGGTGATGATCAGTCTACAGCGCATCGGTGCAGGCCAGCCTTAAACTTCCGAAGACAAATCGGCCCTGGTTGCACGCTACCTCCCATCGATCCCCATGCACGCTGGAAACCTCATTGCAACTCACAGCAATTGTTCAGCTGACGCTTCGGTAGGGTGCGGTGCGCAGGTTGTCAGACCTCACGTTGCCGCTTCGGTAACTTTAATTGCGAGGCTTTAGCCGATGCATCATGGCATGTCGGCTTCGTGCCGTTGATTGAGGAGAATGCCTCAGCGTGGGGATCACACCTATATCCAGGCGCAGCCATCACGTTTTGTTCAAGATCTTTACGTTTTCAGACATTTGGGGGAACTATAAGAGCAACTTCTGGTTGGGTATATATCCAAAATGGCGTCTCAATAACCAGGATAATGTGTTTTGCTGGACAATACATCGACCGCCGTTGGCAAGGAAATCCGTCATCAGCGCCGCGTAGCTGGGCTCACCTTGAAGGAGGTGGCAGCCCGCATTGGTGTCACGGGCGTCCAGCTGCATCGCTACGAAACCGGCACCACGGGTATCACCACAAGCCGCCTGGTGGCGATTGCCCAAGCACTGGGTATTCGTGCTGATGTCCTGTTGAATGCGGCGACACAGTCTGGGCAGGGCGTCCACGGCGCAAACCGCGCTGTAGGTCCGGTGAGCGACCTGACCATGCTGCTGGAAGTATTTATGACGATCCGCGACCCTAGCCATCGCGACGCTCTGATGTCCGTGGCGAGGATGATGTCGGCCTCGGCTCTGCCTCATGCCACATGCGGGGCCGAAGGCGTTGCCTGAAGCGACCGTTGCATCTAATCCGGCAGCAGCGAACCGGGTTACTATGGCATCCCTTGTCCAACGGGAGGCGGGCGACCATGCGCGTGCTGATCATCGAGGACGACGCGGCCACCGCCGACTACCTTGCTAAGGGGCTGCAGGAGGTCGGCCATGTCGTCGAGGTGGCGCGCACCGGTCGCGATGGGCTGTTCCTGGCGCTGAACGAGAGCTTCGACGCGCTGATCACTGACCGCATGCTGCCCGGCCCCGACGGCATCTCCATCCTGCGCGCGTTGCGTACCTCAGGCGACCGGACGCCGGTGCTGGTCATCACCGCGCGTGGCGAGCTCGAGGCGCGGGTGGAGGGGCTGGACGCCGGTGCCGATGACTATCTCGTCAAGCCCTTCGCCTTCAGCGAACTGCGCGCGCGGCTCGACGCCATGACCCGCCGCGCCGCCCAGGCCGATACCGGGGAGGCGGCAGTGCTGCGCGTCGCAGACCTGGAAATGAACCTGCTGCGCCGCACGGTGCGCCGCGGCGGCGCGGCGATCGAGCTGCTGCCGACCGAGTTCCGGCTACTGGAATACATGATGCGCCACCCTGGCGAGGTGCTGACGCGCACCATGCTGCTGGAACGGGTATGGGACTTCAACTTCGACCCCACCACCAACGTGGTGGATGTCCATGTGAGTCGACTACGCCGCAAGCTGGACACCGGTGGGCCGCCGCTGATCCGCACCCTGCGCGGCGCCGGCTACGTGCTGGGGGGCGGCGCGGCGTGATGCCCCGCAGCTTCGCGCTGCGGGTGGCGGGGCTGCTGGCGGCGTTGGTGCTGCTGGTGTGCGGGGCCGGCTTCGGCTGGGGCTACTGGCGGGCCTCGGCGGCGCTGGGCGCACAGCTCGACGCCGCCATCGCGATCGATACCGAAGGCTATCTGGAAGATTTCCAGACCCTTGGCCCGCAGCGCTTCGCCATCGCGGTGGGGGAATTGTCGCGGCGGCGTGGCGCGCTGATGCTGCTCCGCACCGCCGATGGTACCGCCGTCGCCGGCCGGCTGGATGGCGCGCCCGCCGGCCTGCGCGGCTTCGCCACCATCCGCGCGCCGGACGGGCGGGACCTGCGGGTGCTGGGCGCGCTGCTGCCCGGCGGGATGCAGCTCAGTGTTGGCGCCGACCTTGCCCCGGTGCGGCGCGGGGCCGCGGCGCTGGTGGGGGCGCTGCCGGTGGCAGGCCTGCTGGCGGCGCTGGCAGCGCTGCTGATCGGCTTCATCGTGGCGCGGCGGCTGGAGCGGCGACTGCGGCTGGTGTCCGAGGCCGGGCAGGCGGTGATGGGTGGCGACCTGTCGCGCCGCCTGCCGCTAGCCGGGCGCGGCGACGAATTCGACCGGCTGGCCGCCACCATGAATGCCGTGCTGGCGCGGATCGAGACATTGGTGGAGGGGCTGCGCGTCACCACCGACAACGTCGCGCACGACCTGCGCAGCCCGCTGTTCCGCCTGCGCCAGCAGCTTGAAGCCGCGGTGGCCCGCCCGCGCGCGCCCGAGGCGGATGCGGAAACGCTGGAGCGCAGCCTGGATGAGCTGGACGGCGTGCTGGCCACCTTCTCCGCCCTGCTGCGGATCGGCCGCGCCGAGGCCGGCGTTCCGGAGGGGGCGATGATCCCGGTCGATCTGTCCACCCTGGCGGCACAGGTGGCGGAACTCTACGACGCCGTGGCGGAGGAGGCCGGGCAGGCCATCGAGGCCACCATCCAGCCGGCTCAACATGTGACCGGCGATGCGGCGCTGCTGCGCCAGGCGGTGGCCAACCTGGTGGAAAACGCGCTGGCCCATGGCGGCCCCGGCGTGCGGGTGATGGTTTCCGTGCAGGCTACCCCGCGCGGTCCGCTGCTGGCTGTGCGCGATACCGGCCCCGGCATCCCGGAGGCCGAGCACGGCCGGGTGCTGCAACGTTTCTATCGCCTGGACCGCAGCCGCACCACGCCGGGCAACGGGCTGGGTCTGGCGCTGGTCGCCGCTACGGCGCGGCTGCATGGTGCGGCGCTGCGGCTGGCGGATGCGGCGCCGGGCCTCCGCGTGGAACTGGCCTTCCCGCCATCTGCCAGCGCCTGACCGGCAGTCCGGAGTTTTCTGACAGGATCGACATCTTCGCGCGGCCCCCGCCTCCATGATGCGAGGCTGATAAAGGGCCATCGGCGCGAGCCGCCCTGCTCCCCTTCCAGGAGATGTCCCATGTTCAACCCCAAGTCCCGCCGCAACGCCGCCTTTGCCGCCCTGCTGCTGGCCGGCACCGCGCTGGGTGGCCTCGGCGCCACGCTGGTGCCCGCCGCCGCGCAGAACCAGACCACCGCCGCCGCCCCCATCATGCCGCAGGCCGGCCCCGCCTTGCCGGGCTTCGCGGACATGGTGGCCCGTGTACGCCCCGCCGTCGTCACCATCACCAGCACCGAGCGCGTGCAGGCCGAGCAGGCCAGCTCTCCCTTCCCCGAGGGTTCGGAGCAGGACCGCACTTTCCGCCAGTTCTTCGGCGGCCGGCAGCAGCAGCAGGAGGCGCCGCGCGCCGCCAAGGCGCTCGGCTCCGGCTTCCTGGTCGATGCCGAGGGGCATGTCGTGACCAACAACCACGTCGTGGAAGGCGCCACCAAGGTGGTGGTGACGCTGGAGGACGGCCGCGAACTGGATGCCCGCGTCGTCGGCCGCGACCCGCGCACCGACGTGGCGGTGCTGAAGGTGGACGCCGGCAAGCCGCTGCCCTTCCTGGCGCTGGGCGATTCCGACAAGGCACGGCCCGGCGACTGGGTGGTGGCCGTGGGCAACCCCTTCGGCCTGGGCGGCACCGTCACCGCCGGTATTCTGTCGGCGCGCGGCCGCGACATCGGCGCCGGTCCCTATGACGACTTCCTGCAGGTGGACGCGCCGATCAACCGCGGCAACTCTGGCGGCCCGCTGTTCGGGCTGGACGGCACCGTGCTCGGCGTCAACACCGCCATCTTCAGCCCGAGCGGCGGCTCGGTCGGCATCGGCTTCGCCATCCCCTCCAATGTCGTCAAGCAGGTGGTGGCCGAGTTGGAAGCCCACGGCCACATGGAGCGTGGCTACATCGGCTTGGTGTCGCAGCCGGTGACACCGGAGATGGCCGCCGCGCTGAACCTGTCGCAGCAGAAGGGTGCGCTGGTGGCAGAGCTGGAGCCGGGCGCGCCGGCGGCCAAGGCCGGTCTGAAGCCGGGGGATGTCATTACGGCGGTGAACGGTGATGCGGTCAGCGACCCACGTGGTCTGGCCCGCCAGGTAGCGGCGCTCCGCCCCGGCACGGAGGCGACGCTCGCCGTGCGGCGTGACGGCGGGGAGCAATCCCTGCGGCTGACCACCGCCACCCTGCCGGACAAGGCCGCCGAGGCCGCGCCGCAGTCCACCGCCAAGGAGCAAGGCCGCCTCGGTCTGGCGCTGGCGCCGATCAATCCCGCCGCGCGGGAAAGCCTCGGCCTGGCCGGAGACGTGCAGGGTGCCGTGATCGCCGCCGTGCGGCCGGGCAGCCCGGCTAGTGAGGCGGGGTTGAAGGCGGGCGACGTGGTGCAGAGCGTCGGCAACCGTGCCGTCACCTCGCCGCAGGAGGCGGTGCAGGCGATCCAGTCGCAGGGCGGCACGGGGGATACGCACCGCGCAGTGGCCCTGCGCATCCTGCGCGACGGCCACAGCCTGTTCGTCGCCGTGCCGACCGCCTGACCCCCAAGGCACCCGACGCAACGTCCGGACGGCCGTGGCAGGACCACGGCCGTCCGGCGGCGTTATGAAACAGATCACCGCCGGCGACGCACTAGGTGCTGTACGGGCTCATACTGAAACCTGAAGAATCAAGCAGCACCCAATATCGAGCAGTCCCACTTGGGACCGTGCTGGCGGCACTTACGTGAGGGTGTGATGACCCACGCGCCCAAGTCGTCGTTGCTGCTGATTCAGGATACTGCTCGTTCCATACGACCTTCTTGTGCTGCTCTTGGAACATCTTGAAGTTATGCTCATCAGGTCCGGACGCTTAGCTTCAGCTAGAATGACATCGGGGGTGGAGCTTGTTTCCACTGTGGCCAGTCAGCACAGCAATCGGAAGTTCGCTTGGCGACGGACCCCTGTCCTCAAAAACCAGGGTCTTTGCTCCTTCGCGCAAGTTGGTGATGCCCTGCCAGACTACTCCGGTCGCCCAAGTGCTCCCGTTGAATGCAGCGAGCAGCTTGGCCCGTGCTGCCGAAGGCGCAGGCCAAAGCTGCTCAGCTTTTTAGAAAGCCGTACAGCGCTGTTGGGTTGTCGACGAGCACTCGCTTACGCGCTGCCTCGTCCGGCACCCATTCGGTCAGCAGGTCGAACAGCGCAGCATCGTCGGGCTTCTCGGCCGGCTCCGTGACATGCGGCCAGTCACTTCCCCACACGCAGCGTTCCGGAGCACCCGTTGCATAACCCTGCGCGACAGGAACTGTATCGGACCAGCGGCCGGCCGGCCCCACCCTGGTGTCCATGTAGGCGCCGGACAGCTTCACCCAAGCCTTGCCGCGGTCCAGTAGCCGGCGAACCGTCTTGTAGCCGACGTGCTCCACCCCCTGGTCCATCGGGATGCGGCCCAGATGATCAAAGACGATCGGCGCCGGCAGGCGCAAGAACAGCGCCTCGTGGTCGGCGATCTGGTCGCCCAGCATGTGGACCTGGGTGTGCCAGCCCAGGGCCTGTACGCGGGCTGACAACGGCTCCAGCATGTCGACGGTCGTCACTCCGGCTTGCACAAGGTTGAAGCGGATGCCGCGCACCCCCGCCTCATGCATCTCGCGCAGTTGCGCATCCGTCACGCTGGTATCGACGACCGCGACCATGCGCGCCCGCTCCGGACCCAACTCGCGCATAGCCTGCAGGTGGAGGCGGTTATCCGTGCCGTAGGTGGAGGGCGTGACCAGCACGGAGCGCTGGGTGCCAAGCCGACGCGCCAGCGCGCGGTAGTCCTCCGGCGAGGCGTCCGGCGGACGCAGCTGGGTGCGTGGATCGGCCGGGAAGCGGGCGTCATAGATGTGGTGATGGCAATCGGTGGCCAGCGGCGGCGCAGGCGTGCGCGGGGGCTCCGTGCCGGCGGAGAATTTCACTGGTCCCACAGCGCCCCGCACTATGGTAGATGCCGCCGTGGCGGGCTGGGCGTTGGCAGCAATGCTCAGCGCCGCAGACCCCACGGCCGCCCATCCAGCACTGGTCAGCAGAGCACGGCGAGACTGTGTCGGGTTCATGCGTTCTCTCCCATCGCGCCTGTTTTGGCCGGCGCTTTGAAGAGCATGACGGGTGTCTGCGCCAAGGTCGACAGCCTTCGGCGGCGGGTGGCTTGCTGTCAGAATATTGGCGGTCGGAACAAGTTCATCTCGATGATGCAGTTCCGAGCCATGCCGCGAATGCCGCATCGTTGAGGTGCCCCTGTACTAGTGACACCATCTGCTCCACGACTCCAGACGCTTCAATTGACACTTGGATGCTGTTCAATTTGAGGAACAGCACGCAGCAGGACTAGGCAGTGCGTTTGTTGGCGTCGTGGAAGGCGTGGTTGCGGGCCATGCCGTGGGCATAAGCAGCTGCCAGGTCGTAGAGGTCCACGTCCCCTGGACCGGCATAGGCCAACTTGTTCAGCGGTCGCCCCCGGCGCACTCTCCAGCAGGCCTGGGTCCTTGATCCCTTGTGCTCCGCCTTACTCGCGCAGGGCCCAGTCGTGTAGATAGGCCACGGCGTTGGCTTCCAGAAACTTCGACTCGATCAACGCTTGGCCAGTTCCTGCAGCGCATCTGCCTGCTCGCGTAACACCTCACGCGCCAGCTACAGCTTCCGCTTCACGCCATCAGCGAGTTCGACCAGCGTTAGATCCTGACCGACTTCGAAGCCCATGCGGACCCGTGTTTCGGCTCGGGAAGGCGATGCCGACCAAGTTACCCTGCTTGCGCACCGTCACCACGCTCATGGCATGTCCTGTCATACACAATGCGTGACATAGCCTAGATCGCCATGCCGCTGACATCGAGCACTTGTATGCCTGCTACCGGCTTAGCCCACGCCCTGGTCGGAGACCGAGCTTTTACATCGCTTGCTGCGCGTCTCGCACCGCGCTGACGGCCCGGCCGATCCCCGCCAGCCCTTCGGGTGACAGTGTGGCGGAGCCGGCGCCCGCTGTGTTGTCCTGGCCCACGGCCTGCGCGCCTAGTCGCCGCTCCGCCGCCTCAGCCACCGCGCGCAGTTCCGCTGCCACCTCCGGCTGCGTCCCTACCTCCCGCTGCCACGCCTGGGCGGCCTCCGGGCTTTGCCTGGCCGCCACGCTGCGCCAGTAGGCCTGCGGCCCTGTCTGCGTACTCTTAGGCCATGCTGGCCGCCCTAGCCTGCTCCACGGCCTCTACAGCCCGCCAGGCGCGCTACGACAGCCCAGACACCTCGACGCTGTCCCAGGCCCGCTGCGCCTCCACCTGTGCCACGTAATCCGTACCCGCCTTCTTGCGCGCCACGTCCTCGCGCTGCAGCCCGCCGACGATCGAGCTCGCCACACTCCTGGCCCCAGCGCGGTCCAGCTATGCCTCATGACTAGCGAACAGTCCTTCCTGCCCTCGCAGTGCCCCCAGTTGTTCCGGCCGCTCCCGCAGCCTCCGGGCCGCCTCAGTGCGGTCGCCCTGGCTGTCTGGAGCAGCGCCGCCAGTTTGGCCTCCGCCTGCTGCGGATCGCGGTACACCGCCCGGAGCCACTGCGCCCGGTCGGCGGCTTCCTGTCGCACTTTCGGATCCTGCTCCACAGCCTGGACGATCTCCTCAGCCGTGCCCCCCCCCGCCCCAGGCTGTCGCGACCCGTCGGATTCCGAAACGCCGGCAGCAGCGGCGGGGATGGTGTCTCCAGTTGCAACTCGCCCACACCCCGCAGCGGCCGAACACCTCACCCGTGCTGCTGCTCGACGAGTTCGCCGCGCTCGGCTGGCTGGAGCCGGTTCTGCAGGCTGCCGGGCCGATGGCCGGCCTCGGGCTGCAGCTCTGGCCAATCCTACAGGACCTCGCCCGGCTGCGCGCCGCCTACGGGCAGACCGCCGCCACTTTCCTGGCCACCGCCGGGCCGATCCAGGTCTCGGCCCCGGTTGACCTAGACACCACCCAGTGGCTGTCCCGGGCGTTAGGCCGCAGCACTGTGGCCTTCGAGACCACCAGCTCCTCCCGCTCCACCCCGGACAACCCCGAGGGCCATGGCTCGAGCAGCCACAGCAGCTCTACTGAGCTCACCGGCCGGCCCCGACACACGCCCGACGAGGCCATGCGCCTCCACCCCGACCGGCAGGTTCTCCTACGGCTAGGGCAGCGGCCGACCTTCACCGCCAAGCTCAGGCATTACTAGGAAAAAGAACTCGCCGGATCGGTAGATCAAGCAGTTCCGCGACATTGGAACTCTTGTCGACCGCCCGGCGAGTCATGCGTACACATCAAGTGATCACATGGAGCGTCACCATGGCTGACCAGGATAAAACACCGCAGCCTGCTCCCCAGAAGATCGGTATCCGGGAGTTCCGCGGCAATCTGCCGGGCTTTCTGCGCCAGGTCCGCCAGGGATCCTCTTTCCTGGTGACCTCGCGCGGCGAGGTGGTGGCGCTGGTGCAGCCGCCACAGCCTCCAACTCCATCGCGCCGTCAGCCGGGCGCATTGCGCGGCAAGATCCGCATGGCACCGGACTTCGACACGCTGCCTGACAACCTGCTGTCGATCATGGAGAACGGCGAAGCGTGAAGCTTCTGCTCGACACGCATGCTCTGCTCTGGTGGCTGTCGGATGACCCCAGGCTCGGCGCTGCGTCAAGGGACCGTATCATGGACCCGGCGAATGACATCCTGATCTCGGTGGTTTCGCTATGGGAGACTCTGGTCAAGGTGCGCGCGGGGAAGCTGGACGCCGGAATCGAGGAGATCCTGAAGGAGATGCAGGCGCAGGGCTTCGCGCTGCTGCACATCGCCCCTACGCATCTCATCGCATTGGCCGCCCTGCCGATGCACCACCGTGACCTCTTCGATCACCTAGTGATTGCCTAGGCCATCGCGGAAAAGGCGATCTTCCTGTCGGAGGACGGCTACACCCCGCGCTACCCAGCGTCCTGTCTGTCCTGTTCCGGCACACCCTCAGGCTTGGCGCCGCCTTGAGCGCCAGCGTCGAACGCGCTGTCGACCTCCGGTGCCGGATCGGTACCCTGGCCCTCAGGGGACATCACAGGTGAGAGCACCGCAAGGGCGTCCAGGAAAGCTCAATCCACCTCCCAAAGCAGGGAGGCTATCGAGGACGATCCTCCTCCGCCGCGCCCGAAGCGTGCCACCACGACGGGTAGGGCGCTCAACGCCGCGAACCTGGAAACGCTCGGTGCGGCCCGGCTCGCGGAACTGCTCATGGCGGTCAGCAAGGGTAATGCCGCCGCGCAACGCCAGCTTCGCCTGGCCCTGGCTGGCAGTGGCGGCGCTGACGGCACGGCGCGCGCTGTCACCCAGCAGTTGATCCGCATCGGGCAGGCGAAGACCTGGCTCGGATGGCAGAAGATCAAACCGCTCTTGGCTGAGCCGGAGGTCCAGCGGCGAGCTATCCTCGATGTGGTCGCGCCGGCTGATCCGGGCGAGGCCTTCGAGTTGATGTGGTGCCTGGTCGGTTGCGCCGACGGCGTTCTGGCGCGCTCCGACGATGGCAGCGGCCGCCTGGCCGAGGCCTTCCATGCCGCTGCCGAGGATCTTGGACCTTTGGCGCAACGGGCGGCCCTACCATCCGAGGTGCTTGCCAATCGTGCCGTCCTGGCTCTGATCGACGATGCGCATGGGATCTAGGATCGGCTGATCCCTATCCTGGCCCCCCAACTAGGTAACGCCGGGCTGCTGCTCATCCGGGATGCCACGCTGGCGTGGCGGGCAGAGCCGGTCCCGGCGCCGCCGCGCGGCAAGCGACCGGCGATCCGCCGTTCCAGCACCGGCCCGATCCAGGCTGACGAACAGCAGTCCCGGCATCGCGCCCAGACGGCGTCGTTCATCCTGCTACCGGTCGCCGATGCTCTGGGCGACGTGGACGGCTTCATCGCACAGTTCGACGCTCCCGTGCGCCGCATGCCGGCCGCCGCCACGGCCATCGCGCGACGCCTGCTCGCCGCCGGGCGCCTGCCAGAAGCCTGGGCCGTGGTGGAGCACGTCGAGGCCCGCCAGCGCGACGAAGCGCCGGTCGACTGGCAGGAAGTGCGCGCCGAGGTGCTGGAGGCGCTGGGGCAGCAGGAGGAGGCGCGGCGCTTCCGCTGGGCGTGCTTCGCGGCGACGCTGCAAGCCGCCCATCTGCGAACTTTTCTCCGGCGACTGACAGACTTCGACGACGTCGAGGCGGAGCAGCGGGCGATGGCGCATGCACTGGCTTTCGCGGATGTTCATCAGGCTCTGGCCTTCCTCATCGCCTGGCCGGATCTGCGACGGGCCAGCGCGCTGGTCCTCGGCCGGGCGCAGGCGCTGGACGGCGACCGCTACGAACTGTTGTCGCCAGCGGCCGGGGCGCCGGAAAGCCGCTACCCGTTGGCCGCGACGATCCTGCGCCGTTCCATGATCGGCTTCACGCTCGGGGCGGGTCGGTCATCGCGATACCAGCACGCCGCAAGGCATTTCCAGGCCTGTCGTGACGCTGCCATGCGAGTGGAAAATTTCGGCGCCATATCCGATCATTCAGATTACGTGCGGGCGCTTCGAGCGGCCCACGGCCGGAAGATCGTCTTCTGGCAGGCAGTCACCAAATTGACTTAACCAAACAGCCACGTATGTCTGGTGTGGATCAAATCCAAATTACAACCTATACCGACGCCCAAAGCTATACCTGCCCAATTTTGCTCAGTATTTTGTTTTAGATGGCTAAATCTATACTGCATTGAGGTCAGTTTTGGACGCCAATAGGGGGTCAAGACTTTGCTGATCCACAAGCTCTCGCTAGGCCAGCCATGCACCGACATTTTGCTCAGAGTACCCAGTGGGACCTAGTCATAACCACCACCAGCGATGCACGTCGCTGACGGATTTAACGACATGGTAGAATTTATAATGACCCCTAGTGTTAGTTTTAGCCGATAAAATTAAGTTTATTCTCCTCAAGTAACTTATGTCATTTATGTGATGATTGTAAGATCGTTATCAACATCAAACCAATTGACTGACGATTGGCATGCAACTTTTCTGTGCAGGCGCTTTCACAGGGTTGCCACATGTCCGCCGAACCATCATCGCCTACTGATCAGTTCATCGCCAATCTCGACTCTTGGAGATTCGTGCTGATCCTGCTAGTGGTTTTGAATCATGCCCTAGTCTTCGCTATGTCGTTCGAAGACATGAACGCCATCGGACAGGCGGCGGTCATCATCACACGAGCCAGCGTGCCAACCTTGTCGCTATTTTCTGGCTATCTCTTCGCTATTCAGAAACCGCGCGGTTATGCGGTGATGGTTACCCTGAAGTTCCAAAGCCTGATCTTGCCCTTCCTGTTTTGGAATACGTTGATCTTCTTGGTTCTTCTGGGCATTAACGAATGGACGCAAATCGATCCAGAACATCTTCTCAGTCACCAAAGTCGCTATTGGCTAATCAATGGCCTGACAGCGATTCACGGGGGTCCGGCTAACGAGCCTTTGTATTTCCTCCGTGATCTATTCCTTTGCTGTGCCTTCTTTGGTCTGATAAGGCGCATCTTGCGTCATGCTGCGGGCTACGCCTCGGTTCTCGCCCTGGTAGCGCTAATTTACGTCACGGACCTGGATGGCCGTCTCTTCATTCGCAATGCCATCCCCCTGTTCTTCGTGATCGGGATGGGCTTTGGCGCATTTCCCCGAAGCGTGGCTATCTGCCGCCAATCCTTGTTGCCGCTGTCACTGATGGCAGCCCTGCTGCTGGGGTCGTGGGTGATGGACGATGTGGAATGGAGCAGCACGTCATTCCTCGGTTTGGCGACACTCTCCGCATTCTCCGCCGTGGTGGTTGGACTGGCGGCTTATCTGCCGTTGACGCCGCGGGTCGCAATCTGGGGGCGGCGCTACGCCTTCGTCATCTTCCTCTGCCATGCTTGGGTCATTCTTGGCTTCCAGCAACTGTGGGGCCGATACGAATGGAGCGAGATGTCCTACATCATCGCGGCCGGGTTGGGATCGATCGTGCTGGGCTTGGCATTGGCACGCATGATCACCCATCTCCCACCGATGCTTTCAAGTATGATTGTCGGGGGACGTGCGGCTCGCCCTCGCAAACAGGATGTATGCCCAAGTCTGTCATAGGTGACCCAGAGTCGATCAGGACTGAAGGCGTGATGGATATGGCTGCTGGCAGATCATTTTGCCAGCAGCTTTGAATTGGATCCAACTGGGTGCTGACCAGCTTGGCACCGCTGCGGCTACATCTCATCCGTGCCACTAGATCTCAAAATAGCCAACGGCTGCTCATGAGGTGCAGTATTGCTCACTCCCAGAGGAGCCGGCTGGTGCGGTGCCCTCAGGCACACCTGGACATACGGCACACAGTCCTAGCGGCGACGCGCTAACGAGCGGCTACTCCCGGTAACTCAAATCGTCGCTTGGACAGCCTTATTAACTGCGCGCAGCCGCTCGCTATGAAATCGTTCAGGACTCCTAGCGTTGGCGATGTAGGCCAAGTGGATTCCTGTTGCGGGATCAGCCCAGCAGAGCGAACTGCCAGCACCGGTATGCCCGAAGGCGCGCGGTGACGCGGTATCGCCGAATTCATCGGACGTAGGCGTCGTGCCGCGGGTGCGGGGACCCATCGCAAAATGCATGGGCTTGCCCTTTTTCTCGACAAGACGGGAGCCGGTGACGTCCTGCAGGGCGAGCTCCAGGGTCCGCAGCGATAGGAAGCGGCAGCCGTTGAGCTTACCATAGTGCAGCAACGCCTGACAGAAGGCGGCCATGGTCCGCGCCGTGCCCCTGGCACGCAGAAATGATTGCCATGACGTATAGGCATCCCAACGTCCACATCGTGGCCGATGCTCATGCACCGAAGCACTGGCCACAGGAATTCGTCCGCTACATCTATAGCTATGGCCAGGATAAGGTGATGTTCAGGACCGACTTTCCCGTGCTGACCTTCGAGCAGATGCGCGCGGAGGTGGAGGGGCTCGGTCTGCGGTCAGCACCGCTTCGGAAGTTTCTACGCGACAACGCCGCCCGGCTTTACAAGCTCTAGCCAAGGTTCTTTCAGGCGACTGGAAAGTGAAAGCCGAGGTTAACACCCTTGTCGGCACCGTCCTGATTACCCAAAAGCTGCGCCCCCCGATGGGGGAGCGCCGCCGCGCGCCGGGTGACGCGCTCTCAGGCGGCGAGCAACAGATGCCAGCGATCGGCCGGGGGCTGCTGACCTCGCCCCACGG
This sequence comes from Roseomonas haemaphysalidis, assembly GCF_017355405.1. Classification (NCBI taxonomy): domain Bacteria; kingdom Pseudomonadati; phylum Pseudomonadota; class Alphaproteobacteria; order Acetobacterales; family Roseomonadaceae; genus Roseomonas; species Roseomonas haemaphysalidis. The sequence continues at coordinate 67,492 of NZ_CP061179.1, forward strand.
CTAATGCTAGATAACCTGACCGAGGGGCTGGCGCCACGCATCGTCGATAGCTTGGCGACAACGACCCACGCGGTACATTCGCAGCAGTACCTAACCGAGAATGGTGAGGTTATCTAGCAGTGCACCACCGATGCACTGCACGCTCATTAACAGGAAATCAAAGCGCTGATCAGTCTTTGATCGAATGCTCCCGGCCTGGAACGGCGATGATCGTACTGGGCACATGCCCGCTACCAATGGCAGTTAACTTGCACATCCTCTCAACCGCTCTTCCCACCGGCGAGCACATATGAAGGCGCGATAATCTCCGCATCGCGCGTTGCATGGCCATCAGCCAGCGATAGCCTTAATCCAGCCGCACCAGCTTCACAGCGGAGAAAGCGGTCAGGCCGCGCCTATAGCGAGCTGTGACTTGTCGCCAAGCCCTCGAACGATTGGGTCTATCGGTAAGGTCGCTGGCGCATCAGGTCAAGCTGCGGTGCGGGCTTCGAACGCTTGGCGCGCTCGCTCTACCTCATCCAAATGATCCATGGTCCATCCATGGAGAGCTTGGAAAGGAACTAGCAGCGAGCGACCGAGCGGCATGATGGCGTATTCGACCCCGATCGGCGAGGTCATGATGACCCGGCGGGATATGAGGCCGTTCCGTTCCAGCCGCCGCAGGCATTGTGTCAGGGCCTTCTGCGTCACGCCTTCCAAGTGCCGCTTGATGCCGTTGAATCGCATCGGCCCACTGTTGAGAACGGTCAACACCATCATCGACCACTTATCAGCAATCTGGTCGAAGAGCTGGCGGGTGGGACAGTTTGCATCGAAATGCTGGCAAGCTGACATGGGTTTCCTCAGCGATACCTAGGCGACTGTAAGTGCGTTCTTGCGCCCAGGTAGCAGAAGTATACCTCTCTCACCAGTCAACCCGAGAGTCTGAGCAATGCCTTCAACCGACGTTCTGTTCCGACCCTTCCGCATTGGCTCAATGGAGTTGTCGAACCGCATCGTCATGGCCCCAATGACGCGCAGCTTCGCACCCGCTGGCATACCCGGTCCGTCACATGCCGCTTATTATCAACTCCGGGCTGAAGGCGGCGTCGGCCTGATCCTTTCGGAAGGCACGGTCATCGACCGCCCCGCCTCCCGCAACGATCCCAACGTTCCCTTCTTCCACGGCGAGTTGGCGTTGGCAGGTTGGAAAGGCGTGATCGATGCGGTCCATGCGGGCGGTGGCAGCATGGGCCCGCAGCTTTGGCACACGGGGGCGCTCAGGAGCTTCTTGACGGAGTGGGTTCCGGCTTCGCCCGTCGAAAGCCCCTCCGGATTGGAGGCACCGGGCGTCAAGCGTGGCGTCACCATGAGCGACGGCGACATTGCGGACACGATCAGCGCCGTTGCCCGCGCCGCAAGTGATGCGAAGCGCCTTGGCTTTGACACGATCGAACTACACGGGGCGCACGGCTATCTGTTTGATCAGTTCTTCTGGGCAGCCACCAACCGCCGGACCGACCGATACGGCGGTGCCACGGTCGGCGAACGCTCGCGATTTGCTGCAGAGGTCGTCGCGGCGGTTCGAACAAGCGTTGGTCCAGACTTCCCAATTATCCTGCGTCTGAGTCAGTGGAAAGTGCAGGACTTTACCGCGCGGCTCGCGGAAACGCCGAAGCAGATGAGTGACTGGCTTTTGCCGCTGGTGGAGGCCGGGGTGGACGTGCTGCATTGCTCGCAGCGGCGCTTCTGGGAACCCGAGTTCCCGGATATCGATGGCGAACGGGGCCTGAACTTTGCCGGCTGGGCCAAGAAGCTGACCGGCGCCGCCACGATCAGCGTCGGCTCGGTCGGCTTGACAGGTGACTTTATGGGTGCGTTCGGCGGCGAAAGTTTGACCGCAGAAGGACTGGACGGCCTGTTGGAGCGAATGGAACGCGACGAGTTCGACCTGATTGCCGTCGGTCGTGCCCTGATCAGCGATCCGGACTGGGCCCAGAAAGTTCGAATGGGCGATTTGGCCGGGCTGAAAGGCTTCGATGCCGCGGTACTGGCTGAACAGGTGTGACTGGCGGATGTCTCTGCGGACTTGATGGCGGCGATCTACTCGTCCCGTTCAGGAGCTTTGAAACGAAGCGCCGCTGCTTTCACATTCATTATTCGGGCTTCAGATTCGCGTCACGGATGACCGACGCATAGATCTCCGTGTCCCGCCTGATCCGCACTGCAAGTGCGTCGCCACCTTGGGCCATGATGTCGAGGCCCGCAGTGTCCATACGTTCACGGACACTGGACTGCCCGATCCCTTCCAGCAACGCGGAGGCCAGAATTGTTCTGACTTCCCCGGATGCCCCGGCCGGCATCACCACGCCGTAGAATGTATCGTTGACCAATTGTGGCAACCCGAGCGAGGCCAGGGTGGGTACATCCGGCAGCAGGCGATGTGGCGTGGCGGCAACGATGCCGAGCGCCACCAGCCGTTGGTCACGAACCGCTTGTAAAATGTCAGGCAGGTTGGCGAACGTGTAGTGAACGCGGCCAGTTATCAGGTCAGTCAGCATCGGGGGCACGCCACGGTAGGGGACGTGCTCCGCATTTAAGCCGGCAAGCACCTTGAGGTGCTCAAGGCCCATATGCTGGCTGGTGCCCTGGCCATTGCTGCCGAAGGAAAGGCCCGCGCCTGGCATTTTGGCTTTCGCAAGGAAGGCCGCGAAGTCGGATGCCACGGAAGGATGGCAGACCAGAACATGCGGAGTTCCAACCAGCAATGCGAGTGGATCAAAATCCGCGGAAGCGTCATAGGGCTGCGGCCGGTGCAGTGTCTGGTTGATCGTAAAACTATTGGCTACCATCAGAAGGGTCTGGCCGTCCGGGGGCATGGTCTTGACCGCCTGAACGGCGACCAGCGTTCCTGCTCCGGGCCGGTTCTCGACAATGATGTTCTGTCCAAGCAAAGGCCCGGTGGCTTCGGCGGTCAGGCGGCCGACTAGGTCGACGGCTGATCCAGGCGGGAATGGAACGACGTAGCGTATAGGAGCATTCGGTTGCCATCGGCCTGACTGAGCAATCGCGGGCGTGGGGAGAAGGCTTGCCAAGGCAAGCAGGGAACGGCGGTGCATCACGGTGGCCTCCGGCGACACAGATCAACACCATCACTGCAAATTCCATGCCGGACCGCAACGTCGAGCTCATTTGCGGGCGGAGATCGCTTGTTGGCACCAGCGCCCGCCGCATTCAACGATGCTTGATTGCTAAGACCATTCAACGGTCAGACGAAGACTTGGGCGCAATGTTCTTCGACTGCCAAGCTGCTTTGCATCGGCCGGCGATGCATCGATCGACTCCATCGCTTTTCGGCAGGGATCACTCGCCGTGACCATCCTCGTCTCAATCGGATAAGCCTGAGCCTAGGCATGGAGGCCCCCACCTGAGGTTCGTTGGTAATCTACGGGGCGCGGTAACCCCTGCTTATCGGTGCACCTCCGGATGATAGGACTGCGCTGCGTGGCCGAGCCGCTTCGCAGCCTCTTTCAACTCCGGGACTGAATAACCGGAATAGCCGAGCACAAAGCCCTCGTCCCCGCCTGGCACGATCCGGTTGTCCGACAGAAGCCGTGCCTCCACACCGGCCGCGCTGCGGATCCAGTTCGCAGCATCCGGTGGCAGGCCCTCCGGCAGGGTGGCGACGAGATGCAGCCCCTGGTCGGGCACTCTCACGCCCAGCATCCCACCGGAAACCTGCACGAGGCGCTCCGCCAGAATGTCGCGGGCGGCCCGGTAGCGCTTGCGCATGTGCCGGACATGCTCGGCGAAGCTTCCGTCGGTGATCAACCGCGCCAGCGGTGCCTCGAGCACGCTAGGCGGAAAGCGATCCGTCATGGCCCGCGCGGCGACCGCGCGTTCGATGAGCGCAGGGGGGAAGACCACGTACCCGCAGCGCAGGCCAGGAAACACCGTTTTGGAAAAGGTGCCAAGGTAGATCACCCGCCCCCGGCCATCGATGCCGGCCAGCGCCGTGAGTGGCGCCCCGGAAAAGCGGAACTCACTGTCGTAGTCGTCTTCCAGCACCCAGGCGCCGGCTTCGTGCGCCCAGTCGAGCAGGGCTAGGCGGCGCGCCATGGTCATGGATACGCCGGTCGGAAACTGATGGGACGGTGTCACATAGGCCAGGCGCGCGTCCTCGGCTTCTCGCCGCCCGGCCGCGACGTCCAGCCCCTGTCCATCGACCGCCACGGGGACGAGCCGGGCCCCACGTGCCTCCAGGAGGCGCCGCGCCGGGGGGTAGCCCGGATCCTCCATCCAGGCCCGGTCGCTGGGCGCCATGAGCATCTCGATGCACAGCCGCAGCCCGGCCTGGGTGCCGGTGGTGATCAGGATGCAGCCCGGGTCGCAGGTGATGCCGCGCGTGGCACCCAGGTGCCCCGCGATTGCGCAACGAAGCTGCTCGCTCCCGCGTGGGTCGCCATAGCCGAACAGCGCCGGGTCACCCTCCGCCAGCGACCGGCGAACCAGCTGTCCAAGCCGTCGCAGCAGCACGGGGTTAGGAAGGGTCCGCCCGAGCGCGAAGGCGCCCCGCCCCGCGACCGGTGGTAACAGCGGCACCGGACCGGCCAATGCCGGTCCATGAGGCACGCGGGCGGCGACATAGGTCCCTGCCCCGACGCGGGCCTCTGCCAGGCCCTCACCCAGCAATTGCTCATAGGCGACCACGACCGCATTGCGGCGGACGCCGAGTTGGTCCGCGAGCGAACGGCTCGACGGCAGTCGGACCCCTGCAGCCACCCGGCCACCGAGGATGGCGGCCCGAAGGCCGGCGTGCACCCGCGTGGACTGAGTCCCGTCCACGCCGTCCAGCAGGAGGGGCAGATCGAGGATCAGGCCGGGCTTCACCGAATTGGTCGGCACATCACATCCTCAATTGGCCCTCGCGGCGACCAATCTGATGCCGGATGCTCGGCCCCGCAATGCCGAGGACCGCCCGATGAACGCCCCTTCCGCCCCCAGCTACCCCGTGGACGGCATGAACCGCGTCAAGCGGCGCCACGACCGGGGCGCCTACGATCATGAGACGGTGCATGGCCTGCTGGATGCCGCTGTGCTGTGCCACGTGTCCTATGTGATCGACGGGCAACCCTACTGCACGCCGACGCTGTTCTGGCGCGAAGGCACGCGCCTGTACTGGCATGGCAGCAGCGCCAGCCGGATGCTGCGGAACCAGTCGGACGGCCAGCCCGCATGCCTGGCCGTCACCCACCTGGACAGCTTGGTCCTGGCCCGCTGTGGCTTCAACCATTCGGCGGACTACCGCTCCGTCATGGCGTTCGGTCACGCCTGGCTTGTCGCCGACCCCGAGGAAAAGCGGCGCGCCCTCGTCATGATGGTGGACCGCTTCTTCCCCGACCGGACAGCCGGACTACGCCAGACCACGGAGCAGGAAACCAAAGCCACAGCGGTGGTCGTCATGGAGATCGAGCGCGCCTCGGCCAAGATCAGGGCAAAGGGGGTGGCTGACGACGACGAGGACTATGCCCTGCCGATCTACGCGGAGCGACTGCCCGTCCACATGGTGATTGGCGCACCAGAGCCCTGCCCGCGGTTGGTGCCGGACATCGAACGGCCTGCAAGCCTTACGCCCTACCGGGAGGGCCGCCGCCTCGATGATGCTGTCTCCGAAGCTTACTCAACAACCTATAAGGTTGACGAAGGGGTGATAGGTTAGGTGATGAGATCAAGCTGCCTGCTCATCAAAGCTTGTGGCGCTCCTATGTCCCTATCCGATCTGCCCCCTTCCCCGGCGCTGGACTGCTTTGTGAAGAGTGCCGCGATAGGCGAACCAGAACGAGGATCAGCACCGTGCTCTCCCGCTGTCGGCGCCTTTCCGTCGCCCTCCTGGTCCTCACCGCGCTGACATCCGGTGCCGCCATGGCGCGGGACGAACGAGCCGCTGGTCGGAAGGGGCAGCCGGATAGCATCGGGGCCGCCACCATGCTGCTGGACGGCACGATCGTGCTGGAGCTGCGCGCTGAGGGGCCAGGAGGAATGATCGGCGATGTGCGGCTCACCTACCGTCCCGGCGAGCCGCATTACCCTGCGGTCCGCGACCACCTCCCGGGATTGAAACCTGGTCTGACCGTCACGGTGCCGCCCTTCGACTGACGCGCTTGGTGGGTGGCCGGCGACAGTCCTCCCCACATACCCACGCCGTCTTTGACTGCGCTTCGGCCTCCTCATGCCGGGGTTCGATCGCAATTGAGGTCGGGCACCTCGTGTCTGTCGCCAGCCGACAGCCTTTATTATCGCTTCCTACCCGTCTCGGGCCCCAGCAGCGGAGCGTAAGGCGCGTTAAGTTTCTGATTTTTCGTGCCTGAGAGGATGACGATTGTCTGCCAGATGCCGCGTGTTGGCCGCCGCCACGGGGGCGGGATCTCTCGGTCCTCGGCGCTTTATAGGCGTGCCAGTCACGCCACACCATTCTCTGCCATGCGCAAAAGCAGGTCGTTCTTCGCTGACTGGCAATGCAGGCGTGCGGCTTCCAATGCCGCAGGCACCTCCCGCCGGGTAATCGCGCCCACCAAGTCCCGGTGCTGTCGTACAATCTCAGCAACACGGTTTTCGCCGAAGCCGAAGCGGTTTCGGATCGCGATGACCAGCTCCCACCCACGGTCCAGGATGTTCGCAGCCTCCGGGTTATCGCCCATTCGCGCGATAAAGCGGTGGAACACCAGGTTGGCCTCCACCATGGCCAGAGCATCCAGGCTGCTCGCGGCCGTCTCGTAGTTCAAAGCCAGTGCAGTCAGCCGAACGAATTCCTCGGGCGTGCCCTTCAGCGTGGCGTTGCGAACGAGCAACGTCTCGATCGCTTCACGCGTGTCGTGCATGTCGGCCACGAACTTCTGGCTCACGCCGCGCAGCACCGCCCCCTTGTGGGATTTGATGATGACCAGGCGATCGCCCTCCAGCTGTCGCAGCGCGTCGCGGACCGGGATGTGGCTGACACCGTAGCGCGCGCTGAGCTCCGCCACACGCAAGCGATCGCCCGGCGCGATCGCGCCACTGAGAATGTCCTTGCGGATGGCGCGCTCGACCATCGTGGACATGGTCCGCGCAACATCGCCAGACGGCGCGAGCTCCATCAATCTCATCTCTCCGTGTCGCTGCTCCCCCTACCTAAATGGACCAACCCTGCGGAGGCCAGAGGTTGCGTGTTGCGCCTCCAGATTAGCTATCATATATAATATCGAATTCCAAGGAAGGCGCTGGATCGGGATCAACCCGGCAAGGGCGCGGCCGGCTGCAGGGCCGGCGGAGGGAGTACCGGATGTCTATCCCACAGGTGCCACACGGCCCCTCGGCCGATCCCGTCATCCATTTGCGCCGGCGCGAGATGCTCGTGGCAGGCGGCGCCGCGCTGCTGATGGGCCTGTCGCGTGGGCGGGCTGCCGCGCAGCCGGTGCCGCGCAAGGGCGGCATTCTGAAGCTGGCCGCCCCGTTCAATCCTTCCAGCCTGGACCCGGTCACCGGCGGCGCCGGCTCTGACCACATGGTTCTGTATCCTGTGTTCGACACACTGGTGAGTTTCGATCCCGGTACGTTGGCGCCCCAGCCGGGCCTGGCCGTGGCCTGGAACTATCCTGACCCCAGGACCCTGATCCTGACGCTGCGTGCGGGTGTCCGTTTCCATGACGGCACGCCGATGGACGCCGCTGCGGTGAAGGCCAATCTGGACCGCGCCCGCATGGATGATCGTTCCTCGGTCAAGGGCGACCTGCAGTCTCTCGCTTCGGTCCAGGTGCTGGCGCCGGACAGCGTGGCATTGCATCTCAGCCGCCCCGATACCGCGCTGCCGCTGATCCTTGCGGACCGCGCCGGCATGATGTCCTCGCCCCGCGCCATCACGGCGCGTGGCCGGCAGTATGACCGCGAGCCGGTGGGTGCCGGGCCGTTCAAGTTCGGACGCTGGGCGGACAACGATGTCGTGGAGCTGGTGCGCAACGAGGATTACTGGGACCGCGACCTACCGCACCTCGACGGCATCACATTCCGCATCATCACGGACCTGAACACCGGCCTGCGCTCGGTCCTGGCCGGCGAGAACCACGGCGCCTACCGGCTCAATCCGCAGCAAAAGATCGTGGCGGATCGCATGGGTGCGCGCGTGGTGGTCAGCAGCACGCCGACCATCGCTGACTACCACCTGGTATTCAACTCCCGCCGTGCCCCGCTGAACGATGTGCGAGTGCGGCGGGCCATCAATTATGCGGTGGATCGCGCGGCCTTCAACCGTGCCGCGCTGCTCGGCCTCGGCACGCCCGCCCAGACCATGTTGCCGCCCGGCTACTGGGCGCATGATGAATCTCTGAATGACTTCTACACCCATGACCCGGACCGGGCTCGGGCCCTGCTGCGCGAAGCCGGGCACGCGGAGGGAATTGATATCCAGTTCTTCGGCAATGCCGACCAAGCGTCGCAGCAGCGGCACGAGATCGTCATCGAGCAGTTGCGGCAGGTCGGCATCCGTGCCCGGCTCACAGCTGGCTCCAACGCGGACATGTACCAGCGCTTCATGATCCAGCAGGAGGGCGACATGATCATGACGCTGTGGACCGGCCGGCCGGACCCGGCGCTGCCTTTCCTGCTGGTGTATGGCGAGAACGGCTTCAACAACGCCGGCAAGGTGCCGCCCCCGCCCGAGATGGTCGCGGCTCAGGACGAGGCGCAGACGGCGTCCGACCAGCCCGGCCGCAAGCGTGCCTTCGCCAAGCTGGAACGGTTGGCGCTGGAACACGCTTTGTCCTGCGAACTGGCCTTCGTGCCGGGCATCGAGGTCTTCACGCCCGATGTCCGCAATTACACGCCCAATCTGCTGGGCAAGCCGAAGTTCAACGACGTTTTCCTCGCCGCCTGACGCAAGCCGCCACAGACCGGAGGATTTCCGTGCATCGACGCCATGCCCTCGCGACCCTGGGTGCCCTCGCCGCCGCGCCATTCCTGACGGCGCCGTGTTCTGCCGCTGCCGCCGCGCCCCGACGGGGCGGCATTCTGAAGGTCTCCGCCCCCTTCAATCCCTCGACGCTCGACCCGATCACCGGCGGCCTCGGTTCGGACCACATGGTTCTCTACCCGATCTTCGACACGTTGGTGGATTTCGAGCCCGGCACATTGGCACCGCGCCCTGGGCTGGCGACCGCCTGGCAGTTCACCGACCCAACCACGCTGCTGATGACGCTGCGCCCGGGTGTGCTGTTCCACGACGGCACGCCAATGGACGCGGCGGCGGTCAAGGCCAACCTGGACCGTGCCCGCACGGACGAACGTTCCGCCGTCAAGGGTGACCTGCAATCGCTGCAATCGGTGGAGGTCGTGGGACCGTTGCAGGTGGCCCTGCGCCTCAGCCGGCCGGATACCGCTCTGCCGCTAATCCTGGCCGACCGCGCAGGCATGATGTGCTCGCCCAAGGCGCTGGCCGAGCGTGGGCGGCAGCATGATCGCAACCCCGTCGGCACCGGTCCCTTCCGTTTTGAGCGCTGGAATGACAACGACGTGGTCGTGCTGGTGCGCAATGAGAACTACTGGAACAAGGACCTGCCGTATCTTGACGGCATTACCTTCCGCATCATCACCGACCTGAACACAGGATTGCGCGCCGTGCTGGCAGGCGAGACGAACTTCGCCTACCGCCTGAATCCGCAGCAAAAGATCGTGGCGGATCGCATGGCCAGCCGCGTCCGGGTCAGCAGCACCCCGACCATCGCGGACTACCACCTGCTGTTCAACTACGGCCGCGCGCCGTTGCAGGACGTGCGGGTGCGGCAGGCCATCAACTACGCTCTGGACCGCGATGGCTTCAACAAGGCGGCGCTGCTCGGCCTCGGTGTGCCGGCGCAGACCATGCTGCCGCCGGGCTACTGGGCGCACGACGAATCGCTGAACGGCTTCTACACCCACGACCCGGACCGCGCCCGCAAGCTGCTGCGCGACGCCGGGCACCCGGACGGCGTCGACATCCGCTTCTTCGGCTATTCCGACCAAGCCTCGCAGCAGCGGCACGAGATCATCATGGAGCAGCTGCGGAAATCCGGCATCCGCGCGCAGATGACGGTGGGGTCCTCCGCCGACATGTACCAGCGCTTCATGGTGCAGGGAGAAGGCGACATGCTGCTGGCACTGTGGACCGGGCGCCCGGATCCGAGCCAGCCCTTCCTGCTGGTTTATGGCGAGAATGGCTTCAACAATTCCGGCAAGGTGCCGCCGCCGCCCGAGATGGTGCGGGCCCAGGCGGATTCCCAGTCGGAAAGCACACAGGACGGCCGCAAGCGCGCCTTCGCCCGGCTGGAACGCGCGGCGCTGGAACATGCGCTTTCCGCCGAGCTGGCCTTCGTGCCGGGCATCGAGGTCTTCACGCCGAACGTGCAGGGCTACGTCCCCAACCTGCTGGGCAAACCGAAGTTCAACGATATCTTCCTGGCAGACTGAAACACCCATGAAAATCGCGAAGATCGAAGACCTGCACGCCGCCGCCGGCTGGCGCACCACCTCCTTTCTCAAGATCACCACCAGCGACGGCATCGTCGGCTGGTCCGAATACAGCGAGGATGTTGGCAACCGTGGCCTGACCGCGACGATCCGGGCGTTGTCCGAGCGGCTGATCGGCATGGATCCGCGGCGGATCGAATGGATCATGGCCGTGCTGTATACCCATTCGGTGCCGGCATGGTCGGGCATCAACCAGCATGCGCTCGGAGCCATCTGCAACGCGCTGCTGGACATCAAGGGCAAGGCGCTGGGCGTGCCGGTGCACGCGCTGTTCGGCGGCGCGGTGCGCGACCGGCTGCCGGTCTACTGGTCGCACTGCGGCAGCTACCGCGTGCGATTCCCGGACATGGTCGGCACGCCGCCGCTGCGCGACTTCGACGACATGCATCGGCTGGGCGAGGAGGTTCGCAGCCGTGGCTTCCGCGCGCTGAAAACCAACATCATGTTCATGGAGGACGGCAGGCTCGCTAATTTCCGCCCCGGCTTCGGTACCATGCCGGGCTTTCCGGCGCTGAACCCGCAGCCGGGCGTCATGCGCGACCTCGACCGGCAGTTGGAAGCGCTGCGCGCTGGCACTGGCCCGGATGTCGAGATCATGCTCGATGCCAACTTCCATTTCCGGACCGAGGGCTACTTGCAGCTTGTGCGGACGGTTGAGCCGCACAAACTGGCGTGGCTGGAGCTGGATCTCTACGACCCCGCCTCCCTCGCGCTGCTGCGTCGGGAAGCGGGCTTTCCGATCGCCAGCGGCGAATCCCTCTACACGCGGCGCGGCTACCGGCCGTTCCTCGATGCCTATGCCATGGATGTCGCGGTGGTGGACGTCATCTGGAACGGCTTCCTGGAATCCATGAAGATCGCTTCCATGGCGGAGGCCTATGAGGTCAACGTCGCGCCCCACAACTTCTATGGCCACCTGGCGGACCACATCAGCGCCCACTTCGCCGCCGTTGTGCCGAACCTGCGCATCATGGAGATGGATATCGACGACGTGCCCTGGAAGGGCGAGTTTGTGACGCACCAGCCGGTCATCCAGAACGGTGAATTCGTCGTGCCGGACCGTCCGGGCTGGGGCACCGACGTGGACGAGGTCGCGGTGCGCCGCCGCCCCCCCAACCGCTAATGCAGGAGGGTTCGATGCAGGATGTTGCAAGGCCACCGCTGCTGGAGGTGCGCAATCTCAGCGCCTTCTTCCGCACCGGGCGCGGCGAGGTGCAGGTGACGCGCGACGTCTCCTTCGCCATGGCGCCGGGGGAGATGGTCGGGCTGGTGGGCGAGAGCGGCTGCGGCAAGACCGTGACGGGGCTGGCGCTGATGGGCCTGCTGCCGCCTGCCAGCAGCCGGCTGGATGGTCAGATCCTGTTGCGGGGCCAGGATCTGGTCACCATGGCGCCGGCCGCCAAGCGCCGCCTGCGTGGCCGCCGCATCAGCATGATCTTCCAGGAGCCGATGAGCGCGCTGGACCCGGTCTTCACCATCGGCCACCAGATCAGCGAGACGCTGCGCGCCCACCAGGACGTCAGCCGGGCGGAAGCGCGCAACCGCGCCATCGAGGCGCTGGCGCGCGTCGGCATCCCCGAGCCGGCCCTGCGGCACGACGCCTATCCGCACCAGCTCTCGGGCGGCATGCGGCAGCGCGCGATGATCGCCATCGCGCTGGTCTGCGAGCCGGAGCTGCTGATCGCTGACGAGCCGACCACGGCGCTCGACGTCACGGTGCAGGCGCAGATCGTCGACGTATTGGGCGAGCTCTGCGCCAAGCTCGGCATGGCCATGCTCTTCATCACCCACGACCTGGGGCTGGTGTCGCAGACCTGCTCGCGGCTGGTGACGATGTATGCCGGCGAAGTGGTGGAGGAAGGCCGGGTTGATGACATCTTGCTGCGCCCGCGCCATCCTTACAGTTCCGGCCTGCTGCGCTCCCTGCCGGCGCTGACGCATCGCAAGGCGCGCCTGCCGGCCATCCCCGGCCGCGTGCCGGTGCGCGGGCAGATGACGGACGGCTGCCGGTTCCGCCCGCGCTGCGCCCATGCCCGGCCCGAATGCGCCGCACCGCAGCCGCTGCGCCCGGTGCGGCCCCCCGGCCAGGCCCGCTGCTGCCGGGTGGAGGAGCTGTCCCTGCCCGGCGTGCTGGCGGAGCACGCGGCATGACGGCGCATGAGCCGCTGATCGCCACACGTGACCTGGGCATCCACTTTCGCTTGTCCCGCGACACGGTGCTGAAGGCGGTGGATGGCGTCAGCCTGGAGGTGCAGCCGGGCGAAACCTTTGGCATCATCGGTGAATCCGGCTCTGGCAAAACGACGCTGGGGCGGGCGCTGGTCTGCCTGGAAGAGCCCTCCGCGGGGCAGGTGCTGCATCGGGGCAGCGACCCCTATGCCCTGTCCGGCGGCGCGCTGCGGCGGCACCGGCGCGACTACCAGGTGGTGTTCCAGGACCCGAACGCGGCATTGGACCCGCGCATGACCATCCTGCGTTCGGTGCGGGAACCGCTGGACGTGGCCGGCACGCTGCCGCGCGCGGAGCGGGACGAGGCCGCCATGCGGGCGATGGAGCGGGTCGGGCTCAGCCCAGAATTCGCGTCGCGCTACCCGCACGAGCTGTCGGGCGGTCAGAAGCAGCGTGTGTGCATCGCCCGCGTGCTGACGCTGCGGCCCTCCGTGATCATCTGCGACGAGGCCGTGGCGGCCCTGGACGTTTCCATCCAGGCCGACATCCTCAACCTGCTGGCTGACCTACAACGCGAATTCGGGCTGACCTATGTCTTCATCACGCACAACCTCGGCGTCGTCGCGCATATCAGCGACCGCGTGGCGGTGATGTATCTCGGCCGGCTGGTGGAGATGGGGGAAACCGAGGCGCTGCTGGCGCGCCCGCTGCACCCCTATACCGACGCGCTGCTTTCCGCCGAGCCCGTGGCGCTGCCCTCGCACATGCGCGGCACGCAGCGGGTGGTGCTGAGCGGCGAGCTGCCCAGCCCGGTTTCGCCACCTTCCGGTTGCCGTTTCCGCACGCGCTGCCGCTTCGCCCAGGATCTGTGCGCGGCCCAGGTGCCGGACTGGCGGGAGGTGGAACCCGGGCACTGGGCCGCCTGCCACTTCGCCGGCACCCTGCCCACGGTCTCGGTCCCGCACGGCATGGCGGGGGCGCCGTCATGACCCGCCGCCAGGCCCTCGTGATCGGCTCCCGCCTGGTTCAGGTGGTGCCGGTGGTCATCCTTGCCACGGTCGTCATCTTCGGCCTGCTGCAGCTGGTGCCCGGCGACCCGGCTGCGGTGATCGCCGGTGAATACGCCACGGCGGAGCGGATCGCCGGCATCCGCCACATGCTGGGCCTCGACCGCCCCTTATGGGAGCAATACGCCGTCTGGCTCGGCCACGCGGTGCAGGGCGATCTGTCCACCTCGCTGATCACCGGCCAGCCGGTGCTGGACGAGGTGCTGCGCCGCCTGCCCAACACGCTGCTGATCACGGTGCTGGCGCTGGTGCTGGCGGTGCTGGTGGGCGTGCCGCTGGGCATCCTGGCCGCGACGCGGGTGGACGGCCCGGTGGACCGCGTGGTCACCACCATCGCCTCGCTCGGCGTCGCGGTGCCGAATTTCTGGCTGGGCATGATCCTGGTGGGGTTCTTCGCGTTGGGGCTTGGCTGGTTCCCGACCACCGGCGCGGCCTCGCTGACGCAGGACCCGCTGCGTGCCCTGTCGCATGCCGCGCTGCCGGCACTGGCGCTGGCCACCGGCGGCATCGCCGAGATCACCCGCCAGTTGCGCAGCGCGCTGATCGAGGTGCTGTCCTCGCAATACGTGCGCACGCTGCACGCCAAGGGGCTCTCCCAGGCGCGCATCCTTTGGCAGCACGGGCTGAAGAACGTTTCCCTCACCCTGCTGACGGTGATCGGGCTGGTGTTCAACCGGGCGCTGGGCGCGACAGTGGCGATCGAGGCGGTCTTCGCCATTCCCGGCACCGGCTCGCTGGTCGTCGCCTCCGCCACCAACAAGGACTTTCCCGTGGTTCAGGGCGTGGTCTTCGTGCTCGTGCTGATCGTGATCGGACTGAACCTGATGATCGACCTGCTGTATGCGCTGCTTGACCCGCGGGTGAACCGGCGGTGAGCGCGCCGCACCGCCCCTCGGCCGCGCGGCGCTTCCTGTCCTGGCTGCGGTCGGATCTGCGCGCGGCGGTCAGCCTCGCCTATCTGTTGCTGCTGTTCTCGCTGTCGCTCCTCGCCAACGTGGTGGCGCCGCATTCGCCCATCGCGCAAAGCATGGACATGCTGGCGCCGCCCGACGCCGCCCACTGGCTCGGCACCGACGACCTTGGCCGCGACGTGCTCAGCCGGCTGATCCATGGCGCACCGATGACGCTCTATGCCAGCTTCCTGGCGGTCGGCGTCGGCTCGCTGATCGGCCTGCCGGTCGGCATCATGGCCGGCTACCTGGGCGGCTGGGTGGACGGGCTGACCGGACGCGTCATCGATGCGCTCCTGTCCTTCCCCTCCATCGTGCTGGCCATCGCCGTCACCGGCGCGCTGGGCATCGGGCTGACCAACAGCATGATCGCGGTGGGCATCGTCTTCTCGCCCGGCCTCGCGCGGCTGATCCGGGTGCAGACCATCGTGGTGAAGAACGACCTTTACGTGGATGCCGCCCGCACCTTCGGCATGTCGCCGCTGCGCATCGTTTGGCGGCATATTCTGCCCAATGCCATCCAGCCCTTTATCGTGCAGGTGACGCTGCTGCTGGCCGCGGCGCTGCTGGCGGAGGCGAGCCTCAGCTTCCTGGGGCTCGGCGTGCAGCCGCCGCAGCCGAGCTGGGGGCAGATGCTGGCGCGCTCCTACGGCTACATGGAAATCTCGCCGGAGCAGATGTACGCGCCCGGCCTCGCCATCCTGTTCACGGCGCTGGCCTTCAATGCGCTAGGCGAATCCCTGCGCGCCGTGCTCGACCCCACCCGCCGCCGGAGCGACTGATGCCCGAAACCCCGACCCCCTGGCGCCCCCAGGTGCTGGCCACCAGCGCCCTGCACCCGGATGCCGAGGCCCTGCTGGGTGAGTGCTGCCAGCTGGTGCTGCCCGCCGCGCCCGGCGACGACGCCCTGCGCCAGGCCGCCGCTGGCGCCGACGCGCTGATCGTCCGCGCCAAATTGCCGGACGACATCTTCGACCACGCGCCGGCCCTGCGCGCCTGCGTGCGGCACGGCGTTGGTCTGGACTTCATTCCGGTGGAGGCCGCCACGCGGGCGGGCGTGCCCGTGGCCAACCTGCCGGCCGCCAATCGGCAGTCCGTGGCCGAATACGTGGTGGCCGTGGCGGGATTGCTGGCCCGCGACCTGCACCGCCTGGCGATCGATTTCCAGGCGCAGGGCTGGGCGTCCCGCGTCCGGCACCCAGGGTTCGAGCTTGCGGGCCGTACCCTGGGCGTGGTGGGCTGCGGCGGCATCGGGCGCGCGGTCGCGCAAGCGATGCACTGTGCCTTCGGCATGCGCGTGCTGGGCCACGACCCGCATGCCTCGGACCTGCCTGCCATCATCACGCCCGTGCCGCTGGCGCAGTTGTTCGCGGAGGCGGACGTGATCACGCTGCACATGCCCTCGACACCCGAGACGCGTGGCGTCGTGGATGCCGCGTTGCTGGCCGGGGTGAAGCCAGGCGCCGTGCTGATCAATGCCGCGCGGGGGGATCTGATCCACGAAGCTGCGTTGCTGCAAGCACTGGATGGGGGCCGGCTCCGTGCCGCCGCGCTGGATGTGTTCGAGCCCGAGCCCCTGCCATCCGGCCATCCCTTCCTGGGCCGGCCGGACCTGTTCCTGACACCGCACATCGCCGGTGGTAGCGAGGAAAGCGGGCGGCGGATGAGCATGGAGGCGGTGGAGGAAACGCTGCGTATTCTGCGTGGCCAGGCGCCCTTGGCGCTGGTCAACGCGACGTGCTGGGACGGTTACCTGAAGCGGCATGACGGCGGCTTCCTGGCAGCCGGTCCACAGGCCACCGACGCGTAGATAGGAGCAGCGGAGGTGATCTGGATCACCCGGCGCGTGGCGGGCGCCGTTAGTGCCGTGGTCGTCCTGTCCCTGAGCCGAGCGGCGGCCGCCCTGACCCGTCCGCGCGGTGCTGGGCTTTGGCGCCGCGAAGCTGCGACCGATCAAAGCAATTTCTGTATCGATCCCGTTTCAGGCGTCATGAGGTGGTGATGAGTGCTTGCCGGGCAGCGGCATGGCGTCCGCGGCGTCGAATCCCAGCGTGATTGGCTCACCGACCGCCAGAGCGCTGCTGGCCGCATCCACCGGCGCGAGTACGACCAGGGGCCCCTCCGGCGTGCGGGCCAGGATGCGCAGCCCGGTGCCGAGGAAGACAAGCTCCTCAACAACGCCGTGCCGTTGGTGCGCGCCTGCATCGCCGCCACCCGCGATGCGAAGCTTTTCCGGACGGATGCCATGCGTCATGCCATCCAACGTCAAGTAGTTGCACTCTCCTAGGAATGAAGCAACGAAACGGTTGGCCGGTTGCTGATACAACTCGCGCGGGGTGCCGACCTGTTCGATCGCGCCGCGCTCCAGCACCACGATCAGATCGGACATGTGCAGCGCCTCCTCCTGGTCGTGGGTCACAAAGACGATGGTGACGCCGAGCCGCGCCTGCAGCCGCTTGATCTCGCTTTGCAGGCTGGCACGCAGGTTCTTGTCCAGCGCCCCCAACGGCTCGTCCATCAGCAGGATGTCGGGGCGAATCACCAGCGCGCGGGCCAGCGCGACGCGCTGCTGCTGACCGCCTGACAATTCGCGCGGGAAGCGTGCACCAAAGCCGTCCAGCCCCACCATGGCCATGGCCTCCGTCACCCGGGTGGCGGCCTCGGGCTTCGGCACGCGGCGCATGTCCAGGCCGAAGGCGACGTTGTCGCGCACCGACATGTGCGGGAACAACGCGTAGTTCTGGAATACCATGCCGATGTTGCGGCGGTTGACCGGCGTGCGGCTGACATCCCGCCCGCCGATGCAGATGGCACCGCCATCCAACGTTTCGAACCCCGCGATCAGCTTCAAGAGCGTGGTCTTGCCGGAGCCGGAGGCGCCCAGCAGCGTGCAGAAGGCGCCGCCCGGGATCTCCAGCGTGAAGTCGCGCAGCACCTCCGCCCGGCCGTAGGACTTGCACACGCGGTCGAGCTGCACGGACTGGCCGCGCGGCGGGGTGGGCTGGCTCATCGGGCGCGCCTTTGCAGCAACAGGTTCAGCAGCAGCACGGCGAAGGTGAACAGCACGATCAGCGCGGCCACCGCCGTGATGGTGGGGTTGATCTCGTGCGTCACGCCTTCGTACATCAGCTTCGGCAGGGTGCGGCTGCGCACGTTGGTCAGGAACAGGGCCAACACCACGTCGTCGAAGCTGGTGATGAAGGCGAAGACGCCGCCGGCGGCGATGCCGGGCAGGATGGCCGGGAGCTGCACGCGGCGGAACATGGTGAGCCAACCTGCACCGAGGCCCAACGCCGCCAGCTCCAGGTTGCGGTCGAAGCCGCGCAGCGAGGCGCGCACCGTGATGACCACGAAGGGTACCGCCATGACGATGTGGCCAAGCCCCAGCGCCCAGCGGCCGCTGGTCATGCCCCAGGGTGCCAGCAGGTAGAACAGCCCCACCGCCAGAATGATATGCGGCACGATCATCGGCAGGATGAACAGCGTTTCCACCACCCGCCCCAGCCGTCCGCGCAGCCGTGACAGGCCAAGCGCCGCGAGCGTGCCCAGCACGGTCGCCCCCACCACCGCGATGGCGGCCACCTGCAGGGAGTTCCACAGCGCCGCCATCCATTGCGGGCGGGCGAAGAACTCGTTGTACCAGCGCAGCGAGAGGTTGGTCGGCGGGAAGGCCAGAAACGGCGAGGAGCCGAGGCTCATCGGGAAAACCACCAGCACCGGCGCCAGCAGGAACAGGACCACCAGCAGCCCGGCCGCCACCATCAGCCAGCCACCCGCCGAGCGGCCGCGCGAGCCTACCGTGAAGGGCGTGCCGATGCGGCCCGAAGCCGTGCTCTCACCCAGCAGCCGGTCCAGCCCGAAGGCTGCCTGGAACAAAAAGAATACCAGCAGCGTGGCGACCAGCACGGTGACGGACAGCGCACCAGCCAGCCCCCAGTCGAGCTGCTGGTTGATGTTGAAGGCGATCAACTGCGCGATCATGGTCTGCGCCGGGCCGCCCATCAGCGCGGGCGTGACGTAATAGCCCAGGGCGCTCATGAAGACGATGG
Organism: Roseomonas haemaphysalidis; assembly: GCF_017355405.1. NCBI lineage: Bacteria > Pseudomonadati > Pseudomonadota > Alphaproteobacteria > Acetobacterales > Roseomonadaceae > Roseomonas > Roseomonas haemaphysalidis. Next base: position 86,239 of record NZ_CP061179.1, read on the forward strand.
TCGCGCCCGCCATCACGCCCGGTGCGGTCATCGGCATGAACAGGCGGCGGCACAGCGCCCAGGGGCCGGCGCCCAGCGTCTCGGCCGCGTGCACCAGGTTCTGGTCGATGCCGCGGAAGGCGGCGTGCAGCGGCAGCACCACGAAGGGCATCAGCACGTGGCTCATGCCAATCAGAACGCCGGACATGTTGTAGACGAAGGCGACAGGCTGGTCGGTCAGGCCGCTGCCGGTCAGCAGGGCGTTGAGCGCACCGTTGCGTTGCAGCAGGATGATCCAGGCGGTGGTCCGCACCAGCGCGCTGGTCCAGAAGGGCAGCAGCACGCAGACCGCCAGCAGCCGCGCCACGCGCGGCGGCACCGTGGCCATCAGGTAGGCGACCGGATAGGCGATGACCACGGAGATGACGGTCACCATCAGCGCGATCTGGAAGGTGGTGCCGAGCGAGGTCAGGTAGGCCGGCACCGATAGGATGCGCAGGTAGTGGCCGAAGGTGCCCGCCGGGCTGTCGAAGCTCAGCGCCAGCAGCCGCGCCACGGGCAGAAAGAAGAAGCCCGCCAGGAACAGCAGCAGCGGCAGGGCCAGCCAGCCCAGCCGCGCCCCCGGCAGCCGTGATACAGCCGCGCGCATCGCGTCAGGTCACAAACAACTGGCGGGGGAAGCTGGTCAGCCGCTCCACCCCCGTCTCAGTGATGGCGATGGTCTCAGACATGCCGAAGCCCCGCGCCAGCACGTAGGTGTGAAACACCATGCCGGGCTGGAAGGTCCAGTCGCTGCCGGGCGCGGCCTCCAGCGGCTCGCCACCATTGGGCTGCAGCAACAGGCCGACGGAGTAGAAGGTCTTGTTGGTGTAGGTGTCGCGCAGCCCGGCGGACAGCACGCCGTCGCGGTAGATGCCGTCCGGCACCGCCGCCGGCACGCCCGGCGCCACGGCTGCGATGGCGGAGTCCTGGATCTGCACCAGCTGTTCCACCACACGGTGGTCCTCGTCCGTCGCTGCGCCCACCTTCATGGGCCGCATGAAGCGGGCGTGGTAGTGGCGGACATTGGGGGTGCATTCCAACTGCACCACGTCGCCCCGCGCCAGCACGCGGTCGGAATAACCGCCGTGCAGGTGGAAGGCCCGCTCGCCCGAGGACAGCACGCCCGGTCCCGGCAGGTCGCTGCCGGCGCGGATCATGGCGGCGCAGATCTCGGCCGCCATCTCGCGCTCCGTCGCGCCCTCCACAGCACTCTCGATGCCGGCGCGCATGCCGGCCTCGGCGGCGCGGGCGGCGAGGCGCTGGTAGTCGATCTCGCGCGGCGACTTGATCAGCCGCATGCGGGACACGAGTGTCCCCGCATCCTCCAGCACCGCGCCCGGCAGGGCTGCCTGGATGGCCAGAAAGCGCGCGGCGTTCAGCACCCAGGCGGACATCTCCACCGCCACGCGGGGCCGGTCGCCCAGCGCGGCGCGGATGGCCTGGATGCCGACCTCCACCGGCACGTCGCTGTCCGTCCACAGGGCGCGGCCAGAAAAGACGCAGGTGGCATCAAGGTAGTAGGCCTCCACGTCGCGCGCCACCAGCACCGGCTCGCCCGATGCGGGGATGATGGCGAACTGGAAGGTGCCGTAGGCGCGGGTGAAGTAGCCGGTCAGCCAGGTGACGGATTCCGGCAGGAAGGCCAGCAGGGCATCCTGCCCGGCTTCCCGCAGCGCGGCCTGCACGCGCGCCACCCGCGCGAGGTAGTCCCCGCGCGGGAACCAGGGGGTCGCGATGCTCATCAGTTGCCCTGCATCACGGCGGTGTACTTTTCCTGCGCTTCCTGGCCGTGCTTGGCCCACCAGTCGATATCCATGAACAGGGCGTTGGCCAGCCGCTGCGGGGTGGACGGCAGGCGGTCCTGGCGGGAGGCCTCGATCAGCGGCAGGGCGTCCGTGCGCGTCGGGCCGTAGGCGACATAGCGGCTGAAGCGGGATTGCGCCTCGGCCGTGCTGATGTAGCGCAGGAACTTCACCGCCGCGTCGCGGTTGGGCGCACCCTTGACGATCATGAAGTAGCCGACCTGCGGGATGCTCTGCTCCCAGGCCATGGCGATGGGTAGGCCCTCGTCCATGCCGGCCTGGAAGCGGCCGTTCCAGCCCAGCGCCATGGTGGCGTCGCCGCTGCCCAGCGCCTGCACCGGCTGCGCGCCCGAGCCCCACCACACCGCCACATGCGGCCGCAGCGCGCGGATCTTGTTGAGCGCGCGCTCCATGCCGGCGGGGGTGGAAAGGGTGGCGTAGACCTCGGCTGGTGCCACGCCATCGGCGATCAGCGCCGCTTCCAGCACCGTGGCGGGCTTGTTGGGCAGGGTGCGCTTGCCGGGGAAGCGCTGCACGTCCCAGAAGTCGGCGAAGGTGGACGGGCGCGCGTTGGGATAGGCCTTGGTGGAATAGCCGATCAGCGTCGAGAAGATCTCGGACGGCACGCCGTAGGGATTGCGCGCGCCGGGGATCACCTGGGACTGGTCCACCATCTCGTCCGTGATGCGCTCGAACAGCCCCTGCTGCACGCCCAGCATCAACCCGGCGCCGCCGGCGGTCACCACGTCCCAGGCCACCGAGTTGGTTTGCACCATGGCGCGGATCTTGGCGGGCTCCGGCCCGGTGTCCTCGGTCACGGACACGCCACTGGCCTTGGCGAAGGGGTCCAGCCAAGCCTGGCGGATGGCGTCCTGGTAGGCGCCGCCCCAGGAGGCGAAGACCATTTCCTCGGCCCTGGCCGCCGGCGCGGCGCCGGCGAGGGCGATGAGCACGGTGGCCGCGAGGCCGAGGACGCGCACCGAACGCGCGGAAAAGCGACGTGTCATGATGATGTTCCTTGGGTTCACTGCAGGCAGAGCCGGGCGAAGTTGTGGATCATGGTCTTGGCCGGCAGGGCTTCGCTGGCAGATTGCTTGAGCTCGTCCACCACCGCGCCGTCCTTCTCAAGCCGCGGGCGGCTGTCCTCGAACCAGAGCTGCGCCTGCTCGCGCGTCACTTCCGGGTGGCCCTGGATGCCCCACACCTTGTGGTCGCGGAAGCGGAAGATCTGGTTGGGGCAGAGGTCGCTGGTGGCCAGCACCTGCATGTCCGGGTGGCCGGCGCGCACCTCGTCGTTGTGCCACACGAACATGTGGACCCGATCGCCCATCTCGGCGGCGACCGGGTCGCGCGCCGCGGCGGGCGCCACGTCCAGCCACTTGTAGCCGACCTCGCAATTCGCGCGGCGGAACACCTGATCGCGGCCGCATAACGCGGAGGCGAGGATCTGGTGCCCGAAGCAGATGCCGAGCATCGGGATACCCAGCCCGTCGGCCTCGCGGATCAGCTCGTGCTCGCGGTTGATGAAGGGCACGTCCTCGTAGGCGCCATGCGGGCTGCCGGACAGGAAGATGCCGGCATAGCCGTCCAGGCTGTCCGGGAACTCGCCCTGAAAGGCCCAGCGGACATCCACCTCCAGCCCCTCCGCCGCGAAGCGCTCGTCCAGCCGGGCGACGGACACGCGCTTCGGCCCGTTGGAAAGAAACAGCAGCTTGCGGCTCATGGTGCGGGGCTCCTTTGCAAGGTGGCGATGATGGCGTCGCGCGCCTGGTCGATGTGATGCTGCATGCGGTCCCGCGCCTCGTCCGGTGCGCGGGCCTCGATGGCGTCGAGGATGGCGAGGTGCTCCCGCCGCCCGCTGCCAAAGCGGGCGGGAATGCGGTGCAGCCCGAACATGCGGGTCCGCTGACGCAGCTCGCCCACCAGCCGGCGCAGTTCGATGTTGCCGCTGGCCCCGGCGATGCCGAGGTGGATCACGTCGTCCACGGCCCAGTGTGCCTCGTCCGTGGTCATGCCGCGGTCCGACATGCCCAATATCGCGCCACGAATGGCGCCAATCTCGGTCGTGTCCATTCGCAGTGCCGCCTGGCGGGCGGCGTCGCCTTCCAGCAGTCGGCGGATGGCCAGGATGTCCGCGATCTCGTGCAGCGTGATGGTGGCCACCACGAGCTGGCCGCCGTTGCGGGCCAGCAGGCGCTCGCCTTCCAGCCGCCCCAGGGCGTCGCGCACAGGGGTGCGCGACAGGCCCAGCAGGTCGGCCAGCCGCCGCTCCTGCACCGCCTGCCCGGCGGCCAGCTCGCCCTGCAGCAGCATGGCGCGGAGCCGTCCATAGGCGACGAGGGCAAGGTTTGCGTCGGGCGGCGCGGTTGCGGTGGCCAGGGTCATGCCCTTGGCGTTGCAAGTGGTATGCCAGTGGAATTCCACCCCGGCGGCGCCGTGCCGCCGGTCAGGCGCGTTAGGCCAGGGCCTCCCGCTGAGGCGTGCGCGCGGGAGCGGTCAGGAACTCTGCGTTGACGCAGGTCCGCAGCAGGCCGTCGCGAAGGTAGGCCATCAGGTAGGTCATCGAGAGGCGGCGGATGTCGAGGATGCTGGCCGTGCTGTAGAAGGCGGCGTGCGGCGTCAGGATCAGCCGCTCGTCGAGCCATTCCTCGCCTGCCGCCCAGGCGCGGATCAATGCGTCATCGCGGTCAAGCGGCTCTTCCTCGAAGACGTCCAGCCCGGCGGCGTTGAGGTGGCCGTCGCGCAGCGCCGCGTGCACCGCGTCGAAGTCCACGATGCCGCCACGCGCGGTGTTCACCAGCACCGCGCCCTGCGGCAGCGCCGCGATGGCGCGGGCGTCGATCATGCCGGCGGTCTCGGCGTTCAGCAGGCAGTGGATGCTGAGCAGGTCGGAGCGCGCCAGCAGGTCCTCCAGCCGGTCGAACCGCTTCCAGCCGAAGGACAGGTGGTGGCCGGACGGCAGATGCGGGTCGTAATAACCCACCTCCATGCCGAAGGCCTGGAAGCGCAGCGCGGCGGCGGTGCCGATGCGCCCCATGCCGATGATGCCGACGCGCAGGCCGCCCAGCCGCTTGACAGTCCGGAGCAGCCGCGCGTCCCAGCTGTCGTTGGAGCGGCGCAGCCGACGGTCATAGGCCTGCACGCCGCGCAGCAGCGCCAGCGCCAGCGCCACGGCGTGGTCAGCCACCTCGGTGGTGCCGTAGTCGGGCGTGTTGATCACCGGGATGCCGCGCGCGCCCGCCGCGCGCAGGTCCACATGCCCGTAGCCGACACCGCCCTGGGCGATGCAGCGGCAACGCTCCAGTTTCGCGATGATCTCGGCGGGCAGCCGGTGCGCGCTGCGGCAGTTCAGCACCGCGTCGGCCTCCGCGTAGTCGGCCGGGTCGGGCAGCGTCCCGCGCACGGAGCGTCGGAACATCAGCTCCACGCCGGGGCCCGCCGCCGCCTCCTCCAGGTCCGGCACGGTGTCGAACAGCGGGTCGATGACCAGGATCTTCATCACCGCTGGCTCCCCCAGAAGGCGATCAGCGCTTCGGCGTCGAAGCCGGGCGCGCGGGCGGTGTCGATCATGGCTTTCTCCTGGGCCAGCAGTCGTTCGATCGCGTCCGGCAGGGCCGCGAGGTATTCCGGCGGGATGGTCATGGCGCCGTGCCGGTCGGCGTGCAGGATGTCGCCGGGGCGTACCCGCAGGCCGAGCACCTCCACCGGCTCGCCGATGCTGCGGATCTGCGTGAAGCCGTTGCCCAGGCAAACGCTGCCGGCCAGCACGCCGAAGCCGCCCAGCGCGTCGAGGTCGCGCACCGCGCCATTGGTGATGACGCCCGCGCAGCCGAGGCCAAGATGGATGGCGGCATGTACCTCCCCCCAGATGGCGCCGAGGCCTGCACGCTCCCCCACATCCTGCATCGCCACGATGCGCGGCCCGGCCCCCTGCCCGGCCATGCGGTAGTAGGCGAAGCGGATCGCGTCCTTTTCCGCCTGGCTCATCGCGGCGGGGCGGTCGGAGGTCATGGTCGCGGTGACGGCACGGCCCACCATGCGCAGGCCGGGGTGCGACACGACGGGGGGCGCCAGCGTCAGTCCCTCCGTGCTGTGTCCGCGCAGCTTGGTCAGCGCGTTCCAGACGGTGGGCGTGTCGAACTGCTGGAGGTGGTCGAGGATGGCATCCGGCGTCATGCGAGATCCAGGGGCGCCGCGCGGCGGGCGGGCGGCGCCTGCTAAGCAGGGTGGGCGGGCTGGCCGGCGGTCAGTCCAGGGTGATGTTTCCGCGGCGCACCGCCTGTGCCCAGCGCTCCGCGTCCTCGGCCAGGGTGCGCGCGAAGGGGGCGGGGCCGTCCGCCACGGAAACCATGCCGAGCGGCGCAAGCCGCGCGACGATCTCGGGCGCCTGCAGCGCGGCGCGGGCGGCGGCGTCCAGCCGCGCCAGCACCGCCTCCGGCGTGCCGGCACGCGCGACCAGTCCAATCCAGACCGGCGCGTCCATGCCGGGGATGCCCTGCTCCGCCGTGGTGGATACGCCGGGCAGCTGCGGCAGCCGGGCGTCCCCCGCCACGGCCACCGGGCGCAGGTCACCGTGGTCGAGCTGCGGCTTGACCGACGCGATGGAGCTGAGCGTCATATCCACCCGCCCCGCCGTCAGGTCGGTGGCCGCCTGGCCTGTGCCGCGATAGGGCACATGCACAAAGGTCGCCCCCGTCTGCTGCGCCAGCAGCTCCATCATCAGGTGAGTGACCGAGCCATTGCCGGGGGACGCGTAGGTGACCCGGCGCGGGTTGGCCCGCGCGAAGGCCACCACGTCCCGCAGCGTCGGCTGCCGCAGGGAGGGCCCGGCGGCAAAGACATAAGGCACGTTGACCAGGTGCGTGACCGGCGCCAGGTCGCGCATCGGGCTGAAGGACAGGTTGTGCTGCAACGCCGCCGCGATGGTGATCTGCCCGCCGGAGGCCACCAGCAGGCTCAGCCCGTTGGGCGCGGACTGCGCCACGGCTTCTGCCGCGATCAGCCCGGCGGCACCGGTGCGGTTCTCCACGATCACGTCCTGCCGCAGCGCCTGCGCCATGCCCGGCGCCAGCAGCCGCGCCAGCACGTCCACCGACCCGCCGGGTGCGAACGGCACCACGAGACGAACCGGGCCACCCCCGCCCTGCGCGCGGAGGGCGCCTGCGGGCAGGGTGATGCCGGCAGTGGCCAGCAGCGATCTTCGTGTCAGCACCAAGCACCTGCCTCCCCGCCCATGAGTGAGCGGCGATCATTTCCGGAGCCGGCGCATGGTGTCCAATCGTATTGTTTCGGCAAGTCTTGCAGAAATGCTATCGATGGCCGCCATGGTAACCCATCGCATGATCGAGGCTTTCCACGCCGTGGTGCAGGGCGGCGGCGTGACGCGGGCGGCGGAACTGTTGAACGTGTCGCAGCCTTCGGTGAGCCGACTGATCTCCGATCTCGAGACACGCATCGGCCTGCGTCTCTTTGAGCGCCGGGGCGCCCGCCTGCGCGCGACGCCGGCGGGGCTGGAACTGTTCGACGAAGTGGAGCGGTCGTTTCTCGCCCTCGGGCGCGTGGAACAGGCTGCCGCCGTCATCCGCGACCGCGCGGCCGGTGCACTGGCCGTCGCTGCCATGTCGGCCCTGGGCTATTCGCTGCTTCCCGGGTTGCTGGCCGAGTTGCGCAAGGCCGGCGCGCCGCCGGTCCGGCTGCACGTGGTGCCATCCCAGGTCGCGCTGGGGATGCTGGCGTCGCGGCAGGTGGACCTGGCTTTCTCGACCATTCCGCCGGCCGCCGCGATCGGGCGGCCGGTTGGCCACTACGCGCTGGAAGCGCAGGCGATCCTGCCCCCCGGGCACCCGCTCGCGGCAACAGCCGGGCCGGTTGAAGCGGCGGAGCTTGCGGCGTTTCCGATGGTGGCGCTGAGCACCGGCTCGCTGGCCCGGGCGGACACGGACCGGGCGTTCTCGGCGCTCGGCATCCGCCCCACCATCGCGGTGGAAACAATGCAGGCTCATTCCGCCGCGCAACTGGTCGGGGCGGGCATCGGCTTCGCCATCGTGGATCCGATGACCGCATCGGCGTACCGGGCCACGGGCGGCTGGGTACGGCCTTTCCGGCCACGTCTCGATATGAGTTTCAGCGCATATTCCTGGCATCAACCGGGGGAGATGCCCTGGACGACCCGTCTGGTGCAGATGGTGACCCAGGCCATCGACCGATCGGATGAGGTATCATCCCGGCCAAGCGTGCCAGCGGCGTGACGCGCGCGCGCTACGTCGGGTTGGCCGGCCCAGGCCGGGGCTGCCCGGCAGGGGCGTCCGTCTTATCCGGGTCTGAGGTCCGGGCTCCCGCTGTTTCCGGGACCACCCGATAAACCCATAGTAGATTCGCCAGGAACAGGACGCCGGTCAGCACGAACACCCAGCGGATGCCTGCGAGCGCCGCGACGCTGCCACCCACGAAAGGCCCCAGGAAGCTGCCAAGAAAGGTCGCGGAGGCTGTCAGGCCATAGGCCAGGCCACGGCGCTGGGCGGGCACCAAGCGGCCAACCAAAGCATTGGCCGTCGGCAGGATGCCGCCAAGAAACAACCCTGCCCCGAAGCGCAAGGCCACGAAGCCGTCATAGCTGCCAATCCAGGCCTGCGGCAGGGTTGTCACCGCCGCGCCGGCCAAGCTGATCAGCAACACCTTCCGGTAGCCGAGCGTGTCGCTGCGCTTGCCGAGAAAGGGTGAGGCAAGCAGATCCGCGAGTCCGGTGACGGAGAAAGCGAAGCCGGCCAGCGTCGCCAGCGCCGCCTTGTTGCCCAGCAGCTCCTGCACAAACAACGTGATCACCGGCTGCACCGACCGGACGCCGAATTGCGCCATGAGCAGCACCAGGAACAGCGAGGAAAGGCCCTGGATGCGCCACAAACTCCGAAGCGCCGCCATTCCACCGGGCCCGCCCTTCTTTCCAGACAGGGAATCATGCTGGCGTTCCCGCACAGCGGCGACCGTCACCAGCACGGCCAAGGCCGCCGTGGCCGCTGTGAAAAAGAACACCATGCGGCTGCTGCCCGTCGTGTCGGCGATAAGCCCCCCGATCAGCGGCCCCGCAAGCGAGCCAACCAGTTGCCCGGTGCTGAGCCAGCCCAGCGCGTAGCCCAACCGCTGTTCCGGCACCTGGGTGGCGACCAGGGCGATCGCGGCTGCGGAAAAGCCGCTGAAAGCGCCCATGAGGCCCCGCAGTGTGACCAGCTGCCACAAGGATTGCGAGAAGCCCATCAACAGGGTGAAGGCGCAGATGGCCATGCTGGACCGCAGCACCATGGTCTTGCGCCCGAAGCGATCCGCCAACGCGCCCCAGAGCGGCGAGACCAATGCCGCAACCAGGAAATTCAGCGCGTTGAGGACGCCTGACCAGAACTCGATGGACCCTGGCGCGGTGACGCCGACCTCGGGCAGGAAAAGGGGTAGAACCGGGCTGAGCACCGACAGCGCCACGCTCATGATGAACTGCACGCCGACCATGAGCCAAAGGACGCGCAGGCTTGCGGGGGAGGCTTCGGACACCGGTGAGCTCCTGGCCGATGGCGGCGGTCGCATGGCAATGCAGCAACGGTTATGCCAGTGACAGGCGCTGGTTTCGCCCGATGTTGCAGGGGGCCTGCTATGTGAAGTCGACGGCCTCCTGCAGCAACCTGGGCCAGGTCCGGGCAGCGTCCTGCATGGCGGCCCTGCTGCTTCCGGCCAGGGTGGCCGGCACGTCGAGCCACCGGCCAGCGGAGGCCAGCAGAAAGAGGGCCCGCACGGGGCGGGGCGGGGCGAGGCCCTGATAAGCAATGCGGCCAGGGTCCGGCTTCGCTGAGGCGAGGTACAAGGGTGTCGAAATGGTCCAGCCCAGCCCGGCCTCGACCAGCTCCAGGGTTGGAGCGATGGAATCGCACTCAATGCTTTGCCTGGGGGAAAGCCCTTCGCGGGCCAGGTAGTCTTGCACCGACCGCTCCATGCGGCTGCCTGTCGCGGGGCGGATGAAGGGCAGCTCCCGCGCCTGCGCCGCGAGGCCCAGCTTGCCACCTGCAACCGGAACGGCCGCCACCAGCTCCTCGGTGCACAACCGGAAGCGGTCGAGGTGCGGAACCTCCTCGATGGGCTCGCTGCAGATCAGCATGTCGACCCGCCCGGCCACAAAATCCTGCACATAGGTGGAGCTATGGCCGGAGCGGAGATCCAGATCCCCCACCAGCGGCCGCAGCGCGGACACCACGGCGGGGGTGATGTGGCGGGCCACGCTGTCGGCCATGTAGACCCGTAACCGGGGCAGCAGCCGGCCCCGATAGGCGGCGAGGTCGTGCAGCAGATCCACCTCGGCCTGCAATAGCGCCTGGGCGCGGTCCCGTAGCAGCCCGCCGGCTGGTGTCAGCCGCAGGCCCCGCGCGGTGCGCTCGAACAGCGTCACCCCCGCATCACGTTCCAAACGCTGCACGATCTGGGAGACGGCCGGCACGGAGCAGCCCAGTTCCCGCGCGGCAGCCGCCATGGTGAGGCCGCGGCTGACCGTCAGGAACTGGTTGAGCAGGCGGAGATCGAGGTGGTCTGGCATCGGCATCCTGCTGCGGGCAACTGCTGCGGATGAAGCGGATGCCTCCGCATCGTGCAGGGCAGGGTTAAGCGTGCGCTTAAGTCTTGCCGTTGACCGGGACATGGAAAGCCCTGGAAGGCCGGGCCTTCCAGGGCAGAACGTGGGCTTGCAGGCGACGGGGGCCGATCTTTGGCCCGCGCCGGCTTACTCGGCGGCCACGGAGAAAGGCCGCACGCCCTCGCCGGAAGGCAGCTCGAACAGCCCGTCCGGCAAGCTTTCGATGAAGCTCAGGGTTTCCTCCAGCTTCACCACGTCGGCATATTTCGCGTGCATGTCGCACAGGTTGATCGCGTGGCTGGCCTCGCTGCGGTCGAAGCACCCTTCTTCGATCACCGAGATACGATAATTGAGTGAAAAGGCATCCAGCACCGTGGCGCGCACGCAGCCGGAAGTGGTGGTTCCCGTCACCAGCACGCTGTCCGCACCCAGCAGCGTCAGGAATGACGCCATCGGCGTGCCGGCGAAGCCGGACGGCTTCAGCTTGCTGATCACCAGATCCTTCGGGCCGGGTGCGATCTCATCGACGATGTCATTGCCATCACGGTTGGTCACCGGCACCTTGGGCGCCTCGCCGTTGCGGCGGTTCTTCCAGGACCAGGAGCCGGCATCCCAGTTGTCGGCGCGGCGGGTGCCGGTGGTGTAGATGATCGGCAAACCCTTGGCGCGCGCGGCCATGACCAGCTTCGCGATGGCGGCGACGCCGTCCCAGGCTTCCTCGCCGCAGGAATTCCGCCAGCGCTTGATCGATTCCAGGATCGGCTCGGGCTTGTCACCACAGAAGGCATAGTTGACGTCGATGATCACCAGGGCCGGGCGCTTGCCGAAGCCCTGGCGCGCGCCGTATCCGGCGGCGGCGAAGACGGCCTTGTCGCGCTCCGTCAGGAACTTGTTCCACACGGGTTCGTCGGTGCTGCTCATGGTCGTTCTCCTTAAATGCTGGCGGCGACGCGTTGCTGGAACTGCATGTCGATGATCGCATCGTAAGGCACGTCGGTCTTCAGGATGTCGGCGGAACGGACAATACGGTGCGCCGTGTCCCACGAGGCGGCACTGATCATGCCGTCATGGCTCCACAGCTCATCAGCGAAGCTCCGGTCCAGCGTCGCCTTCAGGTCCTGCGCGGGGGCGGTGGGCCATTCGCGGCGGGCGAAGTCGGCCGCCGCTGCGGGGTCGGCGTAGGCGGCCTTCAGACCGCGCGCCACGGAACGCACAAAGCCCTCCACCAGCTTCGGGTCGTTCTGCACCGTTTCCAGCCGGACGTTCAGCGTCGAATAGGCATAGGGGCCGAATTCGCGCGGCACATTGAACCACGGCGCGTCCCAGACACCCTGGGTCATGCCCTGGGTCAGGATCGGCTCGGCCACCACCGCCACGTCGGCGGCACGGGCGCGCATGGCAGCGAAGATCGGTGCATTGGCCAATTCGCTCAGCGTCACGTCCCGTCTGGCATCCAGGTTCCACTCGCGCAGCAGAAAGCGCGTGATGGAGTTGGGCGTGCCGCCGAACAGGCCGGTCGCGATGGTCTTGCCGTGCACGAAGGCCGCGAAGTCGCGGCCTTGCGGTGCCGTGCCCTTGCGCGCCACGAAGTAGACGTTGCCGCGGTCCACGACGTTGCACACGGCCCGCAGTTCCGCGCCCTTCGCCTTGGCAAAGGCATTGTGCTCCGGCCCGCCGATAAAGGCGAAGGCCTGCCGCGTCAGCACAGCATTGGTATGGCTGGCGCCGCCTTCCACCGTCAGGACCTTCAGGTCGAGCCCCTCCTCGGCGAAGAAACCCTTGTGCTGCGCCAGGTAGAGCGGAAGGTAGCCGACCAGGTGGCCGGGCTCGGCCACGATGATCTCGCGCTTCTGCGCGCGGGCGATCCGGGGTGCGGCCAGGGACGCCGCTGCGGCCAGCAGCAGAGGGCGACGGGACAGGAGCAACATGGGTTTTCCCTCCTTGTCAGTGACGAATGTGCTTCATGAGCACGCGTTCGAGCTGCGACACCGCGACGTACATCAGCACCGACATGGCGGAGAGCACGAGCACCGCTACCCAGACGAGGCCGATCTCATAGGTCTGGCCGGCATACAGGATGGTGCGGCCGAGGCCGTGCTGGGACGAGATGAACTCGCCCACCACGGCGCCCGTCAACGCCAGGCCGATGTTGACGCGCAGCACGGAAATGCCCCAGGGCAGGCAGGCGGGCACCACCAGTTTGCGAAAGACTTGCCACCGCGAGGCGCCGAGCGAATAGAGCAGCCGCTCATGGTCGCGGTCCACCGCCTTGACGCCGGAATAAGTGGTCAGCGCCGACACGATCACCGTCAGCGCCATGCCCAGCGCGACCTTGGAGCCGAGCCCGATGCCAAAGACCAGGATCACCAGCGGCGCCAGCGCCAGCTTCGGGATGGACTCGAAGCAGATGATGTAGGGCTGCACGATCGCCGCGTAGTTGCGTGACCACCAGAAGGACAGCCCCCAGGCCGTGCCGCACACCGTGCCGAGCACGAAGCCCAGGATGGTGGCGCGGAAGGTGTACCACGCGTCGATGGCCGCATCGCCGCCTTCCAGAAAGAGCATGAAGGTCTGGGCGATGGCGGAGGGGCGCGACCAGAAGAAGGCGTCCACCGCACCCGTTGCGGCGCCATACTCCCAGGCACCGATCGCGACCGCGAGGATGCCGAGCTGCGCCGCCAGGATCATCCAGCCGGGCCAGACGCGTTCCTGCGGCAACCGGCGCGCCTTGAAAGGTGCCAGCCGCGGCCTTGGCGGTGACACGCCGCTGGCCATGGACGCATCGGGAGGTGACGGGGGCGCGGGGCTTTGCAGCATGCGGATGGCTCTCCTCGGGGCGCTCGGTTCGCGGTGGTGTCAGGCGGCGTGGGCGTCGTCCATGAGAGTGTGTCCAAGCAGATCGAGGCACTGCTCCTTCAGCGCCACGAAGTCCGCCCCCAGCACGATCGAGCGCGGGCGCGGGCGGCGCAGCGGCACGTCCAGCTTGGCCACCACGCGACCGGGGCGCGCCGCCATCACATAAATCGTGTCGGACAGGTAGACGGCTTCCTCGACGTCATGCGTGACGAACACCACGGTCTTGCGGAAGTCCTGCCAAATCTGCAGCAGCCATTCCTGCATGCGCGACCGGGTCTGCGCGTCCAGAGCGCCGAACGGCTCGTCAAGCAGCACGATCTCGGTGTCGAACAACAGGGTGCGTAACAGCGCCGCGCGCTGCCGCATGCCGCCGGACAGGGCCGATGGGTAGGCGTTCTCGAACCCGCCCAGGCCGTAGCGGTGCAGATAGGGCAAGGCATAGGCCCTCGCTTCCCGCACCGAGGCGCCGCGGATCTCCAGGCCCAGGATCACGTTGTCCAGCACCGTGCGCCAGGGCAGCAGAAGGTCCTTCTGCAGCATGTAGCCGACGCGGCCGATGGTGCCGGTCGCATCCTGGCCGTCGATGACGATCACCCCGTCACTGGGTGTCAGCAATCCGGCCATGGCGTTGAAGATGGTGCTTTTGCCGCAGCCGGAGGGACCGATGAGACTGACAAAGGTACCGGGGTCGATGGACAGGTCCACCCCTTCCAGCGCCACAAACTCGCTCCCGTCCGGACGCCTGAAGCGCTGTTGCACCGAACGGAGTTCCACCTTGGGCATGGTTCGCGGGCTCATGGGGTCCTCGCATTGCCATGGCAGCACCTGAGTGCACTGCACATGGATGAAGGTAAAGCAATTCACATGCCACCCGGCCCCTGGCTCGGCACGCCGTTTGCGTGGGCCATGGCCGTCACAGTTTTCGAGGCAGCAGCATGTCCACCGCCCAACCCCGCAGCCGCGCCTTCCACTCCGCCAGCGCCACCTTTCCGGACGGGCGGGACACACCACGCGCGTTTCTGGAGGCCTGCGTGGAAGACCTGAAGCGCTGGGAACCAGCGGTGGCCGCCTTCACCTGGATCGATCTCGAAGGCGCCCGCCGCGCGGCCGACGCCGCCACGGCCCGTTGGAAAGACGGGCGCCCGCTTTCGGCCATCGACGGCATGCCGGTAGGGGTCAAGGATACCATCGACACGGACGACATGCCGACGGGCATGGGCTCGTCACTTTATGACGGCTACCAGCCACGCTTCAGTGCCGCCAGCGCCCAGGCGCTGCGTGAATGCGGCGCCGTGATCCTGGGCAAGACGGTCACCACCGAGTTCGCTTCCAGCGAGCCGCGCGGCACCCGCAACCCCTGGGACACCGCCCGGACCCCGGGCGGCAGCAGCAGCGGCTCAGCGGCGGCGGTCGCGGCGGGCATGGTGGCAGGCGCACTTGGCACGCAGGTGGTGGGGTCGATCATTCGGCCCGCGGGGTTCTGCGGCGTGCACGGCTACAAGCCCAGCGTCGGCGGGATCAACCGCGGTGGCAGCCTCGACTTCCTGAGCCAGAGCTGCACCGGCACACTGGCCGCCAGCCTGGCCGATGCCTGGGTGCTGGCCCGCGCGGTGGCTGACGTGGTGGGCGGCGATCCTGGCAGCCCCGGCATCGGCGGGCCACTGCTGCCGCCGGAGCCCCACGCGCCGCGCCGTCTGGCGCTGCTGCGCACCGCGGGTTGGCCGCTGCTGGCGGCCGATGCCCGGGCGGGTCTGGAGGTCGCGCTGGAGCGCCTGCGTGCCGCCGGTGTCGAAATCCTGGTCCCGGAGACCTGTCCGGAACTGGCGGCGGTGGAACAGGCCACGGCGGAGGCGCGGGCCGTCACGCTTGGCCTGAATGCCTGGGAATGGCGGTGGCCGCTCAATGCCTATCTGGCACGGGATGCCGCCGCCGTCAGCCAGTCTTCCCGGGACCGCGCTGAAACAGGGCGCCATATGACCCGCGCTGACTATCAGGGGCTGCTGGAACGCCGCCAGATGGCGCGCGAGCGCTTCGCGGCGCTGATGGAACGCTGCGATGGGCTGGTCAGCGTCACCGCGCCAGGCGCGGCACCGGTTGGCCTGGAAACCACCGGCGACCCGATCTTTGTTGTGCCGGGGTCGTTTCTGGGCGGCCCTGTGGTGACGCTGCCAGTGCTGACATCGGCCAACCTCCCCTTGGGCATGCAACTGCTGGGCGCACCCCAGGCAGACGAGACTTTGTTTGCCCATGCCGCCTGGATCGAGGGTAAGGTGTCAGGTGCCTGAAGCTGCTTCCAAGTCATCCATTCATCGGTTTTGGCGAAAGAGAAGATTGCCATCGTCCTAGCGTTCCGAATGCCTGACCTTCCGCGCAGTGTATCGAATGAACTGGATGTCCGAGGCCATGAACGTGACCATGTTGCATTATTGTTGATCAATCGAATGAAGCGCATGGATTACGTCAATTCTCACGCTCGATCTTGGCCGCGTTGATCACGTCGTTCCAGAGAGCTATTTCACGCGCCAGATAGGGTTGAAACAGCGCCTGCGGCATCGCCGAGGCCGTAAAGCCAGATGACGCATAAACCGATTGCACGGTCGGAAGTGCCAGTGCTTCCGCCGTGACGGTCTCCAGCTTGGCCAGGATCGGTGCTGGCAGCGCAGGCGGAGCCACCAGCCCATACCAGTTGCTGACGCGGAAGTCTCCGAGGCGGCTGTCCAAGGTGGGCGTGGTTGGACTGCGGGGCCAGGCCTCGGCCGTGGAAACGGCCAGCAAGCGCAGCGTTCCTTGCTCTACCATGGGCCAACCGGCCGCATCGCTGAAGCCGATATCGACATTGCCGGCGGCAAGGTCCGTCAGCAGCGGCGTCGTGCCCCGATACGGCACATGCAGCATCTGCGTGTTCATCCGAACATTCATCAACTCAAGCGCCAAGTGAGTGGAAGAACCGATGCCACCGGAGCCGAACCGCACTTCCTCCGGCTTCGCGCGGGCCCAGGCAATAAAGGCATCGAGGTCCGTTGCGGGGAGATCCTTCCGCGTCATCAGCAGCAGCGGGCTTGTGGTCAGGCGGCTGACATGGGTCATCGCCATCGGTGCGTAGGGCGTGCGGCGCAATAGTGGACCGATGGTGATGTTGCCGGCGCTGGTGATGCCCAGGGTGTGGCCATCCGGGGCCGCATGAAAGACCTGCTCGATGCCGAGCGCGCCCGCGGCCCCGGAGCGGTTCTCCACGACAACAGGTTGGCCCAGGACAGGGGAAATCGCTTCGGCCAGCACCCGGCCCACCAGGTCCAGGCCGCCGCCTGCCGGGAAAGGAACGATGATGCGAACAGGTCGGTCCGGCTTCCAGTCGGTGCCCTGTGCCAGGGCGGAGCGAGCCAGAAGCGGAGCAGACAGCAAGCCAAGAGTGGAACGGCGGGTCAGGGCTGTGGTCACGGCGAATTCCTGCAAAGGTCAGTCGGACAATGCGACATGCCCACGCGCTTCGCGTGGCGGACGGGGAAGGCCAAGATGGTCGCGCAAGGTCGAACCACTATAGGCAGTGCGAAATAAACCACGTCGCTGGAGAAGGGGAACCACGAGGTTGGTGAAGGCCTCAAATCCTGCTGGGAAGGTGGGCGGCATGACGTTGAAGCCGTCGGCACCGCCGCCTTCAAACCATTCCTGCATGTGGTCCGCCACCTCCTCCGCGCTGCCCACGACCATGCTGTGGCCGCGGGATACGGCGATCCGTTCGTAGAGCTGCCGGATGCTGAGGTTCTCTCGGCGTGCCAGGTCAGCGATGACCCGAAGCCGTGCCTTGCCGACATCTGTATCGGGCAGTTCGGGCAGGGGACCATCGACATCATATGGCGTGAAGTCGAAGCCGCCGGTCAGGAAGGACAGGAGGGACAGGCCGACATCCGGATGCAGGAGCTTTTGCAGGACGGCCATCTGGTCCTCCGCTTCTGCTCGGGAGGGTGCGACCACGGGAAAAAAGCCCGGCATGACCTTGACGGCAGCGGCGTCGCGGCCCTGGCCCGCCACACGCGCCTTGATGTCAGCGTAGAAGGCCTGCGCCTCCGGCAAGGTCTGACTGACTGAGAAGATCACCTCCGCCTGTCGTGCCGCGAGATCCCGCCCGGCATCGGAGCCACCGGCCTGCACCAGCACGGGATAGCCTTGTGGCGGGCGGGACAGGTTCAGCGGCCCGCGAACCGAAAAGTGCTCATCCTGATGATCCAGAATGTTGAGCTTGCCGGCGTCGAAATAAATGCCGCTCGCCTTGTCCTTCAAAAACGCATCGTCATCGAAGCTATCCCAAAGCCCCTTCGCGACATCCACAAAACTGGCAGCGCGGCGGTACCGATCCGCATGGGCCAGATGAGCGTCCCGCCCGAAGTTCCAGGCTTCATTGGCGTTGGACGTCGTGACGATGTTCCACCCGGCGCGGCCGCGGGAAAGATGATCCAGCGTGCCGAAGCTGCGAGCCACGTGATATGGCTCGGAATAGGTGGTGGAGCCCGTGGCAACGAGGCCAATCCGTTGGGTCACGACGGCGAGCGCCGAAAGCAGGGCTATCGGCTCCAGGATATGCTCGCGTGTCGTTCGGCGGACCGCCGGCCAATCAGTTTGTGGCACGCAATTGTTGTCGGCCAGAAATACCATGTCGAAGCAGGAGGCCTCCGCCAGCTTCGCAACCTGGGCATAGATGCCGAAGTCCATGGGCATTCCAGCCCAGGCATCGGCAGCGCGCCAGCCGGCGATATGGTGGCCTGTTGAAAGAAGGAAGAGGCCCAGGTGGAGCTGGCGATGGGGCGGCAGCATGATATCTCCGACCAGATGATGCGTTGCCGGTGCAAACGCTAAATCGTTCTATGCACCGATATATTGTGTAGTCCAGTTTCCGCGGCGCAGTGGGATTTGGTAGACATGCAGCAATGATATCGTCGCGTTTCCCGGCGATCCGTATCAGACCCACAACGCGTCCGGGCCGAGATGTTTTGTCCACATCCGTGTGAGCGCATGAACAACTGGCCAGATGGTGTTTCCGTGACGCCGTAGGTCTTCGGCAGGGGGCTGGATGGTGGCTTTCTGAGAAGCCGGACCGAAAGTCGTTTCGCGGTCATTCGGAGATTTTCCAGTGAAGCGCTTCGTTCCTTCGTTCGACGACGAAATGCTAGTGCCCATTCAGCCTCTCTATCAGGCAGATGGCCGGTGTTCCCAGAATGCCGAATGATACTCACCTGCCGTGACAGCCTTCCGCGACGGCCGGATACACGACGGCTGCCGCGCTGAATGCGGTGGTCACTGAAGAATATGAAGTGATCGGCGCCGGATCAGTGCTCACCTCGAGTAGAGGGTCCGCCGGCACCATTGCCTGTGGGAAAGCGAAGCTGGGCCGACGGGGTGATCCAAGCTGTGCTCCTGATGTCCATATAGTCAATTTTTGTGGAAATATTGACTGAATGGGCGGATGCAATCTAGGCTTCCGGTCGAACAGGAGCTTGGCACTGTGCCGGCGCCGTGTCCCCTTTGCCTGAAGCCGGAGAATAGCTCAGATGTTGCGCCGCAGCCTGCTGATGACCGCCGCCGCCTCGGGCGCCATGTTGTCCATGCCCTCGCTCGTGGCGGCGCAGGGTCAGCGGGTGCTGAAGTTCATTCCCCAGGCCGACCTCGCGGTGCTGGACCCAGTCTGGACCACCGCCTACGTCACCCGCAACCACGCCTACATGGTGTTCGACACCCTGTTCGGCATGGACGCCAACCTGCGCCCGGTGCCGCAGATGGCGGAAGGCGCGGCGGCGGAGGATGGCGGCAAGCTGTGGCGCATCACGCTGCGCCCGGGCCTGCGCTTCCATGACGGTCAGCCCGTGCTGGCACGGGATTGCGTGGCCAGCATCCGGCGCTGGGCCAAGCGTGACGCCTTTGGCCAGGCGTTGATGGCGGCCACCGACGAGCTGTCCGCGGCCGACGACCGCACGGTGGTGTTCCGCATGAAGGCGCCCTTCCCGCTGCTGCCCAACGCGCTGGGCAAGGCGCCGTCGCTGATGTGCGCCATCATGCCGGAGCGGCTGGCGCAGACCGATGCCTTCACGCAGGTGACGGAGATGGTCGGCTCCGGCCCCTTCCGTTTCAAGGCGGATGAGCGCGTGGCCGGCGCCCGCGTCGTGTACGAGAAGTTCGCCGACTACAAGCCGCGCGAGGGCGGCACCCCCGGCTGGACCGGTGGCCCCAAGGTCGTGCATTTCGACCGCGTTGAATGGAACGTGGTGCCGGACCCGGCCACGGCGGCCGGCGCGCTGCAAAGCGGCGAAGCTGACTGGTGGGAGTTCCCGCTGCACGACCTGCTGCCGATGCTCAGGCGCGGCCGCAACGTGAAGGTGGAGATCACCGACCCCACCGGGCTGATCCCGACCATGCGCATGAACACCTTGTCCAAGCCCTTCGACAATCCGGCCATCCGTCGCGCCCTGCTCGGCGCCATCGTGCAGGACGACTTCATGCAGGCGCAGGTGGGCGACAATCCGGACCTGTACCGCACCGGCGTCGGTGTGTTCTGCCCCGGCACGCCCATGGCCAGCGACACCGGCATGGCGACTCTCACCGGCCCGCGCGACCTGGACAAGGTGCGCAAGGCCATCCAGGACGCCGGCTACAAGGGCGAGAAGGTGGTGATGCTGGCGGGGCAGGACGTGCCCAACGTCAAGAATGCCTGCGATGTCGCCGCCGACATGATGCAGAAGGTGGGGCTGAACGTCGAATACCAGGCGGTGGACTGGGGCACCGTGATCCAGCGCCGCTCCAGCAAGGAGCCGACGGACAAAGGCGGTTGGAGCTGCTACTGCTCCTCCTGGGCAGGAATGGACCAGCTGGACCCGGCGGGGCACCTGATGCTGCGCGGCAATGGCAGCTTCTTCGGCTGGCCGCAGAGCGAGCGGCTGGAGACCCTGCGCGACCAGTGGTTCGCCGCACCCGACCTCGCCGCGCAGAAGAAGGTGGCGGAGGACATCCAGCGCCAAGCGCTGGAAGTGGATGCGCCCTACCTGCCCTTCGGGCAGTACATCCAGCCGACGGCCTATCGGTCCGACCTGCAGGGCATCCTGCCGGGCTTCGCGACCTTCTGGAACGTCCGGCGCGGCTGAGGCCGCTCAGCCGCCCGGCCAGCCCCGCGCCAGTTCCACGGCGCGGGCGAAGCGGGCGTGCAGCGCGGCGGGAACCGGCGCTTCCGGCAGCACGCGGCGGGTGCCGTCGGGCGCCGGGCGCTCCGGGCGGCCCAGCGCTTCCAGGCACAGGTGCAGCACGCCCAGCGCCGTGACATCGGCGGAGCCCGCGACCTCCACGGGCGCATCGAGCGCATCCGCCAGGAATTGGGTGAAGTAGCCGCTGCGGCTCAGCCCGCCATCCACCGCGATGCGCCCGGTGCCGCCGCCCAGCGCGCCGTGCAGGCTCCGCACCAGCTCCGCCGCCCGCAACGCGATGCCTTCCAGCACGGCACGCCGCAGATCCGCCGGGCCGGTGGACAGGTCGAGCCCCAGCCAGGTGCCGCGCGTCGCCCGGTCCCAGTGCGGGCTGCCCAGCCCGGCCAGCGCCGGCACGAAGGCCAGCCCGCGCTGGATGGCGCTGGGGCCGGTGAAGCCGTCCAGCTCCGCATGGCCGCCGGGCAACAGGCCGCAGTCGCGCAGCCATTCCACGGCGGCGCCGGCGGTCAGCATGCCGCCGTCCAGCGCAAAGAGCGGCGGCTGGCCTTCCATCTGCCAGGCACAGGTGGGCAGCAGCCCGCCGGTGTTGTCGGAAACGGGCGCGGCACCGGTCAGGCCCAGTGCGAAGGCACCGGTGCCGAAGGTGATCTTGAGATCCCCCGCCGCGCGGCAGCCATGGCCGAACAGCGAGGCCTGCTGGTCCACGACGCTGGCCACCACCCGGGCACCGCCGGCTGTCACGCCGAAGTCGCCGGTGGTGGGGCGGATCTCCGGCAGGCATTCCACCGGCACGCCGAAGGCGGCGCAGAGCTCCGCATCCCAGCACAGGCGCCGCAGGTCCATCAGGCTGGTGCGGGAAGCGGTGGACGGGTCCGTGGCGCACCAACCGGCCAGCCGGTGCAGAAAGAAGGCGTCGCTGGTGCCGAGCCGCAGCCGACCCTGGCGCAGCAGCGCGCGGGCGCCCTCGGCATGGTCCAGCAGCCAGCGCAGCTTGCCGGCGGAGAAATAGGCGTCCAGCGGCAGGCCGGCGCGTTCCAGCGTCAGGGCTTCCACGCCCTGGGCCTTGAGGCGGGCCAGGGCATCGGCGGTGCGCTCGTCCTGCCAGACGATGGCGTGGTGCAGCGGCTGGCCGGTTTCGGCGTCCCAGGCCACCACCGTTTCGCCCTGGTTGGCCAGCCCGACGGCGGCGCAGGGGCCGGCGAGGCGGAGCAACTCCCCCAAGTGCGACAGGATTTCTCCGGCGTCGTGTTCCACCCAGCCGGGGCGGGGCCGGATCTGCCGGTGCTTGCGTTGCCCCACCAGGGTGAGCCCACCATCCCGCCACAGATAGGCCTTGCTGGAGGTGGTGCCCTGGTCGAGCGCCAGCACCCCGCTCATGCCAGCTCCACCGTGACGCCGGAGGCGCCGTCCAGCAGGTCGGTATCCAGCGGGATCGTCACGCGGCGTTCCGGCAGGGCGCTGATGTGGCGCTGCCACAGCACCCGCCCGCCGGCCGAAACCCGCAGCCGCCCCTGCTGGGCCGTGCCAACCCGCGCCAGCAGGCGCACCCGCCCTTCCCCCGGCAGCACGCGCTGTGGATACACGTAGCGCAGCGCGCCGGCCGCCTGCACCGCCACAGCGGCATCGGGCGGCGGCAGGGTGCCGCCCAGGGCCCGCAGCATGCTGCGCGCGGCGGCAGCGCCTTCCTGCGCGGCGGCGCCGGAATGTTCCACCGGGCGCAGCACGTTGCCGGCGGCAAAGAAGGCGGGGTCGGAACAGCGCCAATGCGTGTCGATGGCCGGGCCGCCCGTGCCACTGTCCATCGCCAGATGCGCCGCGCGCGCCAGCGAGGCTTCCGGCACGAAGCGGCCGGACAGGATGACGCCGTCGCAGGCGATGCGCTCCCGCTGGCCGTCGCGCTCCACCACCACGGCTTCCACGCGGGGCTGGCCTTCCACGGCCACCAGGCGCGTCCGGGTCAGGACGGGCACGCGCAGCAGCAGCCGCGCCACCCAGTCGCCCGGGCGGCGGGCGGTGATGCGGTCCTCGGGCTCGATCATGGCCACCGGGCGGATGCCGGCGTGGCGGGCGGTGAGCAGGGCGGAAAACGACACCAGCTCCGTGCCCAGGATCACCGGACGGTGAAAAGGCCGCAGGCCGCCGGCATACACCATTTCCTGGAACGCGCCGGTGCTGACCACGCCCCAGGGGCGGGTGCCGGACAGCAGCCGGGCGCTGCGCGGCATCTCGCGGATGCCGGCGGCCAGCAGCACGGCGCGGGCCCGCAGCGTCTCCATGCCCGCGCCCGTGCTGACCTCCACCCCGCCGCCGGGCTGCAGCCCCACGACGCTGGCGTTGGTGCGGATCTCGGCACCGGACGCCGCGTGCACCAGTTCCCGCGCGTAGCGGGGGCCGTTCCACAGGCGGTGAAAGTCCAGCATGCCCCAGCCTGGATGCGCCGCGAAGCGCGGCAGGCCGCCGGCCTCCGGGTTGCGTTCCAGCACCAGCACGTCTTGCAGCCCGGCGCTGATCAGGGTCCGCGCGGCGGTGAGGCCGGCCGGGCCGCCGCCGATGATGATGACCGGGCGCGTCATCGCGCCGCCTCCGCCAGCCCGGGCAGGTGCGGTGACGCGATCTCCAGGACCCGGCGGGTGCAGTAGAAGCCCTGGCAGCGCCCCATCATGCAGCGGGTGCGCCGCTTCAGCCCGCCCAGGTCGCCCGCGGGCAGCGGGCCTTCCAGCGCCGCCACGATCTCGGCGCGCGTCACCATCTCGCAATGGCAGACGATCTCGTCCCGGCCGGGCTGCTGCCAGGGGCGGGGCAGTGCCTCGGCCAGGTTGGGAACGGGGGTCCAGATGGGTTCGGGCGGCGGCGGCAGGGGGCCGAAATGCTGCTCGTAGAGCCGGAGCAGAAATGCCGCGATGCCCAGCGAGCCCGTCAACCCCGTGGAGCGGATGCCGCCCACCGTGACCCAGCGCTGCTCCGCCAGCGCCTCGATCTGGTAGTCCTTGAACTGCGTGGCGGGGCGCAGGCCGGCATAGGTGGCGGTGACCGGCTCGGCCGCCAGGGACGGGATCATGCGTGCGCCCTGCCGCACCAGCGTGGCCAGTGCCTCCTCCTCCACCGTGGCGGTGTCGCGGTCGGTCTGCTCCTCGGCCGTGGGGCCGACCAGGAGGTTGCCGAAGGCGGTGCGGCTGATCACCACGCCCTTGGTGCGCTCGTTGGGCACCGGCAGGATGATGGCGTGGGCCAGGGCGTGGGCGGTCTTGTCCAGCACCACGAACTGCCCCTTGCGCGGGCGGATCTCGAAGGGGCTGGGGCGGGCGATGGCTTCCACGATGTCGCCCTGGTTGCCGGCGCAGTTCACCACCACCCCGGCGCGCAGCGGCCCGGCGGAGGTTTGCAGCAACCAGCCCGTGCCATGCCGCGTGCCACCCGTCACGGCGGTGCCGCGCAGCAGGGTGCCGCCATGCGCCAGCGCCTGGTGGGCATAGGCCAGCGGGGCGGACCAGGCGTCGATCACCGCCTCCCCCGGCACCAGCACGCCGCCCAGCAGGTCCGGCGCCAGATGCGGTTCGCGTGCCCGCACCTCATCAGCGGTGATCTGCCGCACGTCGTCCACCCCGTTGGCATGGGCGCGGGCGACGATGCCGGGCAGCGCGGCGAGGTCGGCTTCCGTCCAGGCCACCACGATGGCCGTGGTTTGCAGCAGCGGCAGGCCCAGCTTGGCGTGGATGGCGCGGTAGCGGGCATAGCCTTCCCGCATCAGGGCAGATTCCAGGCTGCCCGGCACGGCGTCGAAGCCGGTATGCAGCAGGGCACTATTGGCCTTGCTAGCGCCGCTCAGGATGTCCGCCCCACGTTCCAGCAGCGCCACCCGAAGGCCCGCCATGCTGTATTCCCGGAAGGCCGCGCAGCCCACCACCCCGGCGCCGATGATGGCGATGTCGAAGGAAGGGTGCTGTTCAGCCTGCGCGTCGGTCATGCCCATCATATATGACCGATCGGTCAAAAGCGGCCAGACTGAATGTTGATTCGGTCATATTTCGGTTGATGCCAGGATCACCTCCACCCCCGCCCCCCGCAGGGCGGCCAGCAGCGGCGGCGCGGGTGCGCGGTCGGTCACCAGCCGGCCCAGGCGCGACAGGGGGCACAGGTGGAACAGGGCGGCCCGGTCGAACTTGCTGGAATCCGCCAGCACCGTGACCTGCCGGCTGCGCTCGATCATGGACCGTGCGATCTCGGCTTCCTCCAGGTCGAAGTCGTGCACGCCGCTCGCGGTGATGCCACCCACCGTCAGCACCGCGTGGTCCGGCTGAAAGCCGGCGAGTTGCTGCAACACGAGCGGGCCGATGTTCTCGCCTGCCTCATGCCGGTGCTCGCCGCCCAGTAGGAAGGCCCGGTTGCCGTTGCGTGACATCTGTTGCGCGATGCCGACGGAATTGGTGATCACCGTCAGCCCGTCCCGCCGCGCCAGCGCCGTCGCGAAGGCGAGTGTGGTGGAACCCGTGTCCACGAACAGCGTGTCACCCGGCGCGAACAGCCGGGCAGCCGCCGTGCCGATCGCTTGCTTGGCCGACTGGTTCTCGGCCATGCGCAGGGCAAAGGCGTCCTCCGCCATCCGGTCGGGCAGCATGGCGCCGCCGTGGAACTTGTGCAGCCTGTCGCGGGCGGCGAGGTCTGTCAGGTCCCGGCGAATCGTTTCTTGTGATGCCCCAAGCTGTCGAGCCAGTGTCTCGACGGTCATTCGCCGATGCTCGACCAGCAGTTCAACAATACGATCGCGACGTTCAGAAACGCGCATAAGGCTTTCTCCAGGGCTGCCTGGTTATACCCGGTCTGCGCACTGCGTAAAAATCTGGCGGTCTTCGCGTCAGTATGGGATCGGCCCATGAAGCGGGGCCACAGTCCGGCGTATGAGGCAGGCGGAAAGACGAAAACCGCTATGATCGACGCTCGACAGTGTGGCGTTGTGTGTTTTCCAACCTGTTAGCATGCCATTCCTGCATCCCGCAGATCATGCTGCAAAATTTGCCCACGCTCTCGCAGTTACCCCGTCTCAACGCAGGCCGCGGCGGCTGCTTGGTTCACGGCCAGAGCTTGAGGCTCAGCCCCGCCCGCTCCGTCGCGACACCATCCGACCCGTGGCCAGATGGAGCGCGGGGTGTCAGCCTTTGACGGGCAACATCCGTCAGGCAGGGGCCATGACGTGCCGGCGGCTGTGCATGAGCGGCTGGACGCGTGTGCCGAAGGCGTCGATCCCTTCCACGAAGTCGTCGAAGGTGAGCATCACGCCCTTCAGGCCGGGAATGCCCTCCATCTCGTCCATCATCCGCGCCACGGATTGATAGGAACCCACCAGCGTCCCCATGTTGAAGTTCACCATCGACACCGGGTTGGTCATCGCCCTGGCCGTCGAGCTGGCATCGGCCGCGGCGTCGTTGTTCGCCTGCTGGTCCAGCCAGCCCAGCGCCTTGCTGTCCTTGCCCGCCTTATAGTGCTCCCACTTCGCCATCGCCGCCGCGTCCGTCTCGTCGGCGATCACCATGAACAGCACATAGGAGCCGACGTCGCGCCCGGTCCTGGCCGACTCCTCCACCAGCCGCGCGATGGATGGCGCGAAGGCCGTCGGCGTGTTGACGCCCGAGCCGAGGCAGAAGTTGTAGTCGGCGTGCTGCGCGGCAAAGGCCACGCCCGCGCCGGACTGGCCGGCCGCCACGATCGGCACCGGCCGCTCCGGCCGCGGGCTCAGCACGCAGTCGGTCATCCGGAAGTAGTCGCCCTGCAGGTCCGACCGCCCGGTTTCCCACAGGTCCTTCATCACCTGCACGTATTCCGAGCAATACTGGTAGCGCCGCGCGTAATGCTCCTGCCCCGGCCACAGGCCCATCTGGCTGTATTCGGCTTCCTGCCAGCCCGAGACGATGTTCACGCCGATCCGCCCGGGCGCCACGCTGTCGATGGTCGAGACCATGCGCGCCGCCAGCGCCGGCGGCAGGGTCAGCACGGCGGTGGAGGCGTAGAGGCGGATCTTCTCGGTCACCGCCGCCAGCGCCGACATCAGGGTGAAGCTTTCCAGCGCGTGGTCCCAGAACTCGCTTTCGCCGCCGAAGCCGCGCAGCTTGATCATGGAAAGCGCGAACTCGAAGCCGTATTTCTCCGCCCGCTGCACCACCTCGCGGTTCAGCGCGAAGCTCGGCTTGTAGCGCGGCGAGGTCGTCGAGATCAGCCAGCCGTTGCTGCCGATGGGAATGAAAACGCCCAGATCCATGGTTTCTGCTCCTGGTTCAGAAAGATTATGCTCGGCGCTCAGTGCCGCGCCAGCAGCGGGCCCCAGCCCTCCACCGCATCGGCGATGCCAGCGGTGCGAAGCGCGTGCCAGTAGATGGCCGTGTTGATGGCGATCACCGGCTTGCCCAGCCAAAGCTCGGCCTCCGGCGCCAGCGCCGCCATGGCGAGGTTGGTGCCGACCTGGACGATGGCGTCCACGTCGTTGCCGTCCACGGCCCGCAGCGCGGCGACCAGTTCGGCGCGCGTCACCCGCGCGATGGCCACGGGGCTGGAACAGGACAGGCCGCGAATGCGGGCGACGGCGTAACCGCTTTCCTCGAAAAACCGCACCACGTTGCGGTCGCCCACCGGAAAATAGGGCGTGATCACCGCGATGCGCCGGGCGCCGATCCGCTCCAGCGCCGCGTGGCAGGCATCCGAGCCCATGGACACCGGCAGGCCGGTGCGAGCTTCCAGCTGGCGCTTCAGCATCTGGCTGGCGCCCAGCCCGTCCCAAAAGGTTTCGGCCGAGATGCCGAGCACGAGCTGGTCGGGCTCGGCCGACATCACGCTGTCGATCGCCTCGTCCTGCGCCGCCATGATCAGGCGGATCAGCTCGTTGAAATCGTCGTCGCTGTTGAGCGGCAGGTTGGGGATGCGGATGCGGCTGATATGGTTGGTCACGCCCGGCGGTCGCATGCTGTCGAACTCCGGCTGCACGGAGGTGTTGGTGGAGGGTACCAGCACGCCGAAGGTGCGGCGCCAGCCCAGGCTGTCGGTCATGCGGGTTGCTCCTGTTCCGCCAGGCGCCGGCTGCCGGGCACGGCGGCCAGCAGGCGGCGGGTGTAGGGGTGCTGCGGATCGCGCAAGACGTCGCGCGGGTGGCCCTGCTCCACGATGCGCCCCGCGCTCATCACCGCGACGGAGGCGCAGAGGTGGTGCACCAGCGCTAGGTCGTGGCTGATGAAGACCATGGTCAGCCCCAGCCGGTCGCGCAGCTCCATCAGCAGCCGCATGATCTGCGACTGCAGCGACACGTCGAGCGCGGAAACCGGCTCGTCAGCCACCAGCACCTCCGGCCCCATGGCCAAGGCGCGGGCAATGGCCAGGCGCTGCTTCTGCCCACCCGACAGCTCGTGCGGGAAGCGCTGCAGCAACCCAGGGTCGAGCCCGACCTGCCGCATCAGCTCGGCGGCGCGGAAGGCTCGGCCCTCAGGCGTTTCGCCCGCCAGCACCAGCGCCTCGTCCAGCAGGCGCGCCCCGGTCTTGCGCGGGTTCAGTGAGGCGCCGGCGTCCTGAAACACCATCTGCATGCGCCGCCGCTCGGGCCGCAGCGCGGCACCGCGCAGCGCCGTCAGGTCGGTGCCGCCCAGCACCACGCGCCCGTCCGTCGGCTCTTCCAGCCGCAGCATGATCCGCGCCAGGGTGGACTTGCCGCAGCCGGACTCGCCGACCAGACCGGTGACCTCGCCGCGCGGCACCGCCAGCGTCACGTCGTCCACCGCCAGCAGCGGGCGGCGGCGGCCGAGCAGGCGGGGCAACATGCGTTTTTCTAGCTCGAAGCGCTTGGTGATATTCTCCAGCAGCAGCAGCGGCGGCGCGCTCACGACGCCACCTGCCAGCAGGCCACGCGGTGCGGCCCGCGCATCCGCTCCGGCGGGCGCTCCGCCGCGCAGCGCGGTACGGCCAGCGCGCAGCGCGGCTGGAACGGGCAGCCGGCGCCGAGGAGCCCGGGCACGGGGGATGCACCCTCGATCGGCCGCAGCGCGCCTGGCCGGTCCTGCAGCCGGGGCACGCATTCCAGCAGCGCACGGCTGTAGGGTTGCAGTGGCGCGCCGAACAGCTCGGCCACCGGCGCCTCCTCCATCACCATGCCGCCGTAGAGCACCACGGCGCGGTCGCAGATCTCGGCCATCAGGTCGAGGTTGTGGGTGATGAACAGCAGCGCGAGGCCGAGCTTCCGGCGCAGGTCGTGCAGCAGCGCCACGATCTGCGCCTGCACCGTCACGTCCAGCGCCGTGGTCGGCTCGTCGGCGATCAGCAGCCTCGGGCGGCAGGCCACCGCCATGGCAATCAGCACGCGCTGTCGCATGCCGCCTGAGAACTGGTGCGGGTATTGCCGCAGGCGCGACGCCGGATCGCGGATGCCCACCAGCTCCAGCACCTCCACCGCGAGGTCGCGCGCCGCGCGTCCGCGCAAGCCGCGATGCGCCGCGATCACGTCCATCAGCTGCGTGCCGATCGGAAACACCGGGTTCAGTCCCGACAGCGCGTCCTGGAACACGATGGACACGGTGCCGCCGCGCAGCCGGCGCATGCTGCGCTCGTCGGCCGCCGTCAGCTCCTGCCCATCCAGGCGGATGCTACCGCGGGTGACGCGGCCAGGGCTGCGCAGCAGGCCCATGATGGCCAGCGCCGTCTGACTCTTGCCCGAGCCGCTTTCGCCCACCAGCCCCATCGCCTCGCCGGCGGCGATGGAGAAGGAGATGCCGCGCACCACCTCCACCATCCGCCCGGTGACGGGAAAGCCGACATGCAGGTCCTCGACCTCCAGCAGCGCCATCTCAGATCACCACCCGGCCGGCGCCAGCCGTCTTGCGCGGGTCCAGCGTGTCGCGCAGCGCGTCGCCCAACAGGTTGAAGCCGATCACGGTGACGGAAATGGCAAGGCCGGGGAACACGTAGGTCCACCACTCGCCCGAGAAGATGAAGCGCCGGGCATCGGCCAGCATGCCGCCCCAGCTTGGCAGCGGCGGCTCCACGCCGAGCCCCACGAAGGACAACGACGCCTCCACCACGATGCCGACCGCGATCAGCAGCGTCGCCTGCACCACCACCGGCGACAGGCAGTTTGGCAGCACATCGCCCAGCATGATGGACAGGGTGCGCGCGCCTTGCAGGCGGCGGGCCTGAACGTAGTCGGCCCGCGCCTCCAGCAGCGCCCCGCCATGCGCTACGCGCGCCAGCGGCGGCATGTAGAGGACGCCGACCAGCAGCACGATCTTGCTTTCGTTGGGCAGCATGAATGGGCCCAGGGGTAAGGGGCCGACGCCGATGATGCCGACGATGGCGATGGCCCAGATCAGCATGGGGATGGAGGCGAGCCCATCCATGCTGCGCATCGCCACCTGTTCCCACCAGCCGCGCAGCATGGCGGCGGTGACGCCGAGGGTGACGCCGCCGAGAAGACCGATCACCACCGCCAGCAGGCCCACGGCCAGCGAGGGGCGTGCGCCCCAGAGCAGACGGCTCAAGACGTCCCGCCCCGTCTGGTCGGTGCCCAGCCAGTGCGCGGCGGAGGGCGGCGCCAGCTTGCGGGCGAGGTCCACCGCCAGCGGGTCGTAGGGCGCGAGCCAGGGTGCCAGCAGCGCCACGGCGGCCACCACCAGCACGATGGCGGCACCCACCGCGCCGGCGGGGCGGCGCAGCAGGGAGCGCAGCGCGCTCATTCCGCCACCCGCGGGTCGATCAGCCGGTAGAGGAGGTCCGCGACCAGGTTCGCCAAAAGGAAGATGGCGGTGATGATCAGCACCACGTCCAGGATCACGATGTAGTCGCGGCGAAAGATGGCGTTGAGCAGTGCGCGCGACATGCCGGGGATGGTGAAGACCTGCTCCACGATCAGCGCCCAGCCGAACATGTAACCGAAGGACATGGCGGCCACCGTCACCACCGGGCTCAGTGCGTTCCGCAGCACGTAGGTCATGATCCGCCCACGCCCCAGCCCCATGGCGCGCGAAACCCGCACATGGTCCGCCAGCATGACGTCCCCCATGGCCGAACGGGTCATGCGGCTGATGATAGCGACGTAGTATAGCCCGAGCGAGATGGCCGGCAGCGTGACCGAGCGCAGGTGCGGCCCCACCCCTTCCGACCACGGCACGTAGCCGCCGGCGGGAAACCAGCCGAGGCCCACGGCCCCCCAGGCGATCAACATCAGCCCGAGCCAGAAGCCGGGGATCGACACGCCGATGGTGGCCAGCGCCCGGGCGCCATGGTCAACCCATGTGTCCTCGTGCAGCGCGGACAGGATGCCGAGCGGCACGGCCAGCACCAGCGACAGCAGGAAGGCCCAGAGCACCAGCTCCAGCGTCACCGGCAGGGTCTGGGCGACGGTGCGGGTGATGGAGGTGTCGTCCACCAGCGAGCGGCCGAAGTCGCCGCGCAGCGAGCGCCCCGCCCAATCCAGGTATTGCTGCACCACCGGCCGGTCCAGGCCGTTGTCGGCGTCGAACTGCGCGATGTCCTCTTCCGTCGCGTCCATCCCCAGCACCACCCGGGCGGGCGACACGGGGTTGGCGTGGATCAGCGCGAAGAGCACGATGCTGACGCCAAGCAGCACGCCGAGCGAGCCCAGCAGCCGGTTGAGCAGGGCCCACATCAGGCCAGCGTCACGTCGCGCAGCGCCATGGACAGGCCGCTGTTGGGCTTGAAGCCGCGCACCTCGTCCCGCCACGCATTGGCGACGCCAACAAAGCCGAGCCAGATGCCCGGGCAATCCTCCACCAGCAGGTCCTGGATGCGCATCAGCACGGGGTCGAGGCGCGCGCTGTCGGTGTAGCGGTAGCTTTCCTGGATCAGGGCATCCAACGCCGGGTTGGTGTAGCCCGACGAGCGCGACATGCCTTGGTTAGCGGTGTAGCAGATCTGGATGATGAAGGTGGGGTCGGCCGGCGCCATCAGTGGCATCAGCGAAGCCACCTGCGTGCCCGCCTGCGCGCGCGTCAGGATCTGTGGTTGTTCCATCAGCGTGATCTTCATGGTGATGCCGACGGCGGCGAGCTGTGACTGCATCACCACCGCGCTATCCTTGGCGTCGAACAGATAGGGGATGGACGGGACCAGCAGCTCGAATTCCGGCCTGCCGGCGTATTTCGACTGCGCCAGGAAGCTGCGCGCACGCTCCGGATTATAATCAATCTGGGCGTTGGCCTTGCTGTTGTAGTAGGAGGTCGCGGTCGGTGCCGGCGTCGCTGTGGCATCCAGCAGGCCGTACAGCACGTCCCGCGCGATGGCCTTGCGGTCGATGGCGCAGGACACGGCCTTGCGGAAGTTCACGTCGTCGAACGGTGCGCGCTTGCTATTGATTTGCATGAACCACATGCCGCCCAGCGCCACGGTGCTGCCGGTCTTGATACCCGGCGCCGTCTTCAAGCGCTCGAAGTCACGCGGCGGAGGCGCGGAGATGATCTGCGACTGCCCGGTCATCAGGTAGGCGAGGCGCGTGGAATCCTCGGGTACGATCTTGGCCACCACGCGGTCCCAGGCCGGCGTGCCGCGGCGCCAGTAATTGGCGTTGCGCTGCAGCACGATCTGCGTGTCCGGCTGCCATTCCACGAAAGCGCCCGGCCCGGTGCCGACGCCCACCGGCGCGGACTTAAAGCCATCGTCGCCGATCGCCTCGCGCGAGCCCTTGGGGAAGACCGCCATGAACTTCTGCATGTACTGCAGCCAGGGGCGGTAGGGGTGCTTCAACAGGAAGGTGACGCGGGTCGGGCTTTCCACCTCGATCCGCTCGATCGGCGAGAACAGAGAGCGGCGCAGCGAGCGGTTCTTGGGGTCCAGCATGTACTCGTAGGAGTACTTCACGTCCTCGGCGCTGAACTTCGCGCCGTTGTGGAACTGCACGTCGTCCCGCAGGTCGAAGGTGAAGCGCAGGGCGTCGTCCGAAATGGTGGGCATGGCGCGCGCCAGGCAGGGCACCAGCTCGCCGTCCAAGCTGGTTTCCAGCAGGTTCTCGAACACCGTGTTGGTGATCGCCATGGCGTCGTGGTTGGAGATCTGGATCGGGTCCAGCGTGCTGGGGTTGTTGGGCAGCGCGACCGTCAGCGTCTTGTCCGCCGCCACGGCCCAGCGCGGGGCGGACAACAGGCCGAGCCCGGCGGCGGCGCCGGCCTGGAACAGGGTGCGTCGGTTCAGGCTCATGACAGGGCCTCCTCGGGCGACAGGGTGGGGGCGGCGCCGGCGGCCTGGCTTTCCGGCAGGCAGCGGATGGCGCGGCCGTCGGGCAAGGGCAGCAGGGGCTGCGGGGTGTGATGGCAATCGGGGCGCGCCTGCGGGCAGCGGGTGGCCAGGTAGCAGCCACGTGGCAGGTCCACAGGGCTCGGGATCTCGCCTTCCAGCGCGGCCGCGGGCACGTGGTCGATGCGCCGGCGGGTGGGGTCGGGCGCCAGGTGGGCGGACAACAGGGCGCGGGCGTAGGGGTGGCGCGGCGCCTGGAAGACCTGCTCGCGCGTGCCGTGCTCGACCACCTGCCCCAGGTACATCACGGCCACGCGGTGGCTCAGCTGCTCAACCGTGTTCAGATCGTGCGAGATGAAGAGGAAGGAAGTGCCCAGCCGTGCCTGGATGTCGCGCAGCAGCGTCACAATGCCAACGCGCGCCAGAGGCGTCAGCGCCGACGTTGGCTCGTCCAGCACGATCAGCGCCGGGTCGGCGGCGATGGCGCGGGCGATGGACAGGCGCTGTTGCGCGCCGGCCGACAGGCCGCGCGGCCGTAGCCGCGCCGCTTCCGCCGGCAGGCCGACCAGCGCCAGCAGCTCCGCCACCCGGGCTGCGTCCGGCCGCTCCAGCGCCTCGCCGAGGATTTCGGCCGCCGTCCAGCGCGGGTCCAGCGCGTCCAGCGGGTCCTGAAACACGATCTGCACACGCCGCCGCATGCGGCGCAGCTCGGCCGGCGGCAGTTGCAGCAGGTCGCGCCCCTCGAACAGCACGCTGCCGCTGTCGGGTTCGACCAGCCGCAGCAGGCAGCGCCCCACGGTGGTCTTGCCGGAACCGCTTTCACCTACCAGCCCCAGCGTTTCGCCACGGCCAATGGCAAGGTCTACCCGGTCCACTGCCTGCAGCCGCTTGCCACTGCCGCGCAGGGTGAAGCCCTTGCACAGCCCCTGTACCGCCAGCAGCGGCTCAGGCTCCGCCGGGGGGGCGGGCGGGGCCGAGTGGCGCAGCGACAGCAGCGTGCGGCTGTAGTCGTCGGCCGGATGCGCAAAGAAATCCCGGGTGTCGCCCTGCCCCACGATGCGGCCCTGCTGCATCACCGCCACACGGTCACAGTAGTTGGCGATGATGCCGAGGTCCTGGGTCATCAGCAGCACGGCGGACCCCGCTGCCCGGGCGGTGCGCGACAGCTCGTCCAGGAACTGCGCCTGGATGGTGACGTCGAGCCCGCTGGTCGGCTCGTCCGCCACCAGCAGGCGCGGGCCGGCACCCACCGCCATGGCAATCAGCACGCGCTGGGCCATGCCGCCGCTGATCTCGTGCGGATAGGCCTCGGCACGGCGCTCGGGGTCGTTCAAGCCCAGTCGCCGCAGCAGGCCGATGGCGCGCGACTTCGCCTCGGGGCGCGAGATCGGCAGGTGGGCGCGCAGCACGCCGCCGATCTGGCTGCCCACCGTGTGCAGCGGGCTGAGCGAGCCACGCGGATTCTGGACGATCAACCCGATGCGCCGGCCGCGCAGCTCGCGCCGCCGCGCCTCGGGCAGCGCCAGCAGGTCGGTGCCTTCCAGCAGCACCTGGCCGCCGAGGATGCGGCCGGGCGGCCGCGCCAACCCCAACAGCGCGAGGCCAAGGGTCGATTTGCCGGCACCCGAATCCCCGGTCAGGCCCAGGATCTCGCCCGGCATGATGTCGAGGTCGATGCCATCCACGGCGGGCGGGCCCTCGAAGCCGACCGAAAGGCCGCGCACGGACAGCACGGGCTCAGCGGGCATGGCGGCGCTCCAGCCCATTGCCGAAGGCGGCGTAGCCGAACACCGTGATGGAGATGGCCAGTCCCGGGAACAGCGAGGGCCACCATTCGCCCTGGATGATCTGGTCGGCGCCCGCCGCGATCATCAGTCCCCATTCCGGCGTCGGCGGCCTGACGCCCGCGCCCACGAAGGACAGGCCCGCCGTCATCAGGATGGCGAAACCGACGGTGACAGAGGCCTGGATCATCGCTGGCGCGAGCGCGTTGGGCAGCACATGACGCAGCGCGATGAAGGCTTCGCGCTTGCCCAGCGCCCGGGCGGCATCCACGAAGCCGCGGTTGCGCTGCACCAGCACCTCGGCGCGCGTCAGGCGGATGTAGATGGGGGTGTAGAGCAGCGCCAGCGTCAGCACGATGGTGGTGGCGCTGCGGCCGGCCAGCGTCACCAGGATCATGCCGGTGATGAACACGGGGAAGGCCTGTACCAAGTCGGACAGGCGCATCACCAGCGCCGCCACCCAGGGCCGCGCGGTGCCAGCCAGCAGTCCCAGCAGGCTGCCCAGCAGCAGCGAAGCGAGATTGGCGCCCACCGCAATGGCGACATCGGCGCGCGGCGCCGCGATGACGCGGGAAAACACGTCGAGCCCTGCGTTGTCCGTGCCGAACCAGTAGATCGGCTCATGTGGCGCGCCAGTCAGCGCCTGCCACAAAAGGCCCGGCACCTCGGCCAGCGCGGGCGGCGGCACGGCGATATCGTCCGTCGGGCGACCGACGTCATAGGGGGTGATCCACGGGCCCACCACCATCAGCACCAGCGACAGCGCGACGATGGCGGCGCCGATGCGGAACAACAGGTCCGGCACCGGGCGGGCGATGCCGGCGCGCAGCTCGGCGGCGACCAGCCCGGCCTCGACGGGGGCGGCGTCGCTCACGACGCCAGCCTCGGGTCGAGCAGCGCGTGCACCAGGTCGAGGGTGAGGTACACGAACAGCGAGACAGCGGCGATGACCAGCACCACGGCCTGGATGGCCGGGTAGTCGAAGGCCAGCACCGAGCGCACGGCGTAGGAGCCGATGCCGCCCAGCGAGAAGACGGATTCGATCAGCACCGCGCCCCCCAGGATGTAGCCGTAGAGCACGCCCAGCAACGTCAGCGCCGGGGCCAACGCGTTCTTCAGCGCGATGCGCGCGATGCGCCCCGGCGTCAGCCCCGCCGCGCGGCCGAACAGCACGTAGTCCGAGGCCAGCACGCGCACCATGTTTTGGCGCACCATCTTCACGATGGGGCCGGACAAGACGAAGACCTTGGTCAGGACCGGCAGCATCAGGTGGTGCAACCCGTCGCGGAAGGCGGCCATGTCGCCCGCCAGCAGTGAGTCCACCGTGATGAAGCCGGTCACCGCCGGCGGCGGCGAGGCCATGGGGTTGAGCCGGCCGAGCGGCGCGGGCGCCCAGCCGAGCTGCGCGAAGAAGAAGAAGATGAACAGCAGGCCCCACCAGAATTCCGGCTGCGAGCCGGCGAAGAGGCTGTAGCCGAAGGTCGCCTTGTCCGCGGCCCCGCCCGGGCGGATGGCGCAGACCATGCCGAGCGGCACGGACACGATGAATGCCAGCACGAAGGAGATGGTGATCAGCTCCAGCGTGATCGGCAATACGCGGGCGATCTCGCGCGACACCGGCTCGCCGCTGACCCAGGAGCGGCCGAAGTCGCCTTGCAGCAGGCCGGACGATCCGGGCATCACACCCAGATAGCTGCCGAACTGCTCCAGCACCGGCCGGTCCAGCCCGAGCGAGCGCTGCGAGGCGAGGTAGGCGTCGCGTGACGCGTTCAGGCCCACCAGCCGCGCCACGGGGTCTGCCGGCAGCAGGCGGATGGCGAAGAATACCACCAGCGCCAGCCCCACAAGCTGCACCATGGCGGTCGCCAGGCGGCGGGAAATAAAGGAGATCATGCCCGCTCCGTCACGGCGCCAGCGTCAACTCGAACAGGCGCAGCGAGTTGTCCGGGTGCCAGGTCAGGCCCGACAGCCGGTCGGAGAAGGCCCACTGCGTCTTGGTCTCGACCAGCGGCAGCCAAGCGAGGTCGCGCTGCACCAGGTTCTGGATCTGGCTGAGCAGCGGCGCGCGCCTGGCCGGGTCCGGCTCGGTCTGCGCGGCGGTGAACAGGCGGTCCAGCTCCGGGTTGTCGTAGTTGGTGATGTTGTTGACGCCGCCGGCCGCCGGCGAGACGAAGTACAGGCGCGTGGCATAGACCACGTCCGGGCCCACCGGCTTCTCCGTGTCACTCAATGCCATGGGCAGGTCCTTCTTGACCATGCGGCGGTCGGCGAACTGAGTTTGCGGCATGGGGTCGAGTTGCACGCGCACGCCAATGTCGCCGAGTGCCGACTGGATCGCCGTGGCGATCGGGCCGAGATAGGATTCCCGCTCGGCCGTGAAGGACAGGCGGAAGGCGTCGGGGAAGGCCTCCAGGCCGCGGCCCTCGGGGTAGCCTGCCTCCGCCAGCAGGGCACGGGCGCGGGCGAGGTCACGCGGGTACTGGGTGTCGGGCCTGACGTAGCCGGACAGCACCTCGGTGAAGTGGCCTTCCCACTGGCGGGCCGCGCCGGCATAGCCGATGCGCGAGATCTGATCGTACGGCATGGCGAAGGCCAGCGCCTGCCGCAGCTTCGGGTTGTCGAAGGGGGGTGTGCGCCAGTTGAGGCCCATCACCAATGTCTCATTGCCGAAGATGCCGGCGACCTTGACACCGCGCGCCCGCGCCAGCCCCTGGAACTCCCGCGCCGTCAGCCGCTGCGTCAGTTGTGCCTGGCCGGAGCGCAGCGTCAGCGCGCGGTTGGCGCTTTGCGGCACGCGCTTGATCACCACACGGTCGATGTTGGGGCGGCCACGGTAGTAGTCGGGATTGGCGCGCAAGACGAACTCGTCGTCCTTGACCCAGCGCTCCAGGCAATAAGGCCCGAAGCCGGCGGCGTTGACGGTGTTGGCGTAGGTGTGACTCCACGGGTCCTGCGGCGTGGCGTGCCTGCGCATCTCCACGCTGTCGAAGGGCGCCATGGAATAGACCGTCATCACGGTCAGAAAGAGGTTGTTCTCGGTTGACTGGCGGATGCGGATGGTGTGGTCGTCCACCTTCTCCACGGCGTCGCCGAGTTCCTTGCTGCCGCCGGTGAAGACGCTGCGATCAAAGCCCTGGATGGATGCGAGGCTGCCGAGGAACCAGTTGATCGGCGCCGCACCGCTGACCGATTTGCCACGTGCCAGCGTGTAGATCACGTCGTCGGCGGTGAAGACGTTGCCGGCGCAGCTTTTCACGCCCTGGCGCAGCTTGAAAGTCCAGGTGCGGCTGGCGGCATCGTAGCTCCATGATTCCGCGAGCCGCCCTTCGAAGCGGCTGAAATCCAGGCGGCGGATGCCTTCCTCGTTCTCGCCCGCGACGGGGAAGTCGACCAGCGTGTCCATCATGTTGATGAAGCCGGTCTGCGAGGTGTTCACGGACACCGACGGTCCGTCGTAGTCGAGGCCCGCCGGCACGTCCTCCGCCAGATACAGCAGCTGATTGCCCTGGGCGGCGGCGGCCAGCGGCCAGCACAGCGGCAGCAGGGCCAAGGCGGCGGCAGACAATCGTTTGCACAAGCGCGCCATGTTCAGAGTTCCTTTTCTGCGTTCCTAGGGCGCCAGCAAGGCGGTGAGGTCCCGCACGTCCGCGAGGCTTTCCAGCGCATCCACCATTTCGATCAGCTTCTCCCGCGCGGTTGTGGGCAGCGGTGCCTCCGCGAATTCCCAGCAGCGGCGAAACTTCGTCAGGTGCTGCTCGCGGCTCAGCCGGCGGCCGGGGCTGGCTAGCATCTGCTCGCAGCCCCAGTTACGGA
The DNA here is from genome assembly GCF_017355405.1 of Roseomonas haemaphysalidis. NCBI lineage: Bacteria > Pseudomonadati > Pseudomonadota > Alphaproteobacteria > Acetobacterales > Roseomonadaceae > Roseomonas > Roseomonas haemaphysalidis. The sequence goes on from NZ_CP061179.1 coordinate 124,514, forward strand.
CTTCGCCGTTGCGCAGCGTCATCTCCACCGATACCGGCACCAGCGCATTGGGGTCCGTGCCGCCGTCGGACTGCATGCGGACACGCTGTGCCAGCGCGTGCGTCGCCGTGTCCGTCAGCTCTGCACCGCGGTAATGCGCCAGGTCAATCTCGCCGTGCAGCATCACCTTGGCGGCGACATAGGCCATGCACAGGCGCGCGTAGTTGGGCGAGGGGTCCGGTAGGTCGGGCCGTCCGCACAGCCGCGCGGTGACGGGCGGGCCGGTGACGACGACGCCGGCGACCTCGTCCGGCGTCACCCCCCGCATCAATTCCAGCAACCCTTCCACGCCGCCATGAGTAGCGCGGCCAGCGGGATAGGGCTTGTGACTCAATTCCGCGATCAGCCAGCGGCGGCCGGACAGGGCCTCCAGCGTGTCTGCCAGATCCCATTCGCCTTCGAACAAGCGGAGGTATCCGTACGGGCCTTCAAAGACGTCACGCATGCCGGGTACACCGGCGCGCGCCAAGTCGCAGGACTGCAGGGCGGCGCGGCTGTTGAATCCGACCTGCAGCGGCAGGGCGGCACTGCCTTCCACATGCGCTTGCAGCGTGCCGCTGGTTTGGGCGTATTGCAGGCCGAAGGCGCCTGTCAGCGCATCCTGGCCGAGGCCCATCAGCCGGCCAACCGCCGCCGTCGCGCCGAAGCCGCCGGCGGTCGCCGGGCGGAAGAACCGCATGGCGGAGCGGGACGCGATGCCGAGCCCGGCCGAAACGGATACACCCACCGCGCAAGCAGTGATCAGCTCCCGCCCCGAGATGCGGCCGCCACGCTCGGCCAGCGCAAGGATGGCCGGCAGTGCGGTGGCAAGCGGGTGCAGCACCGCGCCCTCGTGCACGCAGTCGTATTCCTGGCAATGCACCTGGAACGCATTGGCCATGGCGGCCGTGGTGGCCGGCACACGCTCGCGCCGCCCCCAGACGGTTGCCTCCGCATCGCTTCCCCAGCCGCCAGCCGCCACCAGAACGCCGTCCGCGCCAAAGGCGCTGGATCCGGCGATGCCGACGCCGAGCGTATCCAAGATGAAGACCTTGGCCTGCCCGACTGCATCTTCCGAAAGGTCTTCAAAGCGGGTCTGCAGAGCGTGCGCTGCGAAGCGCTCGGCCAGGAACGGTGCGGTCATGCGGAGGGAGAACAGCGGAGCAAGGGATGCACGAAATGCCTCTCCTTTATGTCTGGACAAATTCAGCGCAGAGCTTTCCGCGGCTGTCAACGCGCATAAATCTGGCCTAGAACCTTTTTGCCGATGCCGAATGAGCCGGATGCAGCTGGATGATGAAGAAGCGCGCAGACCCTGGCGAATTCATGGGCTGGACGGACTGATGGCGGACCTTCCGCTTTACCGTCAGATCCTGGAGACCTTGCAGGACCGGGTTGCCCGGGAGGTCTATCCAATCGGCAGCCAGCTCCCCACGGAGGCGGAACTGTGCGCTGAGTTCTCAGCCTCCCGCTACACGGTGCGGGAAGCACTGCGGCGGCTGGTGCAGCGCGGGCTGCTGAGCCGGCGCCGCAAGACCGGCACGGTCGTGATCGCGCGCGAGGATCACCCTGCCTACGTACAATCGATCGGATCGGTCGCGGAACTGTTCCAGTTTTCTGTCGACACGCACTTGGCTGTGCTATCTGTCGAGCGCGTCGAAAGCCCGCCGCCGCCGGTACCGTCAGATGGCGGGCCTTGGCAGCGCATCGATGGCATCCGCAGCGAGCACCGAGGCGGCCGTCAAATCTGCTACAACACGTCCTACATCCCCGTCCGCCTGGCCAATCTTGCCAAGGAGCGTCCGGCTTCCTTCGGCCCCTTCTACACTTTGCTGGAAGGCCAAGTGCCGGAGCCGATTACGCATGTGGTACAGGAGGTCACGGCCGCGCCAATGCCGGCGCATGTTGCAGCGGCGCTCGACCTGCCGCCGAATACTATCGGCCTCTGCGTGCACCGCCGCTATGTGTCCGGATCCGGTACTCTGATTGCATCGTTTAATTGGCACGCAGCTGAACGCTTCGTGCTGCGATCGCAACTGCAGCGCTCCGAATCAAATTCGTAAAAGTAATGACGGTTGTAGAAAATGCAGAATCGATGTAAGTGAGCAGATTTTATAAGAGTTCATAGTGAAATACAATAATTACGAGGAAGACTTTGCCGGATCACTCTGGCTTTGGGATTTATGCTGTCGTGGCCATTGGAAAGGCTGTTCCGAGTGAAGGAAGGATGCGGTACCTCAGATCACTGCTCGCTAACTGGCGATTCAGGGCGCAAATCCGTTCAGCAGGCGGCGGATTGAGCAGCGTTGGATGCGCCAGGTTCGCCAGATCAGCATCTGGGTCGCTTGGTTCAGCAACATTGGGTGGAGAGGCGCAGCGGTAGCCTGAGCCAGCGCGGCCAAGCTCTTTGGTCCATGGGCCAGAGACTTCAGCAGTGGATCAAACAGCGTTGCCTCACCCTCGACCGGTCCGATCGGTGTTTGAAACGTCAAGCCGCCGCTGACGGGCGCGTCTGGCAACGCTGCCAGGACCAAGGTCGCAAGGGCTGAGGCGTGTGCGGGCGGTGACAATGGTTCATCACCCATGCGGTACAGGTCACGACGAAAGGACTGGTTGCGGGCGATGTCGCGCATCGTTTCTGCCGTTGTAATAGTCCTGGCTCGAGCTAGCAATCTACGTGTTGCAGCTGGCAAGCAAACGGCATCAATATTATCGAAGGGCGCAGCACTGCCGATGTAGCAGCAACCTATGCCATGGAAAGCTTCCACCATGTCTCCGACATGAAGGGGCTCCTAGGGCGCTGGTAACAGTTCATGTGCCAGCGCTGCCGCAGCCTGCCCACGCGCGGCGTCTAGGCGCTGCCGCTCTTGCGGTGCTGCCACGAACAGACCCGCGCCGGCCTTATCCATCTGCAGGAGCAAGGCTAGTCCTGCGTACGCGCCTCGGGCGGAACCGCCTGGTGTCTGAGCCGCCATTTGGCGCACGAGGCGCTGTGCCGCCGCGGTCGCGGACATGTCAGGATGCGTCATGTAGTGCGCGCATAAACCAACCCACCCGGCTGGAGCCGCCTTGCGATGACATCCAGCGCCGCCTGCCGCGCGCCGGGGGAGGTCCAGGACAGCACACCATGCGTGGCAACGACGTCGAAGGGCTTGCCCGCTTGCTCATCCGAAAGCGTTCGAACAGCGGAGTGGACCGCCTGCAGGTTGTCCGGCCCGGCTGCATCCCGCCGCAGTCGGGCGATCTGCGCGGAATCCGTGTCCATAGCGACAACCTGTGCCAGGGGGTGAACCGCAGCGGTGACCAGCGCGTTCAACCCGGCACCGCAGCCCAGTTCGCACCAGCGAAACGGCCGTGACAGGTCTGGCCCCGCTTCCCCCAACGCGCGGGTAACGGCGTCCAGCCAGGCCGGCATCATCTCCCGGTGGAACCGCGGCGGGTAGGGAATGTCGCTGGACATAGCCGTCTGTCACCGCCTGCTCCTGTGCGACCAGCGGCGGGGGGCGATGCGCAGCATCGTATCACCATCTTGGTTCCGGCCGGTACCCGACTTGTAGACGGCATTGACAATCCCGTCGCGGCCGAGGGAGGCATGGTTGGCCAGTCGCGCGGGGCCGAGGTTGGCCATGATCCTGCCGTCCGCATCGGTCACCGTCACTGTACTGCGGCTCGACTGCTGACATTGGCCCGGCGCTGCATGGGATCGAACGCCACATTCAATGCGTCAGCGCCCACCGGCGTATCGGCGACCACGGCACCGCTTCCGCCGTCCAGCACCGTCCGGGTGTCGCTACCCTGGGCCGCCACATAGATGCGGCCGCTACGCGGATCATGCGAAGGAACTTGCAGAACAAGTCCTGGACCAAATCCGCTACCCGTTCGTGGCAGCGCACCCAGCCCCTGAGCCAAGCCAGGAGCTAACTGCGGTGGTCAGCATAAAGGCAGGCAGCAAAGATCTGGGACATCTGGGATGATTACGTCAAAATATTGTCGAACTGACGTATAGCAGCGTTGCTGCGCAACGTTTTCAATCAGCCTCTCTGACGAAAAGGTGCGGTTCCCTACCCAACAGCACCCGACATCGGCAGCCAAGGAGCGCTGGTTACGTTCACCAGCAGTGCTCTCCAACCCTCATGGCCTGTGCATAGTCCAAGACACATGAACTGCACGATCACTCCTCACTGTGGCCATAATGAACCATAAGTAGATGCTGTGTCTGCCCAGTAACAAAAATCTGTGATGTTCCGGTATCGCCTCTGGCTATTCTCTCTGCCACACACAGTTACCGAGCGATTACCAACATCCGGTTGTTGAAAGCATGGTAGAATTTTCGATCCTTCGGACCGAGTGGGGAGACGGTCAGGTCGTATACTCCATTGTTGCGGTCGATTGGAGTTCTGGGAGCCTGCAGATGCGGGAGAGCGCGGTGCTGTTCGATAGCTACGAGGACGCCAGCGTGATGCTGGAGCAACTGCGCAGCGACGCCAATGATGACGCGGGCATGGACGCAACGAAGTGGCAAGACTTCATATGACGTCTGTTGCCAAGCGTCGCGATACTTGCGAATCCCCGGTTGCCCCTACAGATCTGCTTTACCGCCCTTCCCCAAATCAAATCGCTTGAGGGCGAGGACCGCTTGAACCAAGGCCAGATGACTGAGAGCCTGTGGGAGGTTGCCTGCAAGACGGCGGGATCCGGTGTCATATTCCTCCGACAAAAGTCCAGTACGGCCGGAGATGCCTATCACCGCCTCGATAGTTTTTGCCGCATCCTCCCGTCTCCCGGCACCCAGCATACATTCGGCTAACCAGAACGAGCACGCCAGGAATGCACCTTCCGGGACAAGGGCAGCCATACGGTGTCTCCGCACAAACCCATCATCAACGAGATGTGCTTCGATGGCTGCAAGTGTTCCCATCATGCGCGGATCACTCATCGGCAAGAAGCCGATCTTTGGTAGCAGCAGGAGCGAGGCATCGACTTCGGCCCCGCCGAAGAACGACGTGAAGCTGTTGCGGCCATGGTCGAAGCCTTCGGCGCAGATCGTCGCATGCATATGATCGCGCAACGCCACAAGGTCGGCCCGGCATTCGGAGCTGAGCTCATTTCCTCCCTGGCCCTTGAGGAACCGTTCCAGCACCACCCAAGCCATGGCTTTGGAGTAGACGTAGTGCCGCGGTTCGCCACGGCTTTCCCAAAGCCCTTGATCGGGTTCAGTCCATACCCTTGACACATGGGCAACCACGGCATGCTCCAGATGGCGGCCCTGGTCGTTCCGCTCCATGCCGGCCCGCTCGGCGATATGCAGGGCGGACATCAATTCACCCCAGACATCAAGTTGCAGTTGCCCCGCAGCCGCATTGCCGACACGAACTGGTTTGGCGAAGCGGTGGCCCGGAAGCCAATCGATCTCGGCCTCATCGAGGCGGCGGGATCCATCGACCCGGTACATGATCTGCATCTTCTCCGGGGCCCCCGCGACCGCGCGAAGGATCCAGTCACGCCAGGCACGGGCCTCGTTGACAAAGCCGCATTCGACGAAGGCGTCCAGCGTGAAGGCGGCGTCACGCAACCAGCAATAGCGGTAGTCCCAATTCATGGCCCCACCGGGCTGCTCGGGCAGGGATGTCGTCGGCGCGGCGACAAGCCCGCCGGTTGGACGGTGAATCAAGTTCCGAAGCGTCAACAGCGAACGCCGCACCGCGTCGGCGTAGCTCAACTGTGTGGTGTCCAAGGTGCGGAGCCATTCGCGCCCGCTGCGTTCCGTATCATCAAGGGCTGATCGAGCATCCACCCCATCGCTGATATGCTCGTTGGACCGCCCGTAGGCCAGAACGAACGTACGGCTTTCACCGGCTTTCAAGGCAAGTCGAGCAACGGCTGACTCGTCCTCGATGCTCAGGGACGCATCCGAATGCAAGGCCAGCTTGTCCGGACCGACATGCATGGCGAGACCTGAACCTTCATGGACGATCCAGGGCGGCATGTTGCCGTAGTCAAACCGGAATGCGGCGCGCGAAACAAGCTCGGCGCATCCGTCCACGACCTGCGCGATGCGAACCAGCAACGGGCGCCCCTGCCGCTCCGGCATAAAGTCCGTGACAACCAGGGTTCCGGTCTCGCACTGAAACTCGGTGTCCAGGACCATCGTATCGCGGCGGTAGCTTTGCCGCCGCGCAAGCACGGGGCCCGCAGGGGCAAGGCTCCAGAAGCCATGCCGCTCATCACCAAGAAGGGCAGCGCAGCAGGCGGGGGAGTCGAACCGCGGCAGGCAGAGCCAATCGATGGACCCATGCTTCGATACGAGCGCGACGGTCTCGCCATCGCCGATCATCGCGTAGTCTTCCAGGGGGACGGTCACCACTGCCGCTCGTCACACATCGAAGCGGCGTGCGAGACGATGCAATCCGAAGACGGCCAGAATGCCGGCAAGGCTCCAGAAAGCGGTGCGGTGCCGCTCCGTGAACATCTGAATGCTGCGCGGTTTGGAACGCGCATCGAACCGCCCGTGTGACCCGTAATCACCCTTCACGGGCACGAACAGATTGTTGGGAGCATCATCGGGATGCTTTTCGTCCGTCAATTGTGCGGAATAGCCGCTCTTGGCGAGATACCGGTCCAGGAATGCGGGCGCGATGCGGTTTGCGAGAATGGCCTGGACAGTGGGATAGCCTACCCACACGTTGCGCCGATCGTGCTCCGCAGCAAAACGGATGGCACGCGCCGGAACCTCGGGCTCGAAGATCGGCGCCACGGGCTGGGCACGCCGCCCCATCTTGTTGAGGGCCCAGTCGAACTGTGGCGTGTTCACGGCCGGCAGATCCACCATGGTGAGACGAACATTCAGCTTGTCGTGAATGATCTCAGACCGAAGCGAGTCCGTGAATCCGCGAATGGCCGCCTTGGCTCCACAGTAGACGGACTGAAGGGGAACAGATCGGTACGCCAATGCCGACCCGACATTCACGATGACGCCCCTGTCGCGGGTGCGCATGCGTTTCAGTGCCGACATCATGCCATGAACCTGGCCAAGATAGGTGACACGCGTTCCGCGCTCGACTTCCTCGGCCGTCAATTTCGCTACCGGCGAGAACACGGTCGCCATCGCCACGTTCACCCAAATGTCGATAGGCCCAAGCTCATGCTCGACCTTCTCCGCCGCGGCCTCAACCGCCGCGGCATCCGCGACGTCAGTGGGGATCGTCAGGGCGCGGACACCTTGTTCGCGTGCGTAGTCGGCGGCCTGTTCCAGCCGGTCCGGGTCACGCGACAGCAAAGCGACATCGTATCCGGCGCGGGCGAACTCGTCGGCCGTCGCGCGTCCAACGCCAGCGCCGGCACCTGTTATGACAACAATCATGACTGATGGATCCATCCTGTCGACCGAGGCGACCAATCACATTGCGTCCCGGCCAAGCTAGGCAATGGAACCAAACAAAATTTAACGCCTTGGATAGTATTACGAGCGTCGGAGGAGGGCATCGAAGTGATCAGCAGCGGTCGACTGCCAGCCCGCATAAACGTTCACGCGAAGACGTGGGCGGCTCCGTTGAAACACGCCACCCATGTCTGCCGTTCTCTCATTTCATAGCGGAGATCGGGCGCTCAACGGCGAGGTCGAGGACATGGTCAGCAGTGTCCAGGGCACGGTCCAGCATATCCATGCGGGTGACAAATTCAGCGCGCATGATGGCCTTGCGGTCCTCGGGCAGCCAGCTGGCTTCCAGGCCGGCCAAGCTGAGTTGACGCGCATCCCCAGGCAACCAGGCTGCAGCCGCGAACATGGTTCGCCAGCAATGGCCCATGTTGGTCCCAAAGAAAGTGGGATCGTCCGTTCCCAGTACGATATTCAAACCAGCCTCGCGCATGCGGCGGATGCGTTGCTGGCGCGGCTCGCGGTTGCCGCGAATGGATGACCAGCAGGCCATCGTGAACGGTACCTGCTCCGCCGCCGCGCGGGCGACGATCGCAGGATTGGCCAGCATGTTGTACCCATGGTCGAGCCGATCACACCCCAGGGCGTCGCGGCAATGCGTGAAGTGGACCGGTGGTCCCTCGAACATCGTCTGGTTGTCTTCGCAAACATGGGCGGTGCGGCGCAGGCCGGCACGGCCGGCGCGCCGCCAGGCCTCCACCCAGACCAGCGGCGGCCCGGCACGCTCCGCGCCGTCCAGCCCGATGCCGATCACCTGGGGGCGGGGATGTTGCTCCATCCAGTCCAGCATCTCCAGCGCTTCGGACGGCAGACAGACGCTGCGATCGATGCAGGCGATCAGCAGCGCCGTGGTGCCGAAGGCTTTTTCAGCGCGGGTCAGCCCGTCGATCAACCCGTCCACGATGACGGGATAGGTGGTGCCACTCGGCGTGTAGTAATGCGGATTGAAGAAGATCTCGGCGTGGCGGACATTGCCGTGGCGGTGCAGGTCCTCGATGCATTCGAAGGCGATGCGCGCGAACTCTTCCCGCCGCCGCACCGCCAGGGCGCCGAGCCGCAGCATTTCCAGGAAGCCGTAGAAGTCGGGCCACTGGTACAGTGTGTCTGCCGGGCGTGGCAGCCGCACGCCGTTGGCGGCCGCCAGCTCCACCAGCGTCGTCGCCCGCACCGCCCCGGCGATGTGCAGGTGCAGCTCCACCTTGGGAACGAGGTCGAGATAATCGGAATAATTCAGCATGGCGTCACCTGCCCGCGCGCGCGATGTTCCACAGGAACATGGCCGGACCCGTCGGGACATTGGATAGCTCGGCGCGCCAGGCCGAAGCGGCGACAAATTGTCCGAGCGGCATGTAGAACCCTTCTGCGGCGGCACGGGCGTGCAAGGCCCCAGCCAGCTGCTTGCGCTCCGGCTCGCTGCCGGCGGCGGCGAAGGCGGCGCGCAGCTGCTCCACTTCCCTGTCCGCCGGCCAGCCGGCAAATCCTGCCGGCCCGGCGCCAGCACCGTTCAGATAAGCGTTCTGCAAAGGTGTCTGCATGTCCGGCACGGTGTTCGTGGTGTGGAAGATGTTCCACCCCCCCGGCTGGGCGCGGCGGCCGAAGAAGGTGTTCAGGTCCATGACCTGCAGCTCTACGGTGAAGCCGAGCCGGGTCAGCAGGTCCTGCGTCACCAGACCGAGCGAGGCGATGCCGGGCGCATCGGCAGGGTGCAGAATGACCACGGGGCGGGAAAGATCGGCGCCGCTTTCCGCCAGCAGCCGACGCGCGCCTTCCAGGTCCGGTGCGGTCGGCATGCCGGCATCGGTCTCATAGGGCGTGCCGCATCCGTAGAAGGACCGGCATTCGCGCCCGTATTCGGCGCGCCCGGCGACGCCGGGCAGGTAGTCCGCCTGGTCGACCGCCAGCATCACGGCCCGCCGCACCTTGGCATTGTCGAAAGGCGGCAGGAGGTGGTTGAAGCGCAGGATGCCCTGGTAGCCGAAGGGGCTGACCACCTGCACCTTCACCTGCCGGTTCCGCTCCAGGATGGGCAAGACGTCGGCGGGCAGGCGCTCCAGGTAATCCACCTCGCCGGTGGACAGCGCACTGACCTGGCTCGACACATCGGGCATGGCGATCAGCTCCACCCGGTCGAAGGTGGCATGCTTGCCGCCACTGGCCCAGATCGCCGGTTCGGGGCGCGGCTTGTAAGCGTTATGGCGCGCCAGGACGATGCGGTCGCCCGCGCGGTATTCCTCCGCCACAAAGCGGTAAGGACCGCAGCCGACGGGCTCGGTGATCGGGCGGGTAGCCGGTGTTTCGGCCAGCCGGCGCGGCATGATCATCGGCACCATGGCGCCAGGCTTGGCCAGGGCCTCCAGCACCAGCCCGAAGGGCTGTCCCAGCGACAGGCGGAACGTGGCGGCATCCATGGGCTCCAGCGATGCGGTCGCGCGCAGGAGCAGGCCACCCAGCGCGTCCCGTGCCCCCCATCGGCGCAAACTGGTAACGCAGTCTTCCGCCGTGACCGGGCTGCCATCGTGGAACACCAGGCCTTCCCGCAACGTGAAGGTCCACACCATGCCATCATCGCTGCGCGTCCAGCGTTCCACCATCTGCGGCTGCGGGCGCCACTGGTTGTCCACCGCGAAGAGCGTATCGAATACCAGGTACGAGAAGTCGCGGGCCGTGAAGCTGGTGGTGAAGTGCGGATCCAGAATGGTGGTCAGGGTTTCGGGAACCACACGCAACGTCCGCGCCCGGTTGGGGCTCTGGCCCCACGCATGGCGAGACACCAGTGCCGGGGCGGCTAGAATGGTCGTCAGGAGAGTGCGGCGATGCATGCTGGGCCTTAATGGAAAACGATGACGCGCGCGAATACCGCGCCGAACGCTCCAGTGTCAGTACAAATCTGCCAAGATTGCGCCGGCTGCCGCTACGTGAGGGGGGAACTGAATTAGGTGACGCAGGCTTCGTTCGCCTATGAGGCCACTCACTGTTTGCTAGCGGCTGCGCGGCAGCAGCCCTCGGGAACAGCGGATGTTTGATCCATTGTCCCACTATCAATGATACAGGCCTTCAATAGACAGGGGTCCGGTCTGCTAAACGGTTTGCAGCGCAGTTATCGCCGGTCTCCAGATATTCAGAGATGGCCCACTCGCGTCTCACCTCGCAAGACCTGCTGTCGCTTGGCACTGCCGATGTCATCGGACTCCCGCATCAATTGTGCAAGGTCTCGGTGAAGTTCGACCGGTCTGCCTGCCGCGTTCATAGGAACCCGCAGGTTATGTCCAGGCGCGAGAGGCATAACAATGCCCTCCCCTTCTGGTCTCGCTATAGATCGGGATAGATGCCGCGATGCATCTCTGTGACGGCCCGAGGCAGTCGATCAAAGCGGTCGAAGGCAGGCAACTCTTCGTGCTGAGGATGCGCCAACCCTGGCCGCGAAGCAAAGATCGAGGCAGGAAAGATGATCCGTCCCTACTTGTCGTGACCCTTTGGCCAAGCCATCAGCGCCGCCCGCGCGACAGCCAGGAGCTCCCCACCCGGCGCACCATCCAGGGCTTGCACCGAGAGCCCCTGCAGAACGGAGGCGACGAGGCGCGACAGCGTGGCCGCATCCGTCCCGGCAGGAAGCATCCCTTCCGACACATCCCGCTCAATGCGCTCTTGCAGCGCCACGCGCAGGGTCGCACGAAGGGCGCGAAGCTCGCCAGCGAGAGCGGCATTCTCCGGCCCTGCCATCAGCATTCCGCTTGAGATCATGCAGCCCAGCGGTCGGCCCGGCCGGGTGACGGCGGCGACGCCGCGCTCCAGCATCCGCCGCGCCGCTTCCAGGGCCGAAGGGGTCGCGGCGATGTCCGCCGCGCTCATGCCGTCGGCGCCGTAACGACGCAGGACGGCACGGTAGAGTTCCGCCTTGTTGCCGAAGGCATGGTAGAGGCTGGGCGCCGCGATGCCCATGGCCGAGGTCAGGTCGGCAAGGCTCACGCCCTCATAGCCGTGCCGCCAGAAGAGCTCGAGCGCCGTCAGCAGCGCTTCATCCCGGTCGAAGGTGGATTGTCGGCCACGCGGCTTCGTCGGCGTGGGGCGGCCCGCGGCGGGCTTCGTGCTCATTCCCCTTGGATAACGCCTTGACAGCCGATCGCCAAGACATTTGTTTAGCAATCGATAAACAGAAGTACGGAAGACCACCAATGACCCCGGACACCCAGTTCGCCCGCCGTTCCCTGGTGCTGGGCGCAACGGCGGCCCTGGCGGGAGGCCTGGCGCGGCCGTTTGCCGCCCAGCCGGGTCCGCCCCAGCGCCCCTCTGGGCCCGGTGGCAGCTTCCAGGCCCGGTCCGCCGATGGCACGGTTCTGACCGGCGACGCGCTGGGCGATCCCGCCGCCCCGGAGATCCTGTTCATTCATGGCCTGCGCCAAAGCCGGCTGAGCTGGGAGAGGCAGTTCGCCGACCCCGCCCTTTCAGGTTTCCGACTGGTGCGGTTCGACCTGCGGGGACACGGGGATTCCGACAAGCCGGCCACCCCCTCGGCCTATGCCGATGCCGATCGCTGGGCGGAGGATGTGGCGGCGGTCATTGCCGCTGCCGGCCTTCGCCGGCCAGTGCTGGTGGGCTGGTCCCTGGGTGGGTACGTCGCCGGCGCATACCTGCGTCAGCAAGGCGCCGGGCGGGTGTCCGGGGTCAATCTGGTTGATGCCGTCAGCAAGTTGTCGCCGGACCTCCTGACACCCTTGGCAGGCCGGTTCGCGCGAAGCACCAGTTCTCATGACCTCACCGAGCGTGTGGCGGAGACGGCGGACTTTCTCGCAGCCTGCTTCCATCGTCCGCCGACTGGTGCGGACCTGCACCGCATGTTGGTGGTCAATGGCATGACCGCCCGCGCAGTGAACGAGGGCTTCACCTCCGCGGCGGTGACCGATTTCGAGCCGACCTTCCAGGCTTATTCCGGCCCAGTCCTGGTAACGCATGGCGCGCATGATGCGCTGGTCCGTCTCGCAATGTCGGAACGCGTTGCGGCGCAGCGGCCCGGCCGGCGCCTGTCGGTCTTTCCGCAAAGTGGCCACACGCCATTTTGGGAGGAGCCGGAGCGCTACGGACAGGAACTGGCCGCCTTCGTCACGGCCATCGCCAAGGGGTGATGAGGCTGGCAGGAGCATCGCATTCCAGCCGAGCCCCTTATTGCACCCCTTTGCGGGAGGCGCCCCCGTCGCGCCTCCTCACAGGGATCACCAGCATGGAACGCGGCGTCAGCCCACCGCCAGCGGGCGGGGTGCTCCATCCTCCACCGCCCTGCCGCCGGGAATTGCGGCCAGCAAGTCCTGTGTATACGGGTCTTGCGGGGCTTCGAAGATCCGGGCGCAGGCTCCCTTCTCCACCATGTGGCCCCGGTACATCACCCCCACCGCATGGCTGAGCTGCCGCACCACGGCGAGGTCATGCGAGATCATGAGATAGGTCAGCCCGAACTCCGCCTGTAGCTCGGCCAGCAGCCGCAGGATCTGGTCCTGGACCGAGACATCCAGTGCCGAAACGGGTTCGTCCAGCACCAGCAGGTCTGGCCGGAGGGCCAGCGCGCGGGCGATGGCAACCCGCTGCCGCTGGCCGCCCGACAAGGCACCCGGGTGGCGGGCCAGGAACGCGCGCGGCAGCGCGACCTGGTCCAGCAGTGCCGCGGCCCGGGCAGCGCGCGCGGCACGATCCCCTTGCCGGAAGGCGCGCAGGGGCTCCGTCAGGATGTCCTCGATGCTCATGCGCGGGTCGAGCGAGCTGTAGGGGTTCTGGTAGACCAGCTGGAAGCGGGCGCGGAGCTTACGCAGCGGCTCGCCCTGCAACGCCGTCAGCTCCACCCCGTCGAACAGCACGGAGCCGCGCGTGGCGGTTTCCAGCCGCGAGATCATTCGCGCGGTGGTCGATTTCCCTGAGCCACTCTCGCCGACGATCGAGAAGGTCTGGCCGCGCGGGATGCTGAAGGAAACGTCCCGCACCGCCTGCAGCTCCCGCCCCGGCCCCAGGCGGAACGATTTGCAAAGGCCCGAGACGGTGAGCAGCGGCGGCGCTTCCGCCGCCATGCCCTGGCGCGGCGTGGGGGGCAACGTGGCGCGGCGCGTGGCGAGGCCGGGTGCGGCGGCCAGCAGCGCGCGGGTATAGGGGTGCTGCGGGCGCTCCAGGATCTCACGCGCAGGGCCCTGTTCCACCACCTGGCCGTTCTGCATCACCACCACGCGGTCCGCGCGGTCGGCGGCGACGCCGAGATCGTGGGTGATCAGCAGCACGGCGGTGCCGGCGCGCGCTGTCATCTCGGCCAGCAGGTCCAGCACGCGGCGCTGCACGGTCACGTCCAGCGCGCTGGTCGCCTCGTCGGCGATGACGAGCTGTGGCTGGCAGGCCAGCGCGATGCCGATCAGCACGCGCTGGCGCATGCCGCCCGACAGCTCGTGCGGGTATTGCCGGGCGCGCAGCTCGGGATCGTGCAGGCCGACGTCGCGCAGGATCTCGACGGCGCGCGCGGCGGCCTCGGCGCGGCGGGCGCGGCCGTGCAGGCGCAGCACCTCGGCCACCTGCTCGCCCACCCGCAGGACCGGGTTCAGCGCCACCCCGGGGTCCTGCGGGATCAGGCCGATGGCCGAGCCGCGCATCTGCGCGATGCGGCCGCGGCTGGCGCGGGTGATGTCTTCACCGCCGAAGCGGATCGCACCGCCGCTGACGCGCCCGCCGGACAGCAGGTGGATGACGGCATGCGCGGTGGTGGACTTGCCCGAGCCGGATTCACCAACGATGGCCACCACCTCGCCCGGCTGGACTGCGAGGGTGACACCGCGCACCGCATGCACCGGCTTGTCCTCCCGCCCGTATTCGACGTGCAGGTTCTCGATCTCCAGCAGCGGCGGCAGGCTCGCCAGGGTGGGGGCGGGCGCGCTCAAGGTCTCGACGGTCATGGCGGGCCCCTTCAATGCAGCGTCGGTTCGGCGTGTTGCAGCGCGTGGCCCAGCCGGTTGACCGCCAGCACGACTGCGACGACCACGAGGCCCGGCATCGCCGTCAGCCACCAGGCGGTGGCCAGGTAGTCGCGCCCCTCGGCCACCAGCGAGCCCCATTCCGGCGCCGGCGGCGGCGCGCCGAAGCCGAGGAAGCTGAGCGAGGAAACGGACAGGATGGCGGCGCCGAATTCCAGCCCCGCCAGCGCCAGCACCGGCCCCGCCGCGTTGGGCAGCACGTGGCGGAACAGGTTGGGTAGCCAGCGCACGCCATTGGCCATCGCCGCCTCGACATACAGGTTCGACTTCACCCGCAGCACCTCGGCCCGCATGACGCGCGCGAAGACGGCGATGGTGGAGACGCCGACGGCGATGGCGACGTTAACGGTGCCGAAGCCCAGCACGGTCATGATGGTCAGCGACAGCAGCAGGCCCGGGATGGCCAGCAGCACGTCGATGACGCGCATCAGCGCATCCTCCACCCGCCCGCCGGCGAAGCCCGCCACCAGCCCGATCAGGCAGCCGGCCAGCAGGCCGATGCCGACGGCGATGACCGTGGCTTTCAGCGACAGCGCGGCGCCATGGACCGCGCGGGTATAGAGATCCCGCCCCAGGTAGTCGGTGCCGAACCAAGCCTCGGCCGAGGGCGGCCGCAGCCGCAAGGCGGTGTTGGTGCGGTAGGGGCTGAGGCTGGTGAACAGCTCGGGGAAGAAGGCCCAGCCCAGCGCCAGCAGGATGACGGCGGCGGCCAGCAGTAGGCTGCCCTGGCGCCAGGCCGTGCCGGAGAGGAGCCGCAGCCGCCGCCCGGTGCCGAGCACGGGGGCGGCGAGGGTTGCTTCGCTCATCGGGGGCGCCTCCTCAGCGGTTGCGCGGCGCGCCGCGGACGATGCGCGGGTCGGCCAGGGGGTAGAGCAGGTCCACGGCGAAGTTGGCGAGCACGAAGACCAGGGTGGAGAGCACCACGAGGCCCTGCACCATCGGCACGTCCTGCGCCTTGACCGCCTGCTCGGTCAGCCGGCCGATGCCGATGCGGGAGAACACCGTCTCGGTGACGACCGAGCCTGCCAGCAGCTGGCCGAAGCTGATGCCGATCATGGTCAGCGCCGGGATCAGTGCGTTCGGCAGGGCGTGGCGCAGGTGCACGCGCAGCGGCCGCGCGCCCTTGGCCAGCGCGGTGGTGACGAAGGGCTGGCTCCAGCTGGCCAGCAGGCTCTTGGCCAGCAGTTGCGCGAAGGCGGCGGCGGTGGGGATGGCGAGCGTGACGGCCGGCAGCACCAGCGAGGCCGGGCCGCCATTGCCCATGGCCGGCAGCCAGCCGAGCCTGAAGGAGAACAGCTGCAGCAGCAGCAGCCCGACCCAGAACACTGGCACCGAGACGCCCAGCGCCGGCAGCGAGAGCAGCAGGTTGCGCAGCCAGGGCTGCCGCAGATAGGTGGCGACCGCCGCCAGCAGGAAACCCGTGACCAACGCGATGGCCAGCGCCAGCCCCGCAAGCTGCAGCGTCTGCGGCAGGGCCTTCAGGATAGCCCCGGCCACCGGCCCGCCAAGCTGGATGGACTGGCCGAAATCGCCCTGCAGCGCGTGCCACAGGCGGGTGACGTATTGCACCGGCACCGGTTGGTCGAAGCCGTATTGCGCGCGCAGCCCGGCGACCTCCGCCTCATCCACCATCAGCCCCTCGCCGCGCGAGTCCAGCATGATCAGGATCGGGTCGCCGGGCAGCACGTAGAGGATGAGGAAGCTGACGGTGAAGGCCGCCCAGAGCACGAACAGCGCCTGGCCGAGCCGGTTCAGCAGGTAGTGCCCCACCCGCTCAGCCCCCCTGCGCGATGTAGGTGTCGTGGAACACCGGCCAGCGCGGGGTGGAAAGCCACAGCCCGTGCACGTCCGGCCGCACGCCGAGGATCGTGCTGCTCTCCTTGATCGGATAGCCGTAGCCCTGGCCGATGATCATCTCCTGCACCTGCCGCACCAGCGCGTTGCGGGCGGCGGGGTCCATGGCGGTGCTCTGCTGCTCCAGCAGCGCGTCCAGCTCCGGCTGCGGCGCCTTAATCAGGTTGTTGAAGCGGCTGGAGAAGATGCCAAGCATCACGTCCGGGTCCGGCCGCGTGAAGTCCGACAGCCGCAGGTCCCAGCGGCCGGCGCGGATCACCTGGGTGATCTCGGCATCCGTGCGCAGCCGCAGCAGCAGGTCGATGCCGACATTGGCGAGCTGCGCCTTGATCAGCTCCATGTCGGGGCGGAAGCCGGGATAGCTCCAAAGCAGTTCCAACTGCAGCTTGCGGCCGTCTTTGCTCCGCATCCCGTCGGGACCCGCGACCCAGCCAGCCTCGTCCAGGATCTTCGCGGCCTTCGCCGGGTCGAAGGCCATCAGCGCGGACACGTCGGCATGGCCCGGCACGGTGCTGGACAGCACGCTGGTGGAGGCATTGTCGTAGTCGGAATACAATGCCTTCAGCACCTCGTGGCGGTCGATCGCATGCGCCATCGCCTGCTGCACGGCGCGGTCCGCCATCACCGGGCGGGCGCGGTTGGTGATCAAGGTCAGGCCGACGCCGCCGGCGGTGCGGGCGACGATGCGGGCGCCGGAGTTGCGCACCAGGGCCAGGGATTCGGTCGGGATCTCGTCGATCGCGCCGACCTGGCGGCTGGTCAGGATGCCGGTCCGCACGCTGCCTTCCGGCACCGTCTGGAAGGTCACGGAGTTGAGCCAGGCCGGCCCCTGGTGCAGCGCGTTGGGCGAGGCCCAGTTGTAGTCCGGCCGCCGTGTCAGCACGATCCGGTCGTTGATGGCGACCTGGGTGATGACGAAGGGCCCGGTGCCGATCAGCTGCCCGTTGCAGCGCTCTTCCGGCGTTTTCGCCAGCGTCGCCGGCGCCAGCATGGACAGCGGCTTCTCGGACAGCGATTGCAGCAGCCCGGCCTTGGGCTGCTCGAAGGCGATGGCCACTGTCAGCGGGTCGATCACCGTGGCGCCGAGGTAGCCGGAAAGATAGCCCGCCGCCTGCGCGGCGCGGCCCTCCTTGCCCAGGTTCACCAGGTTGTCGAAATTGGCCTTCACCGCCGCGGCGTCCAGCTTCTCGCCGTTGCTGAAGGTGACGCCGTCGCGCAGCGTCAGGACCAGCTTGCGGCCCTCCTCCTCGAAGCGCCACGCGGTCGCCAGCCAGGGCACCGGCTGGCCGGTGGCCTTGTCCTGCTCCACCAGGTTGTCCAGCGCCTGGCGGGTGGCGTTCTGCGCCCGCGCGCTTTGCGCCAGGTCGAGGCAGGGGGGGAAAGAGCTCTGCGCGTAGATCAGGTCGCCGCCCTGGCGCGGCGCGGGCTGCGCCTGCGCCGTGGCGGCCAGGGCCAGGGTCGCGGCCAGGGAAAGAGAAGCGAGCTTCATCGTGTCGTCTCCAGGAGTACGGCCAGTGACTGATGGTGACTCACGCGTTCCCGCCACGGGCGCGGCGCCGGCTTGGTCGCCGGCTTGTCCGCGCCGCGGCGCCGTCTAGTTGCCTGCGGCGAGATGCGCCGGCTGGCGGTGATGGAAATGCCCGGGCCGCGCGAGGCCAAGATTCTCGCGCAGCGTGCTGCCGGCGTATTCGGTGTGGAACAGGCCGCGCCGCTGCAGCTCCGGCACCAGCAGGTGGAAGACGTCGCGCACCGGCTGCGGGTAGAAGGGCGGCAGGATGTTGAAGCCGTCGCAGCCGCGGTGCTCGAACCAGTCCTGCATTTCGTCCGCGATGCTCTCCGGCGTGCCGACGATGAGGTGGTGGCCGGAAGCGGCGCGGAACTGGTAGAGCTGGCGGATGGTCAGCGCGCGGCCGTCGAGGAACTTGGCCAGCCGCACGTGCGCGCTCTTCACCGCGTTGCTGTCCGCCAGCATCGGCGGCAGCGGCCCGTCGACGTCGTAGGCCGAGAGATCGCCAAAGGAGCCGGCCAGCGCGGCGAGGCCGAGCTGCGGGTGGATCAGCTCCTGCAGCCGCTCGAACAGATCGCGCGCCTCCTGCATCGTGCGGCCGATGATCGGCATCATCCCCGGCATCACCAGGGCGGAATCCGGCGAGCGGCCATAGCGCGCGAAGCGGCCCTTGACGCTGGCGTAGAAGGCGGCCGCCTCGTCGCGGTCCTTCTGCATGGTGTAGATCACCTCCGCCGTGCGGGCGGCGAGGTCCTGCCCGGGGCCGGAGGAGCCGGCCTGGGCGATGACGGGATAGCCCTGGATCGGCCGCGCCGCGTTCAGCGGGCCGCGCACCTTGAAGTGCTCGCCGTGGTGATGCAGCGTGTGCAGCTTGGCGGGGTCGAAATACTGGCCGCTTGCCTTGTCGCGGATGAAGGCATCGTCCTCCCAGCTGTCCCAGAGACCGAAGACGACGTCGATGTATTCCTCGGCGCGGCGGTAGCGGGAGCTGTGCTCCATGTGCTTGTCGCGGCCGAAGTTCAGCGCCTCGTCCTCGCTCCAGGAGGTGACGACGTTCCAGCCGACGCGCCCCTCGCTGATATGGTCGAGCGAGGCCAGCTTGCGCGCCATGTTGTAGGGCTCGTTATAGGTGGTCGACGCCGTGGCGATGAAGCCCATCTTCTCGGTCACCGCCGAGAGCGCGGCCAGCAGCGTCAGCGGCTCGAACACGTCGATGCGGCTGTCGTAGCTGAGCTGCTCCTCGTCCTTGGCCGAGGAGCGCACGGCGATGCCATCGGCCCAGAACATGAAGTGAAACTTGGCCGCCTCGGCCTCGCGTGCCATCTGCTTCCAGAAGCGGATGTCCATGGCGGCGTCGGTCTTGGCCTCCGGCATGCGCCAGCCGCCGCCATGCGCGCCGGCGGCGACCAGGTTGAGGCCGAGGGCCATCTGTCGCGGGGTATCGCTCACGGGGTTCTCCATCACTCGGCCGCCGCCCGCAGGCGCAGGCTGGTGTAGCGGTTGACGGGGCGCTCCAGCCCCAGGTTCTCGCGCAGCGTCGGGCCTTCGTATTCCCGGCGAAACAGCCCGCGCCGCTGCAACTCGGGCGTGACGTACTCGACGAATTCCTCGCAGCCGGCGGGCAGATGCGTCGGCAAGATGTTGAAGCCGTCGCAGGCCCCGGCCTCGAACCATTCCTGCAAGCCGTCGGCGATGTCGGCAGCGGTACCGACTAGGCAAAAGCCCCCGGCGGTGATGCGCTTGTAAAGCTGGCGGATGGTCAGATTTTCGGCCCGTGCCAGGCGCATCACGCTCTCGGTGCTGCTGCGGATCTGCGCATCGCGCGTCGGCTCCGGCACCGGGCCGTCGAGGTCGTGGCCGCTGAGGTCGCCGAGCGCGGCATAGACGCGGGCGAGGCCCACCATCGGGTCCAGCAGGTCCTGCAACTGGTCCAGCTTCGCCTGCGCCTCGGCCCGCGTGCGGCCGACGACGGTGCGCACGCCCGGCATGATCTTGAGCTGGTGCGGCTCCCGCCCATGCGCCGCCATGCGGGCCTTGACGTCGTCGTAATAGGTCTTGGCGATGGCGATGTCGGCGGCGGCGGAATAGACCACGTCGGCCGTGGCGGCGGCGATGTCGCGCCCCTGGCCGGCGGCGCCGGCCTGGAACAGCACCGGCCGCCCCTGCGGCATGCCGGCGACGTTCAGCGGGCCCTTGACCTGGAAATGCTTGCCCTGGTGGTTGAGCAGGTGCATCCGGCTTTCGTCGTAGAACACGCCGGACGCGCGGTCGTAGAGCAGCGCGTCGTCTTCCCAGGAATCCCACAATCCCTTGACGACCTCGACGAACTCGGCGGCGCGCTCGTAGCGCGTGTCGTAGTCCAGGTGCTTGGCGCGGCTGAAATTCTGCGCCTCGGCATCCGACCAGGAGGTGACGATGTTCCAGCCGGCGCGGCCGCCGCTGATCAGGTCCAGCGTCGCGAACTTGCGGGCGATGTGATAGGGCTCATTATAGGTGGTGGATGCCGTGGTGACGAGGCCGATGTTCCTGGTCAGCGGCGCCAGGGCCGGCAGCAGCGTCAGCGGCTCCATCTCGACCAGCTCGTAGCCGGAGCGGGCGAGCGAGCCGCGTGGTTCATCCTTCTCGCGGATGCCGATGCCGTCTGCGAAGAAGATCATGTCGAACTTGCCACGCTCCGCCGCCTGGGCGTTGCGGACGTAGTGTTCGAAGCGCAGCGTGCCATCGGCGGGCACGTCCGGGTGCATCCAGGCGGCAGGGTGGTAGCCGATACCGCGCATGGACATGCCAAGCTTCATCTGGCCACGCCGGCTCACAAGCTGCGATCCCTCGCAGTCGGGCCAAGCAAGATCGTGAAACGCATCACTCACCTCCAATCCAGGCCACCGCCGCGGCATGCGCCGCGGCAACAGGGCGACCCGCGCATGCGGACCACTGGGATGCGAGGGCCACGATGATCCGTGGCCCGAGGGTGAGAAACCACAGCATGCAGACGGACGGACCGCCCGGCAAGAACTTTGTTGCAGTGCGGTCAGGAAAGGCGGTTACGGTCCATCTGCTGGAGCAGCACCGGCATGGTGGCACTGTCGCGGATCATCCCTGCCAGCCGGTCGACTGGCCTGGAGCGCGGCACGGCGGCGGGAAAGGCCATGGCGACCTCATACGGGATCGACGGTTCGAAGCGCAGCACGCGCAGCCGGTCCTGCCGGACCGCAGCGCCGGTGAAAGGGTCGATCACCGCGATGCCCATGCCCTCCGCCACCAAGCTGCACAACACCTCTGACGCCGTGGCTTCCGCGACCACCGGCGCCTGGATGCCAGCCACCTCCAGCAATGCGTCGAGCCGCACGCCGATGCGGCTGGCATGGCCGAGCGAGAGCAGCGGCTGGTCCCGCAGGTCCTGCAGCGTCACGACCTCGCGTGCCGCCAGTGCATGACCGGCCGGCACGGCGCAGAGTGCCTCCAGCCCCGGCACCGGCTCGATCTCGACGCCCGGATAAGCGCCCGGCGTATAGGCCATGCCGATATCGAATTGCCGCAGCGAGACGCGTTCCAACGTGGTCATGCCGACATTGTTGTGGATTGAGACAAAGGTGTCCGGATGTTCCGCCGCGAAGCGTGCGATCAGCGGTGGCAGGAAGGAAAGCGCCGGCCCCGCCATGGCCGAGACCCGCAGGCTGCCGCGCCGTGCGCGGCGGAGATCCTGCGCCGTGCGCTCGATCCGCCCCAGGCTGATGAAGCTCATCGCCACTTCCTGCTGCAGCAGGATCGCCTCGGCGTTCGGGATCACCTGGCCGCCCTGGCGATCGAAAAGCTGCAGCCGCAACGTCTGCTCCATGTCACGCACCAGGCGGCTGACCGCCGGCTGGGTGAGGTTCATCAGTTGTGCGGCTCCGGACACGGAGCCCCGCAGCATGACGGCCCGAAAGGCCTCGATCTGTCGCCATGTCAGCCGCCCGGCCATGTATGTCTCTCCGCTGCCCATAACATTGAGGCATAGACACTGACCGTTTTACAAATTGACCCTCTGTCGCGCTTCTACCTAGGCTTCACCGACGGCCGGAAACCGAGGCAATCGTGCCCGGCGCATCAGGAAACATCATCACGCGGTACGACGTCGTTTCGACGCACCGCCGCCGCCGAGGACGATCCGAGGGTGAGAGCGAGGATCGATCTATTCGGAGGTTGGGTGAGTCGTGTGCGTTTGGTGGGGAGGCCTGTGTCTGAAAGTATTGTCGGCGAAGTATTGACAGGCTGACAGTACGAGGCCGCTTCAGAGCGGGCGGTCAAGCGATCTGGCCAGGACTATTGAAAGTATCGTAGGGCCTCATCCGGCTAAAGCTCAGCGACGTGAACGTCTGAGTGGGCGATGTGGACCACCCCGTTGGTGGCGCCGCCTTGTTGGTCCTGATTCCCCGGCCAGGCGTCAGCCGGCGGCTAGCCCGCCATCCACCAGCATCTCGATGCCACAGACATAGGACGCCGCCGGGGAGCACAGGAACAGTGCCACTTGCGCTACCTCCTCCACCTGACCGAGACGTCCGGCCGGGATGCGCTCCTCCACCCGGCGGCGATAGGCCGGGTCGGCCAGTGCGGCGGCGTTGCCCTCCGTCTCAATAGCGCCGGGGCAGAGGATATTCAGCGCGATGCCTCCCGGTGCCAGTTGGCGCGCCAGGTTGCGGCCGAGGTTGCCGATCGCCGCCTTGCTGGCGGCATAGGCCAGCTGGTGCGGGTTGGGCCGCCATTGTTGCACGCTGCCCAGCAGCAGTACCCGCCCCTGCCCTGCCGCGACCAACCCGGGCCGCGCCGCCCGCACGAGCTCCAGGCTGCCCCGCACGTTGACGGCCCAGTGGCGATCGGTGTCCAGCGGGTCGGTCTCGTCCAGCGGCACCCGCTGCTCGAACGCAGCGTTGCATACCAGGATGCCGAGTGGCCCGCCCAGCACCGTCTCCGCGGCCCGCAGCAGCGTGGTGGGGGCCGCCGGGTCCGCCAAATCCGCCGGCAGCGCGGCCGCGGCGCCGATGGCGGCGGCCGTGGCGGCAGCCTCCGCAGCATCATGCGCGCCCTCGTGCGAGATGGCGACCGCCGCCCCCGCCTGCGCGAGTGCCGCCGCAATGGCGCGCCCCAGCCCGCGCCGGCCGCCCGTCACCAGCGCTCGGCGCCCGGCCAGCATCATGCCGGCAGCAGCGGCTTGATGCGGGCGGCGCTGTCCTCCACCGCCCGTGCCGGCTCCTTGCGCCCCAGCACGGCGGACTGCACCTCCTCCACGAAGATCGCCTCCGCCCGGCTGGCTTCCGCGAAAGCCGGGAAGGGTACGCGGGCGCGGGACAGCGCCTCGGCCTCCACCGCCGCCACGGGGTTGTCCCGCGCGAAGCCGGCGTCGGCATAGGTGGAGAGCCGCACGCTGCCATTGCCGTTGCGCGCGGCGCCAAGCGTGACATCGGGCGCCGACATGGCGCGCAGGAAGCTCCAGGCCAGCAGCTTGTCCCGTGCATTGGCGGGGATGGCCATGGACCAGAACTCCACCGCCGCCGCCATGCGGCTGCCGGCGGGCGCGGTGGTGGACATCGGCATCTCCATCGCCTGGATGCGGCCGGGGAAGCGCGACTGCTCGGCCCGGTTGAGCTGCGCGTGGCGGCTGAAGGGCAGGATGGCGAAGGCGGCGCGGCCTTGCTGCAGCCAGGTCACCTGGTCCTCGTTGGTGATGGTGGCGTAGCTGCGCGGCAGGGCACCAGCCTCGAACAGCCCGCGGATGGCGGCGATGGCCTTCGTCATCGCCTCCGGGTCCGGGATCACCTTGTAGTCGAGGGTGATGAAGTCGCCGCCGAAGGCGCGGGCGAACATCACGGGATAGGCCGCCAGCGCCGCCGTCATCACCAGCCCGGTCACCGGCGCGGCGCCAGCGGGGCGGAAGGTCAGCCGGCGGCACAGGTCGAGGAACTCCTCGAACGAGCCGGGCGGCGCGGCGATGCCCTGCTGTTCCAGCAGCGCCTGGTTGTAGAACAGCCCGTTGGTGGCGTGGCGCACGGGAATGGCGATGGTGCGGCCGTTGACGCGCATCGCCTCCCGCAGCCCGGGGGCGATGTCATCGTATTGTGCGACGGGCTGGTCGCGCAGCAGGTCGTCGAGCGGTGTCAGCAGTCGCGCGACCTCCGGCGTCGCGCGGCTGTTGAGAAGATAGCCAATGCCGAAGTCGCTCGACGGCAGGCTGGCCTCGCGCAGCAGGCGGTCCTGCAGCGGGCCGATATCGGCGGTGGTCCAGGACAGCTCGGCGCCATTGGCCTGCCGCCAGGGGGCGGTCAGGTCACCCGCGGCACCCTGCGTCAGCACCTGCTGGTGCACGCGGTGCGACAGGATGTCGAGGCGCTTCGCCTGGGCACGGGCCAGCCCGGGCAGGGCCAGCGTGGCGATGGCGGTGCCGAGGGCGGCACGGCGGGTCAAACGCATGCGTGATCCTCCCATGTTGCTTATCCCTTGGTGGCGCCGGCGGTCAGCCCCGCCACCAGGTATTTCTGCGTGATCCAGACGAAGGCCAGCACCGGCAGCAACTGCACGGTGGCCGCGGCGAAGAGCGTGCCCCATTCCACGCCGTCGAAGCTGCCCACCACCTCCGCCAGCACCAGCGGCGCGGTCTTGGCGCGGGTGGAGGTGAAGATGAAGGCGAAAAGGAACTCGTTCCAGGCATAGACGACGACGAAGACGGCCACCGCCATCATGCCCTGCGCCGCCAGCGGGGTGATGACGCGCCACAGCGTGGTGAAGCGCCCGGCGCCGTCCACCGCCGCCGCCTCGTCCAGCTCGCGCGGGATCTGGTCGATGAAGGCGCGCATCACGAAGGAGCCGAGCGACACGAAGAAGGTGGCGTAGAGCACGGCCAGCAGCACATGCGTATCCTGCACGCCCAACGCGTTGGCGACCGGGAACAGCGGCAGCGTGGTGACGATGGGCGGGATCAGCCGCACCACGATCAGCAGAAAGGCCGAGCCGGCCAGCCAGCGGCTGCGGAAGCGCGAATAGGCATAGCCCGAGAGCAGGCTGGCGAAGACCGCGATGACGGTGGCCAGCGCCGTGATGATGGCGCTGTTCAGCAGGGCGCGGAAGAAGTCCGGCCACTTCCCCCATAGCGCGGCGTAGTGCGCGAAGGTGGGCGTGAAGAACAGGCTCGGCGGCACCGCGAAGATCTCGCCCTCCGGCTTCAGGGAGGAGGAGACGATCAGCAAGATCGGCGCCAGCGACCAGACCAGCACGGCCAGCACCGCCAGGGCCTTCAGGGCGCCCAGCAACAGGCGCTGCAACGGGTGCCTACGCATCGCCGCGCTGCTCCTTCGCCAGCCGCCAGAGATAGGGGGCCGCCAGCAGCAGGGACGCCACCACCATCACCCAGCCGGTCGCCGCGGCACCGCCGAAGGCGTTGTAGCGGAAGGCCTCCAGGTACAGGTACACGGCCACCACCTCGGTGGAGCGGGCGGGGCCGCCGCCGGTGAGCAGCCAGACCTCGCTGAACAGGCGGAAGGCGAAGATCAGGCGGAACAGCATGGCCATCAGCATCGCCGGCAGCAGCAGCGGCAACGTCACGCGGCGGAAGGTCTGCCACAGGCTGGCACCGTCGATCTTGGCGGCCTCGTAGACATCGCCGGGCAAAGCGAGGCGCGCGGCGTAGAGGATCATGAAGGTGAAGGGCAGGTGCAGCCAGATGGACAGCAGCGAGACCAGCACCAGCCCGTGCGCCGGCGTCACCGCCCATTCCAGCCCCGGCAGGCCGAGGGCATGCAGCAGGTAGGAGACGTGGCCGACATCGGGGTCGAACAGGAAGCGCCACATCACCACCGCCGCCACCTCGCTGACCGCGTAGGGGGCCAGCACGATGGCGATCAGCAGCCGGCGGAACGGCACCCCCTGGGCGAACAGCAATGCAATTCCGAGGCCGAGCAGCAGCTCCAGATGCACCACCACCAGCACGACGATGGCGGTGTTCCACAGCGCCCGCCAGAAATAGCCGTCCGACAGGATGCGGGCGTAGTTGGCGAAGCCGACGAAGCGCGCATCGGCGCCGAAGGAGGAGGCGTGGAAGGACAGCCAGATCAGGTAGAAGGACGGCACCACCAGCACCGCCCAGATCATCGCCTGCACCGGCAGCACCATCAGCAGGCGCGTGAGGACACTCTCCCGCATCGCCGCCTCATTCCTTCAGGTGCAGGGTGACGAGCAGGGTGATGCCGGCGCCCTCGGGCAGTTCCGCCACCAGCCGCAGCCAGCCGCCGAAATGGGTCACGCGGGCGAAGCGCAACTCCTGCGCCGCCTGCGGCAGCGCCAGGGTGGTGCCCTCGTCCGTCCAGTGCATGCCATCCGGGCTGATCTGCACCCGCGCCACGGTGCCCGGTGGCAGCAAAGGCGCCTTCAGTGCGCGCACGAAGACGATGGCCTCCCGCGCCCAACCGCATTCATAGGGCTCGGTCGCGCAGGCACCCGTCCAATGCTCGTTGCGGCAGACGACGGCGGCGATGTTCTGCGCCAGCATCTCAGAAGTCCCCCGACAGGCAAACGCCGTCCAGCGCCAGGAAGGCGCGCTTGTCCGCGTCCGTCTCGACGAAGAAGACGATGTTCAGCATGCACCACAGGTTGCGCCAGGCGGGCATCCGCATCGGCTGGAAGGCCGAGACATCCAGCTCCCGGTCGTTGATCCGCAGGCCCGTGGCGCGCCAGGTGGCGAGGTCGAAGTCGAAGCAGGCGTAATGCCAGTTCACCTTGGTGGCGATCTCGTTGTAGCAGAGCTTCTGCGCGCCGCCGGGCAGGTCCTCCCAGCCCTCAGGCGAAAGGTGGTCGTGCGTCGCGGTCTTGCCCTCGGTGCCCAGGTCCTTGGCCGGCTGCAGCGCCTGCTTGAACTGCCACTTCTGCAGGTGCTGGCCGTCCAGCGCGTTGAGGAAGCGGAAGTGCGGCATCACCCGCTCGCCGCCCGCCGACTGGTCGCCTGACTGCAGGTCGTAGAGGAAGCCGAAGGAGCGCACGTCGGTCTCGGACAGCCGCAGCTCCGTCGCTTCCGGCTTGAAGGTAAAGTAGAATTCCAGGCGGATCGGCCCTGCCTTGCGGAAGGTCAGCCGCTTGATGGCGGTGTTGCGCGAGCCTTTGCGGGCACGGCTCTGCACCTTCAGCACGTAGCCGCCGTCCAGCCCGTGGTGGCTTCCGGAATCCCAGTTGGGCAGGGTGCTGAGCATCGGCTGGGTGTGCTGCGCGTAGCTCGGCAGCATGGAATCCAGCGTGTCCTCGTAGTTGCCCACCAGCTGCGTCCAGCCGCAGAAGCCGCGGTCGAAATCGTCGCAGAAGACGATGCGCGGCAGCGGGTCGAAACGCGACAGCGCGGGGTCGGCGTCGCGCAGCGCGCGGCGCAGGGTTGCGGCATCCATCCCGGTCATTCCTTGATCCTCATCCGCTCCAGGGCATCCGGCAGCAGGTCGATGCCGAGGCCGGGGCGGTCCGGTACCACCAGTTGCCCCTCCTCCAGCCGTGCCACGTCGCCTTCCAGCGGGGCGCAGAGCGCCTGCCGCAGCGGGTTGTCGAACACCATGCATTCGAAGGTCATGAAGCTCTCGGCTGCGGCGGCGAGGTGCAGGCTGGCGGCGGCGCAGATGGCGCCGGACCAGCCGATATGCGGCGCATAGGCGACGTTGTGCAGCGCCGCATGCTCGGCGATGCGCCAGGTCTCGGTGATGCCGCCGGAGCGCGCGACGTCGGGCTGCACCAGCCCCAGCACGTGGTCGGCCACCAGGGCGGCAGACTGGTGCGCCAAGAAGTCGCTCTCCCCGGCGGCCAGGCGGATCGGCAGATGCTGCGCCAGGCGGCGGTAGCCGGCGTGGTCGTCGGGGGGCAGCGGTTCCTCGAACCAGCCGTAGTCCTCGTCGGCCAGGACGCGGCCGACGCGCAGCGCGTCGTCGGCGTCATAGATCCAGTTGGCATCGACGTAGAGCGCGACCTCGGGCCCCGCAATCTGCCGGGCGCGGCGGGCCCAGGCGGTAGCCTCGCGCACCGGGCGGCCGACCTTCAGCTTCACCTGCCGGAAGCCGCGCGCCAGCGCCGCCTCCAACTCCGCCTCCATCCGCCCCTGGTCCGCCCAGTTGACGGAGGAGGCATAGGCATCCACCCGCCCGCGCCCGATGCCGCCCAACAGCCGCCACACCGGCTGCCCGGCCGCCTTCCCCGCCAGGTCCCACAAAGCGATGTTGAGGCCGGCGATCGCCTCCACCAGCATGCCGCCGCCGCGCCCGGTCAGCACCCCGCGCATCGCGGCCCACAGGGCGCGGCGGTCATGCGCGCTGCGGCCGATGAGTTTCGGCGCCAAGGCATCGGTGATGAAGCGGGCGTAGCCGGCGGCGCCGCGCCGGGCCAGGCATTCGCCGATGCCGACCAGCCCGCTCTCGGTGCGCAGCTCGACGACGACGATTTCCAGCGCCGGCCAGTCACCCTGGCTGGTGCGCTGCACGGTGGGCAGGACGGCGCGCAACGGATGCGCCACCACCTGCCGGATGAGCAGAGGATCGGACACGAACGTTATCTCCCTTGCCTCACCGCTTATCGGATAGGTTGCTTAGTTGCAAGCACCTCGGCGACTCGGGTAGGATGCCCGGATGAGCGCCCCCGCCCTGGACGACCCCTTCGACGGCTTGCCCCTGCAGCAGACCCGCCTGGCTGACGGCGTGATCGGCGCGCTGTCCGAGGCCATCCTGGCCGGCCGCATAGGCCCCGGTCAGGCGCTGCCATCCGAGGCGCGCATGGCCGCGCGCTTCGGTGTCTCCAAGCAGGTGGTGCGGGAGGCGGTGCGGCAGCTTGAGGCGCTCGGTGCTGTGCAGATCGGCCAGGGCCGCCCGACCCGGGTGGTGGAGGCGCTGGACGCCCAGCCGCTCAGCCGCTTCTGGCGCTTCGCCGCCGGTGGCACCCGCGCCGGCCTTGCCGAGGCGGTGGAGCTGCGCCGCATCCTGGAGCCGCAGGTGGCCCGCCTCGCCGCCGCCCGCGCCACGCCTGGGGGCATCGCGGAGCTGGAGGCGATCCTGGCGCGGATGGAGGCGGCGATGGGGGACGTGCCGCGCTGGATCACCGCTGACCTCGACTTCCACGACCACCTCGGCCAGCTTTCCGGCAACCGGCTGGTGCGGCTGCAGGTGCACGGGCTGCGACCGGTGATCGAGGCGGTGATGCATTTGTTCAACGACCGTGGCGAACGCGGCCCGGCCGACTGGCGCGCCACTTGGCAGCGGCACCGCCGCGTGGCCGACACCATCCGCGCCGGCGATGCCGAGGGTGCGGCGCAGGCGATGCTCGCCCACTTCGCCGCCGCCGACGAGGCCATCGCCGAGATCTTCCCGCCACGCGGCCCGGACTGAACGAGGCCGCGGCGGGCCAAGGGAGTTGACCCATGACCGCCATCGACCGCCGGGCCCTGCTGGCCCTCTCCGCCCTCGGCACGCTTGCCGCGCCCCGCCTGGCGCGGGCGCAGGCCGCGCCGCTCGCCGTGCTGTCCCACCGCGTGCACCAGACCGTCGCCACGGCGGCGCCGGGCGGCGATGTCACGGCGCCCTTCAGCCGCGCCAGCGGCGCGGCGGTGCAGTGGACCACCTTCGACATCGGTCCGCTGTGGGACCGGCTGCAGCGCGAGGCCTCGCTGTCCGAGGGCAACGTCGATGTCGGCTTCGTGCTGAACACCCAGGTCACGCCGCGCGCCGCCGCGCTGTTCGAGCCGCTGGACGCGTGGATGGCGCGCGACCCGATCGAGGCGCCGGAGGACCTGTTCCCCGGGCTGGTGCAGGGCTTCCGCGTCGGCGGGGCGCAGGTGGCGCTGCCAGTACGCCATTCCTCCTCCGGCCTGCACTACAACGCCGAGATCCTGGAGAAGCGCGGTATCACGGAGCCGCCGCGCACGATCGAGGCGCTGGAGGAGGTGGCGCTGCGCTGCTCCTACCGCGAGGGTGGGCCGCCGGTGGTCGGGCTGGTGATCCCCGGCGTCGCCTACGCCAATGTCATCGATATCGCCCGCGCCTGGAACGGCGACTTCATCACCCCCGACTTCCGCTGCGTCGCCGCCGAGCCGCCAATGCTCAACGCCATCCGCCTGCTGCGTCGGCTGTTCGAGGCCAATGCCTTTCCGCGCACCTTCTCGGCCATCGGCACCGAGGACGTGAACACCTGGATGCAGACCGGCCGCGCCGCCATGGCGCTGACGGGGATGAGCCGCAACCGGTTGTACAACGACCCCTCCAAGGGCCGCTTCGCCGGGCGGATCATGACCGCCGCCGTGCCGGTCAGCGAAACGTTGCGCGGGCAGTTTGAGGTGGCGCCGGCGAAGGTGGAATTCTGGGGCATGGCGATCCCGCGCAACGCCCGGCGCAAGGACCTGTCCTGGGCCTTCATCAAGGCGATGCTGACGCGGCAAGCCACGCTGGCCATGGCACTCGGTGGCAACGGCCCGGTCCGCAACAGCACCTATGAGGATCCACAATTGAAGGCCACGATCCCCTATGCGGAGGAGGAGCGCCGCGTGTTGCGCGTCGCCCGCGTGCCGCTGCCGGCCTTCGACGAAGCAGCCCGCGCTGGAGACCTGTTCAAGGAGGAGGCGGAAGCCGCAGTGCTCGGCATGAAGACGCCTGAAGCCGCCATGCGCAGTCTGACAGAGCGGGTGGCGCCCTTGTTGCCGCGCCCTTAGCGGCAGCG
This sequence comes from Roseomonas haemaphysalidis, assembly GCF_017355405.1. Lineage (NCBI taxonomy): Bacteria > Pseudomonadati > Pseudomonadota > Alphaproteobacteria > Acetobacterales > Roseomonadaceae > Roseomonas > Roseomonas haemaphysalidis. Next base: position 155,016 of record NZ_CP061179.1, read on the forward strand.
CCGTTCGCGAGCGCCTTTACCAGTGGCAGCGCAAGCCCTGCGGCCGCTGCGCCCAGGGCGGCAGCAAGATCTCTTTTGAAGGCTCTCAGCCTGCTGAGGGAAAATCCTGACGCATTGATCGTCCGCGTCAGCCTCAAGACCGAAGCATCCTTGCTTGGCAAACTCCAGCACTTCCCGTTTCCTGGACTGGAGATTGCCTGAGGCACGCCATGTGCACTGACCCGAATGCTCTGCCAGTCTATCGTGCGGTGTATCCTGTCCTCGCACAGCACCTGGAGATAACCCGATGGCCAGGGTTACCGAAAACGAGAGATAACGGCATCGATACTTCCAAGGCGGCAGTGGCCAAGTCGAAGGCCGTTTGGTTGATATCTTATGCCGGGCTTCTCAGTGCGTTCTCGAGGAATGCGTTTGCCACCATCGCAGCGTGTCTTGCATTCCCGCAGCCAGGGATATTCTCGGTGACCAAAGACCCCGTGGGATGGTAGCGCCGGGCCGGACACTCCAGTCGCGGTGCAGCAGCTCGCGTGTCTTGCCGTAGCCGAAGATACCCTGCCGGCCGGTCGCCAATGCGAAGCCATCCGCCGCCATGCCCGCCAAGTTGAAGACCTGATCCGGCAGCGTCACCATGCGCGGAGGGCGGCGCCCGAGCAGTTCGGCCACCAGATGCAGAATCTCCTCCATGCCGTATCCTTCGGGGCGATGATCGGCGATCTCGTAGCGGCCCCCGGCCTCATCGTCCGCGCACAGCGCGGCGATGGCCTCCGCCAGGTCCGTGGCATGCACCATGGCCAGTTTCACGGCAGGGGCGCGGACCCGCGCTGCAAAGGGGGCCCTGGCCAGCCTTTGCAGCGCGCGGCCTTCCTGGTCACCGGGCCCGTAGACGACGCCTGGGCGCAGGATGGTCCAAGCCGGGCCGACCACATCCTCGCCCGCCCGTTTGCTGGCGGCGTAGGCAGAAAGAGCCGGCTCCCGCGCGGCCAGCGAGGAAACGAGAACGCAGCGTGCCGCCGGGTTTTCCGCTGCCACCGTCCGGGACAGCAGGGCCGTGCCATCCCGGTTGACCTGCATGAAGCCATCGCGGTTCCGGGCCTTGGTCAGCCCGGCCAAGTGCACCACGGCGGTTGCGCCTGCCACAAGGCGGCGCAGTGCGGCGGGGTCGGCCAGGTCGCCCAGCACCAGTTCAGGCGTGACGTCGGCCAGGCGGGGGGAAACAATGTCGCGCCGGCACAGCAGCCGCACCTTCCAGCCGGCGGCGGCCAAAGCCGCCGCGACATGCTGCCCGATGAAACCAGTGCCCCCCGTCAGCGCCGCGACAGGACGCGCCGGTTCCGCATCGGTCACGCGATTTCCCGTCTTTCATCCCGGGACGTGAAATCCCCGGCGAGATAGCGCCGGCGGGCCCAGGCACGGCTCAGCTTGCCGGACGAGGTTTGCGGCAGGCTGCCAGGGCGCACCAACACGACCCGCGCTTCCAGCCCGTGGCGGGCGCGCAACACGCCGCTGGCCTCCGTCACCAGCTGCTCCTGCGCATCCGGCCCGGCAGCGCCACGGGCCTCGATCAGCACGACCACATGCTCGCCGGCGTCGCCCTGCTCCAGCGAAAAGGCGGCGACATCGCCGGCGCGCACGCCCGGCATGGCCTGCTCGATGGACCATTCCAGGTCCTGCGGCCAGATGTTGCGGCCGTTGACCAGCATCAGGTCCTTGGCGCGGCCGGTGATGACGATCTCGCCGTCCAGGAGGTAGCCGATGTCGCCGGTGTCCAGCCAGCCATCGGCGGACAGCACCTCGGCGGTCTTCTCGGGCTGCCCGTCATAGCCGAGCATGATGCTCGGCCCCTGAACCAGAATGCGGCCGGCCTGGCGTTCCGGCAGCAGGGCCCCCTCGGCGTCGCGGATCTCCACGCGGTGGCCTGGCAGCGGCGCGCCGCAGCGGACGAATTCGCGGCGCTGCGTGGCGCCGGGCTCCGCCGGCACCGCCCAGCCTTCCCGCTCCAGGTGCCCGAGGTCGATCTCGTCCGTCCGCACGCCCTCGCCCAGCTTGGCGAAGCTGATGGCCAGCGTCGCTTCGGCCATGCCGTAGCTCGGCACGAAAGCCTCGGCGCGGAAGCCGTTGGGCGCGAAGGCCTCGGCGAAGCCGGCCAACACGCCGGGGCGGATCATGTCGCCGCCCAGCCCGGCGACGCGCCAGGACGACAAATCGAACTCAGGTTGCGTGGCGGCACGACGGCGGACGCAGAGCTCGTAGCCGAAGCTGGGGCTGAAGGACAGCGTGCCGCGGTTGTCCGACAGGATGGACAGCCAGCGCAGCGGGCGGCGGGCAAAGTCCGACGTCGGCATCAGGTCGATCGAGAGCTGCGCCGTCATGGGCGTCAGCAGAAAGCCCACCAGTCCCATGTCATGATAAAACGGCAGCCAGGACATCGCCCGGTCGCCATCCCGGACCTTCAGGCCATGCAGCATGATCCCGGAAGCGTTGCTGATGACGGCGTGCTGGTGCACCGCGACGCCGGTCGGGTACCGGGTGCTGCCGGATGAAAACTGCAGGTAGGCGATGTCGTCCGGCCCACTCGGCACGGCCGGCGCCGCCGCGGGCTGCACGGCATCAAGCTCCGCCAGGGTCCCGAAGACCTTGAGCCCGAGCTGCCCGGCCAGCGGCTCCAGCCAGGACAGGAAGTCGGCGGGCGTGAACAGGGCCGAAACCCGCGCGCCGCGCATCAGCCGCTCGATCAGCGCGATATAGGTGTCGCGGCCGCCGAAGGGCGGCGGCAGCGGCAACGGCACCGGCACCAGCCCGGCATACTGGCTGGCGAAGAAGGCGCGCACGAAGTCGGGCGAGGTATCGGCCAGCATCGCGACGCGGTCGCCGCGCCGCAGGCCGGCGCCGAGCAGCCGCTGCGCCAGGGCGCGGGCGTCCTCGCGCAGGGCATGGTAGGTTAGGCTGGCCATGTGGCCGTCCCGCGCCGTGTGGAAGGCCAGCCCCGTGGCGCCCTGCGCGGCATAGTCCAGCGCGTCGATCAGCGTCGTGAAGTCGTTGCGACGCCGCGGCAGGCCGCTCGCGGTCGGGATGGATGCCAACATGCAGGACGCTCCGGTTCTGGCGGCCCGGCGACCGGGCGGGCGGGCAGGACGCGTCAGCCACCCGACCCTTCGCCGGAAGCGCCTCCGACGCCAGACCAAGCGACTGCCTAGGATGCCGCCGGAAGCACGTCAAATTCCCCCTGAACAACCCTGCGTTGCGGTGCACCAACGCCCCTGGCACGGAAGGGCGCCAACTGCTTAAGTCCGCGCCCTTTCCGGCAGGCCCCGCTGCGCGGCGTGCTGCGCCGCCGCCCCGGGGCGTGGATTTTGGCCGGACAGTAGACAAGGATGATAAATTGCGCGCTGTGATATTGTGTGCTGGTCAGGGCCGGCGGCTTTTACCTCTCACGCAAAATCGGCCAAAATGCATGCTGCCTGTGGCCGGCCGCCCCGTGCTGGAATGGCAACTCCGCGCCCTGGCGGAGAATGGCATCACCGACGTCACCGTGGTGACCGGCTTCGCCGCCGAGGTGGTGGACGCCATGCTGCTGGAGGTGGGCGAGCTGGGCCGCGGGGTCCGCACGCAGTTCAATCCCTTCTTCGCGGTGTCCGACAACACCGGAAGTTGTTTTCTGGTGCGGGACGTGATCGAGGGCGGCAGCCGCTATTCGGGCGGCTGCGTGCTGCTGAACGGCGACACGCTGTTCGAGCCCGGTATCCTGCGCGCCCTTCTGGCAAACGCCGCCAATGCCATCACGGTCACCATCGACCGCAAGCCCACCTACGATGCCGACGACATGAAGGTCTCGCTTGAAGGCGACCGGCTGCGTGCCATCGGCAAGGCCTTGCCGCTGGACACGGTGCACGGGGAATCCATCGGCATGCTGCTGTTCCGGGAGGAAGGCGGCCGGCATTTCGCCGAGGGCGTGGAAGCGGCGCTGCGCCAGCCCGAGGGGCTGAAGCGCTGGTACCTGTCGGTGATCAACGCGCTGTCCGCCAGCATCCCGGTCGGCGTCGTCTCGATCGAGGGACTGTCCTGGGGCGAGATCGACTTCCCGGCCGACGTGGCGCAGGCCGAGCTGCTCGGGCAACGCTGGCTGCAGGCGGAAGCGGGCTAGCGCCGGGCCAGGACGGCCTCGGCCAGCGCCAGGTCGTCCGGTTTGTCGACATCCACCGCGGCCTCGGCGAAGGGCAGCTCCACCGCGGCCAGCCGGGCGCCGCCGGCGCGGCGGCCCAGCAGCCCGAGCGCCGCGTCCAGCCGCAGCCGGCCGAGCGCGAAGCGCAGCAGTGCCAGCGGCCCGAGCAGCGAGATCATGGCCAGCGGCACCTTGCGGTTTTCTTCCACCCGCCGCCAGAACCGCACCACCGCCGCCGCACCGGGGCCACCCATCCAGAACAGGTTGCAGCCGCTGAAGCGCCCGTCGCGGAAGCGCAGCCAGGTGCGGCGCGTGCCCGGCCAGGCGGCCAGCACCGTTTCGGCCCGCGCCAGCCCGGCCGCGACATCGGTGCCGGGCGGCACGTTGTCCATGAAGTGCGCCACCATTGCCGGCGTCAGCAGCGCGTGGTCGGCGGTGGTGACCAGCAGCGGCGTGCCAAATTCTTCCAGCGCGGCGGCGACGCTGCGGCTGGGCGAGCCCGCGGCCTCGCGCAACAGCAGCCCGGACGGGGCCGCGTAGCCCGACAGGCTGCGTGCCGGCGCCTCGATCATCACCACCACCTGGCCGATGCCGGGGCTGGCCCGCAGTGCCTGGACGACGCGCGACAGCATCGGCACCCCGCCCACCGGCAGCAGCGCCTTGTGCGACACCCCGCCGGCGACGGCCATCGGGTCGGCGGCCCCCGCCCGGCTGCCGGCCAGGATGACGGCAGTGACGCCGCTCACGCCGCAAGGCTCCGGCCATAGATCCGGTAGGTCTTGTAGGCTTCCCCGCCCACCGCCTCGGCCAGCCGGCGCATCGGCCGGTTGCCGGCCAGCACCCAGGACATCTCGATGGTTTGGATGCCCTGGGCTAGCGCCTCGCGCCGCAGCGTGTCGACGATGAACAGCGGCAGCAGCCGGCCCAGCATGCCATCCGCATAGTCCCGCCGCACGCCCATCAGCGGTACCCGGGCGGTGGTGGTCCGGCCGGCCTTCAGCCGCCACAGCAGCTTGGCCCAGCCCAGCGGCAGCAGCCGGCCCGACAGGTCGCGGATCGCCTCGTTCAGGTTGGGCAGGCAGACCGCGAAGGCCACGGCGCGTCCCTCGGTCTCCGCGAACCACACCAGCCGCTCCCGCAGCAGGGGCTTCAGCGCGGCGGCCATGGCATCCACTTCCTCCGGCGTCAGCGGCACGAAGCCCCAGTTGCCGGACCAGGCCTCGTTGAAGATCTCGACCAGCAGCCCGACCTCCTGCCGCAGCCGGTCGCGCCGCAGCGGCCGCAACACGATGCCTTCCGGCAGGCCGCGCCGGACCAGTGCGGTGGTCGCCGCCGGCAGCGGCGGCGCGGTGTCCACGCGGTAGGCCAGCAGGTCCTGCTCGCCCTGGTAGCCCAGGCGTTCCAGATGCGCGCCGGCATAGGGTGGGTCGTGCGGCATCATCAGCATCGGCGGCGTGTCGAAGCCCTGCACCAGCAGCCCGGTTTCCTCGTTGATCGACAGGCTGAACGGGCCGCTGACATGCCCCAGGCCGCGCGCCCGGCACCAGGCCTCGGCCGTGCCGAGCAGCGCCGCGAAGACCGCCGGGTCGTCCTCGGCCGCCAAGAGGCCGAAATGCCCGGCTGCGCTGCCGTCGGCGGCGGTGGGTGCCAGTCGGTCGTGTTGCGCGCTGATGCGCCCGACCACCCGGCCGCCGCGCCGGGCCAGCCAGAAGGCGGCCTCGGCATGGCGGAAGAACGGGTTGTGCCGGGCGGACAGCGCCATGCGCCGCTCCTGGCGCAACGGCGCGATCCAGCTTGAGTCGCCCGCCATCAGCCGCTCCGGCAGCCGGATAAAGGCTTCCATCGCCGCCCGGCCGGCCGCGGGCACCACCTCCACCGGCGGGCTGCCCCATTCAGCGCTCATCGTAATGCATCAGCAGCATGGCCCCGATCGTCGCGAAGACCACCGGCACCGACCAGACCGCCAGCGGCGCCGGCAGGATGGCGGCCTCTCCCAGGGCACCAAGCAGGCCACCGGACAACAGGAAGCCCAGCCCCAGCGCCAGGCACAGCAGTGGCGCCAGCATCTGCGCGCCACGCCGCGGCGTGGCGAAGGCCATGGGCGCCGCCAGCAGCAGCATGACCAGGGGGGACAGCAGGCGGGCGGCGCTTTCGTGCAGCCGGGTGGTGAAAAAGGCGGGGCCACGTGCGGCCGGCTGCTCGCCGCGCAGCGAGCGGGTCAACAGGCCCGGCGTCTGCGCATTGGTCGGCCGCGCGGCCTCGACGATCTCGGCCGGCGCGGGGCCTTGCGGCCAAGGCTGCTCGGCAAGGTGGCGCAGCGTTTCGCCGCCGGGGGCCGCGACGCTGACATCGTGCAGCACCCAGCCTTCCGTTGTCCGGCTGGCCCGCCGCGCGTCCGTGCGCGCCAGGATCAGCCGCTCGGGCGAGCGGGTGACCAGCAGCACGCCCTGCAATTCCCGCCCGTCCGGCGAGATGCGGTCGATGCCGACGATGTCCCGCCCCACGCGCATCCAGATGCGCGGCGGGTTGGCGGAAGGCGGCTTGATGGCGCGGCTGTCGGTGCGCGCCATCCATTCTGCCAGCGCCCGCTCGGTGCGCGGCGCCACGACGCTGGACAGCACGCCCTGGGCCAGCACCGCCAGCAGGCAGACCGGCAGCATGGCGGACAGCACGGAGCGCACCGGCACGCCGGCCGAGCGCAGCGCCGCCATCTCCGACGTCATCGCCAAACGGCGCAACGACAGCATGGCCGCGATCAGCACCGCCAGCGGCATCATCTGCGCCAGCACGCTGGGCAGCCGCCGCGCGGCATACAGCCACAGCTCGCCGGAACCGCCGCGCGACAGCACGTCGCTGGCATTGTCCAGCAGGTCGAGCAGCTGCAGCAGCCCGGCGAGGCCGAGCAGCGCCGCGACCACCCGCCCGAGGAACAGTCGCGACAGATAGCGGCGGCGGATCACCGCGCCGCCCCGCGCCGGCGCGGCAGGCGCGCCAGCCCGGCGCCCATAATGTCCTCGATCCTGGCGAAGAAGGCATCGAACGGGCCTTCCTGCGGGTGCCGCTGCGCCCGGCGGAAGGTCATCACGCAGAACAGTGTGAAGGCCGCGAAGACACCCCACAGCATGATCCGCGGGTCCATCACCCCGAGGTCGCCCAGCGATTCCGCGAGCTGCACCGCGTGGTGGTAGAACATCAGGATCAGCGCCGACAGCACCGCCCCGTACCAGCGCCGCGAGCGCTGCGCGCCGAGCGCCATGGGCACCGCCAGCAGGGGCAGCACGGCCAGCGAGGCGGCGCGCACCAGGCGGCCGTGCAGCTCCGCCACCAACCGGCGGGCCGGCACCGGCGCGGTGCCCTCCGGCGGCGGCGTCAGCGTCGTGCGGCGGGTCCAGAGCTCGTCCAGCGTCATCTCCCGTTCGTCGTCGCCGCGCGGGCGGAACACGGCGACAGCGATGGTGAAGTGGCGGGTCAGGCTGGAGGTGCCGAACTGCAGCGTCGTCACCTGGCCATCGGGCGCTACGGTGACCTGCGCGCCGTCCTGCAGCTCCAGCACCAGCTGGCCGGCATCCGTCTGGCTGGTCAGCCAGCCGGCCTGCGCCGTGGTGGTGGAGACGGCGCCGTCCGGGTGCCGCTGCTCGATGAACACGCCGCTCAGCTGGCCGGTCGCCTCGTCGACCCGGTCGGCGGTGACGCTCAGCCGGCGGCCGATGCGGATGAATTCGCCCGGCACCACGGCGGCGTTCCAGCCCGCATGCGTCGCCGCATCCAGCGCCGCGCGGTAGTGGTAGCGCCCCAGCGGCTGCAGGTAGCCGTAGAGGCCAAGACCACCCACCGCCAGCAGCACGCTGACCCACAGGAACGGCCGGCACAGCCGCGCCAGCGATACGCCGATGCTTTGCAGGGCGTCCAGCTCATGGTGCTCGCTGCTGGCCGCGATCACGGAAAAGACGCTGATGAACAGCGCCGCCGGCAAGGCAAGCCCGATGTAATGCGGCGAAAGATACAGCAGCAGCTGGATGATCGGGCTCATCGCCCCGCTGGGTGCCAGCAGGTCGAACAACCGCAGCAGCCGTTCGAGTAGCAGCGCCGGCAGCACCACGACCAGCGTGGTCAGCAGCGGCCGCACCAGCAGCCGCAGCAGGTAGCCGCGCACCAGGGGGCTGTGCCCGGTGGGGACCTGCCCGAAGGGGACCGTGGCGGCGGCGGTGCTGTCCGGGCTCAGCTGGACTGTCCGTCCCAGAGCGCCCGCAATGCCGCGACCAACTGGGCCTGCTGCGCGGCATCGGGGGTGACCGCCTGGCCCAGCGCGGGCGCCGCCGGCCAGCCGTGGTCCTCGACCATCACGCCGGCCTGGCTGCGGCTGCCCGCATAGCGGGGGATCACATGGAAATGCACGTCCGGATCGAGCATCATCAGCATCAGATAGTTGATTTTCTCGTATTGCACGAAGCGCCCGAGCGTGGCTTCGATCCGCGCCACGACGGTCGCGAGCCCGGCAAAGGCCGCGGGGCTGGCCGCGCCGAAGGCTGTCACCGGCTCGCGGCAGATCAGCACCAAGCTGCCCAGGGTCGGTTGCTCGGGCCGCAGCAGCACGGTCCAATGCTCGGTCTGGCCGACCAGGTTTGAAGGATATCCGAATTTGCTCAACGTCGCGCTTGTCATGCAGGGTCTCGAATATCTGTCGGAACGATGGAAGCTCTTAGCTTCTCCCGCGGTGGGTGACGAGGGGCGGCGGGCCACCATGGTCCTGCTGCCGCTGCTGCCGCTGCTGCCGCTGCTGGCGCTGGCATCGCCGGCCGGGGCGGCGACCCCGGTGACCGCGACGGCCTGTGCCGCGGGCCCGGCAGGCGCGCCGCAGATCCAGGTCCGCGTGCACGGGGCCCGCAGCACGCAGGGTAACATGACCGTGACCCTGTATGGCAGCGACCCCGCGCGCTTTCTGGCCTCTGGTGGCAAGCTGGCGCGGCAGCGTGTGCCGGTGCAGCCCGGCGGCAAGGCGGAAGCCTGCTTTTCCGTGTCTGCCCCCGGCATCTACGCGGTCGCGATCTACCACGACGAAAACAACGACCACGACTTCAACCTGTCGGTGATCGGCATGCCGCAGGAGGGCTACGGCTTCTCCAACGACGCCCAGGGCCGGTTCGGTGCGCCCTCCTTCGAGGCGGTGCGGTTCAGGGTGGAGCAGGCTGGCGGCGTGGTGCCGGTGCTGCTGCGCTACTGACCGGCAGCCGCCAGCGGCCCAGCGTCGCGAAGCAGCGGGCCTCTGGCTGCCAGCCGCGCACCAGCGTTTCCACCACCCAGCCCCCCGGCGCGGGCGCGATGGCGTAGCGGTGCCATCGCGCCGGGTGCCGCCGCCCGCCCCCGGCCAGCGCCGGCGGCACGCCCACCGCCGCCAAGCCGCGCCCCCCGGGGCCGGGCAGCACCGTCAGGCCCGGCCGGTGGCTGTGGCCGTGCAACAACAACTCGGCGCCCGCCGCCGCCAGCACCCGGAGCAGCGCCGTGCGGTCCTGCAAGCCGCGCCGCCGGCCCTCGCCATGCGGCGGGTGATGGATCAGCACGACGCGGAACAGCCCGTCCTCGCCCAGCCGGCGCAACAGCGTTTCCAGCCGGTCGAGCTGTGCCGGACCAAGCCGGCCGGCCGCCCAGCCCGGCGGCGTCACCACCGCTGAACCCAGCCCGACCAGCGCGACGCCGCCCCGCTGGCGGACAACGGGAAAACCGGCCGCCCCGGCGTCGTCGCGCATCCAGGGCATCCATTGCCCGAGGCCGTCCGCCGGCGGCACCGCCACCAGCGCGTCATGATTGCCGGGGATGACCATCACGTCCTCGGTCCGGCCCAGGCTTCGCAGGAAGCCGGCGGCGGCGGCGAATTCGCCCGGCAGCGCGAAGTTCGTCAGGTCGCCGGTCAGTGCCAGCATGTCCGGTGCGAAAGCGGCCAGATCCGCTGCCAGAAGCGCGGGCGGAATGTCACCCTGGCGAATGCCACGCTTGCGCCGCCACGCCATGTAGGACAGCAAGCGCTTGCCAAAGAGCTGCCGGATCGTCGGCGTGTCATCGGGCGGCAGGTGGAGATCGGAGAGATGGGCCAGGACGAACGTCATGCGGGGGCGACACTAGCGGCTGCGGATACCCCGGCAAGCACCGCTTCTATCACCGGCCCGGCCCCCCTGCCCGCCGCCGTGCTGATGGGCGAAGGGCCGGTTCCGATCTGGAGCATGCCCTCCTCCGCCCTGCTGCGGCGCGCGCTGCAGCGCGCCGGCGTGGCGGAATGGTCCGGCCCCGGAGCACCCGGCGGTCAGGGACTGCTGTTGCTGCGGGCCGACCACGTCTTCGACGCCGCCGTGATCGCGCAGCTAGCGCGCAGTCCGGGCACGGCGCTGCTGCGCGCCGAGGACCGCCTGCCCGTGGCCCTGCACCTGCCGGCCGGGGCGGACGCGGCGGCACGGGACGCTGCCACCGCCGCCCTGACCCAGGGCGGCGCGTTGCCGCCCGGCCTGACCGCCGCGACGCCGGCCGAGCTGGTGGGCGCCTACAACCAGGCGCTGCGCAAGCGCGGCACGCCCTATGTGCTGGAGTTGACGGCCGCCAGCCGCCGCGCCGTGGAATGGCGGATGTTCGGCGGCGCCTACAAGGGCGTGACCGACTTCGTGACCAAGCACGTCTGGCCACGCCCGGCCTTCGCGGTGACGCGCGCCTGCGCGGCGCTGGGCATCACGCCCAACATGGTCACCGCCCTCAGCCTGGTGATGGTGTTCCTGGCGCTGTGGTGGTTCTCGCAAGGGCAGTTCTGGCCCGGCCTCGCCGCCGCCTGGGTGATGACCTTTCTGGACACGGTGGACGGCAAGCTGGCGCGCGTCACCCTGACCTCCACCAAGTTCGGCAACTGGTTCGACCACCTGATCGACATGATCCACCCGCCCTTCTGGTGGCTGGCCTGGATCGCCGGCTGCGGCGCGGTCGGGCTGCCGCTGGACTACCCGGTGGCCGCGGGGGTGGTGATCTTCGGTGGCTACGTGCTGCAGCGGCTGCAGGAAGGCCTGTTCATCATTGCCTTCAAGATGCAGATCCACATCTGGCGGCGGTTCGACAGCCTGTTCCGCCAGGTCATCGCCCGGCGCAACCCCAATTTGGTGATGCTGACCATCGCGACCCTCTGCGGCCGCCCGGACCTGGGCATCCTGGCCGTCGCGGCCTGGACCGCCTTCGGCTGCGTGGAGCAGCTGTTCGTCACGCTGCAGGCGGCGCTGGCCCGCCGGCACGGGCCGCTGCGCTCCTGGCTGGACGGCTAAGCCCGCCTTGCAGCGCCTTGGAATCATCAGCAACCCGCGCAGCCGGGGGCACCTGGACGGCGTGGCCGGGCTGGACGGCGCCGACGCCGGCCTGCCGCACGCCCTGCCGCCCGACCGCGCCGCGTTGCGCGCCACGCTGGCCGACTTCGCAGCCCAAGGCGTGACGCTGCTGGTGGTCAATGGCGGCGACGGCACCTTGCGGGAAGTGCTCGGCGCCTTGCCGGAGGCCTGGCCCGGACCGCCGCCGGCCCTGGCGCCGCTGGCCGCCGGCCGCACCAACCTGCTGGCGCGCACCCTGGGCCAGCGCGGCAAGGGCCCGGCGGCGCTGCAGGCGTTGCGGGACGCCGCCGCGGCCGGCCGGCTGCGGCGCGAGTTGCGCCCGGTGCTGGAGGTCCACCGCGCGGGCCTGGGCGAGGCCCCCCTGCGTGGCCTGTTGTTCGGCGCGGCGGGCTTCGTGCACGCGACGCGCATGGCCAATGGCGCCCCCCGCCAGCGCGGCCTGAAGGACAACGCCGCCGTCGGCGCGACGGCGCTGCTGACGGCGGTGCAGACCCTGTCCGGGCGTGGCCCCCAGGCGCGGGCCCTGCGGCAGGGCACGCCGATGCGAGTGGCGGTGGACGGCGCTGCCGGCGTGGAGGCGCCCCGCTTCATCCTGCTCGCCACCACGCTGGACCGGCTGATGTTCGGCCTTTGGCCCTTCTGGGGCGACGGCGCCGGGGCACTGCGCTGGCTCGACGTCGCGGCACCGCCGCCGCGTCTGCTGGGCGGGCTGTGGTCGTTGCTGCGGCGCCGGCCACCCGGCCTTCCTGGCTGGCACAGCGGCCGCGCGGACGCGCTGGACCTGTCGCTCGACGAGCCTTTCGTGCTGGACGGCGAGCTGTTCGACCCCGGGCCCGCCGGCGTGCGGCTGCGCCCCTCCACTCCCCTCGTCTTCGTGTCCGCATGACGCCGCGGGACGGCTGGCAGGCGCTGGAAGCCAGGGCGGCGGCCGGCATGGCGGTGCCGCGCCCGGCGTCCCCCGCCATGCGGGCGGCGCTGGCCCTGAGCGACCGGCTGCGGCTGGAGCATGGCGATGCGATCGCCGCCATCCTGTTCTACGGGTCGGCCCGCCGCACCGGCGAGGCGGACGGGCTGCTGGACCTTTATGTGTTGTATGACGATCACCGTCGCTTCCACCGGCGCTGGCTGCCTTCCCTGCTGAACGCCGCCCTGCCGCCGACGGTGCTGCTGAGGACGGCGGAGGTGGAGGGCCTCGGCGCGGTGCGGGCCAAGGTCGCCGTGCTGTCCCGCCGGCAGTTCGCCCGGCGGCTGCGGCCGGGAAGTTGGGACACCACCATCTGGGCCCGTTTCTGCCAGCCGGTCACCCTGCTGCATGCCCGGGGCGAGGCGGAAGCGGCCTGGGTGGCGCAAAGCTGCGCGCAGGCTTTCGCGACTGCGGCGCTCTGGGCCGTCTGGCTCGGCCCGCCCGGGGCCACCCCCGCCGAACGGTGGCAGGGGCTGTTCGCCCGCACCTACGGCGCCGAGTTGCGGACCGAGCGCGGCAGCCGGGCGGTGACGATCCTTGACGCGGCGCCGGACTGGTTCGATGGCGGTCTGCCCTTCGCCCTGGCGGCGCAGGGGCTGCCAGGCGCCCCGCCGCCGCCGGGCCGGGCGGAGCGGGGCTGGCGCTGGCGGCGGCGCTTCGGCAAGGCGCTGAACGTGGCCCGGCTGGTGAAGGCGGCCTTCACCTTTGAGGGGGGCGCCGACTACCTGGCCTGGAAGATCCAGCGCCACACCGGCCAGCCGCTGCCGCTCACGCCGTGGCAGCGGCGCCACCCGGTGCTGGCAGCACCCTTGCTGCTGTGGCGGCTGCGGCGGCAGGGGCTGGTGCGGTAGTCGCCGCTACTCGGCCGCGTCCACCGTCTGGAAGAACCCCAGCGAGGCGGCGATCTCGCGGATGGTCACGACCGCGTGGTCGATCTGCTCCGGCGTGTGCTCGGCGCAGATGCTGGTCCGCAGCAGCGGCTTACCGCCCGGCGTCGCCGAGCCAATGGCCAGGTTGACGTAGATGCCCGCGGCAAGCAGCCGGTTCCAGAACACGATCGCCGTGCCCTGGTCCGGGCAGCGGATCGAGGCCACGGGGCTGGCGGACGGCCCGGTGCTCAGCCCGGCCGCGGCCAGCCCGGCATGGAACCGCGCGACGTTGCGGTGCAGCCGGCCCCGCAGCAGCGGCTGGGTTTCCAGCACCGTGATCGCCTGCGTGACCGAAGCGATCACGGAAGGCGGCAGCGAGGCGGTGAACATGTAGGGGCGGGAGGCGAGCCGCAGCAGATCGAAGTCCTCGGCGTCCGAGGCCAGAAAGCCACCCACGGCGCCGAGGCTCTTGCTGAAAGTGCCGACCACATAGTCCACGTCCGGCTCGACGCCGTGGGCCTCCGCCAGGCCACGCCCCGCCTCGCCCAGCACGCCCAGCGAATGCGCCTCGTCCACCATCAGCCAGGCGCCGGCTTCGCGCTTGACGGCGGCGATGTCGCGCAGCGGCGCGACGTCGCCCAGCATGCTGTAGACACCCTCGACCACCACGAGCTTCTCGCCCGGCTGGTCCGCCAGGTGGCGCAGGCGGCGGCGCAGGTCCTCGGGGTCGTTGTGGCGGAAGCGGGTCACCTGGGCGCCCGCCATCCGTGCGCCGTCGTAGATGCTGGCGTGCGAGTCGGCGTCCAGCAGCAGGTGATCCTGCGGCCCGGCGAGCCCCGCCAGCGCGCCCAGGTTCGCCTGGTAGCCGGTGGAAAAGACCATGGCGTGCCGGCGCTTCAGGAAGCCCGCCAGCCGCGCTTCCAGCGCCGCGTGGCCGCCATAGGAGCCGTTGGCGATGCGCGAGCCGGTGGTGCCGGTGCCTTCCTCGCGCACCGCGCGGGCGGCCGCGTCCATGCAGCTCTGGTCGAAGGTCAGCCCCAGGTAGTTGTTGGTGCCCAACAGCACCACCCGGTTGCCGTCCAGCGTCGCCTCGGTCGCGGACAGGATGCGGTCGAACACCACGCCGAAGGGGTCCTGCCCCAACTGCATCACGCCGGCGCGAGCATTGCGCAGCTCACGGTACTTGGCCAGCATGTTAGGCGATCTTCTTGGAAGCGATGATGACCTGGGTCAGGTCGCCAACCGTCTGAATTTCAGCGAATTGGTTCATCGGGATCATGGTATCGAACTGCGTCTCGATATGTAGGATGACGTCCATCACGGCGACGGAATCGAGGCTGAGATCACGGAGGATGTTGGTTTCCGCGGTGATGCGGTGCTCGGGGCCTATGACAGACTGGATGGCCGCCACCACCTGCTGATGGATTTCGTCCTGTTGCAAACGGGGTCTCCGGGAAAGCTGCTGAGATCTGGCGTTAGGTCATAAAGAAGTTTTAATCAAATGGTAGCGTCGTTGCGGTTTACCATCGGGGTTCCGCCATGCGTCAGGCGAAGATGTCGGAGGCTGACCGGGCCTGTGCGGCGGAGATCACGATCGCCGTGAAGATGGCGGCCAGGCCCGCGCCTGGAAGGCCGTAGGCGGAGATCGTGGCCAGCGCCACGGGGATGTACAACAGGGCCGCCAGCAGCCGCGCCCCGAGCGCCGCCTTCTGCCGCCCGGTTGAGATCAACAGTGGTTCAAGCGCGAAGGACGCGAAGCCGATGGCCGAGGCGCCGGCCAGCATCAGCATGACCGGAAAGGCCGGCAATGCCTGCGCGCCGCCGATCAGCTGCAGCAATGGCGAGCCCAGCAGCGCCAACGCCCCGAGGATGAGCACCGAGCCTGCCGTCGACACCAGCAGCACCCGGCGCAGCAGCGCCGCGATCGCCGTCTTGTCACGGACTGCGGCAAGGCGCGCGAGCTCCGGATAGATGGCGGGGCTGAGGAAGCGGCTGGGCTTCAGGGCGGCATCCCCGACCTGCAGAGCAATGGCGAACAGCGCGGCCTCCGCCGGGCCCAGCATCAGCCCGACGCTGAGCGTGCCCAGATGCCCCGATACCAGGGACAAGGTCGTGGTCAGGTTGGTGGACCAGACAAACGACCACAGCCCGGGATGGGCGGCCGTGACCGACGGCAGCGGCGCCTTGTCGCCGGCATCACCTAGAAGACCCCGGCGGCCCAGTTCGCGATACGCCGCATAAGCCAGCGACAGGCCACCCAGCACCGTGGCCAGGTACCAGACGGCCAGGAAGCCGTTGACGCCCCAGCCCAGCAACGCGCCGAGCGACGCGCCCGCCAGCCGGAACAGGGCACCAAGCGTGTCCCGGGTGGCCAGTACGTCAAACCTGTCGAACAACCGCAGCAGCCCGGTCGGTGTCGCCATCACCATGAAGGCGGTCGAGGTGGCGTAGGCCGTGGCTACCAGCGCCAGGCCCGGTGGGATGTCAAAGAAACGCCCGAACAGAAAGGCCAGAGCGCCGCACAGCACGATTCCAAAAAGACCAGCGCCGGCATCCAGCCAAACGGTGAAGCGCACCAGCGCGCGGAACTCCGGCCTCCGCTGCTGTTCGAGGCTGGCCGCGCCGAAGCGCAGCACCGCCTGCCAGGACTGGAACTTGGTGAAGGCCGCCGTAGCCTGCGCGAAGGTATGGATCAGGATCAGCGTGCCAAAGACCTCGGCGCCGAGCGAGCGGAGAGCGATGCCTGTGGCGGCAAGGTTCAGCAACCCCATGGCGACCTTGCCGCCCATCAGCGTGCCAGCGTTGCGGAGCATGCGGCGGAAGACGGTCTGTTTGGCGGCGCCCCCACGGGATGCGGGCTGCGTGGTGTTTTGCGGGGGGATCAGCATCGGATCAATGATTTCAGCGCGAACGGCTTGGGTGGCGGCGGTCTCATTCTGCCTGCTGGCGCGTCGCCTCATACCGGTAGGTGCAGGAATGGCGGCGCACCACATCCATCTCCGGCGGAATATCGGCGGCCATCAGCTGGTCGCCGCGGATCAACCCCGAGGCTGACCTGTCAAGGGCCTGCGGCCGCAGCACCACCCTGCCGTCGGCGGCCACGGACCCGTCCAGCAGGATGTGCCGTACCGCCGACCGGCGGTGCCGCGAGGCGTACATCTCGATCTCTTGCCCGTGCACCCTGAACCAGACTTTTTTCTCCTGACCCCGGCACAGTGCGGTCTGCCCGACCGGCAGCTGCCGCCCTTCGTACCATCCGTCCAAGGGCGTAGCAGGTGCGGGCGCCTGTTCGAGCGGAGCGGCGCGGCTTTGCAGGGGGGCGTCCGATGAGGGTGCCGCGCAGCCGGCGAGGAGCAGCATACCACACAAAGCCGTTCGGACAGATCGTGCCGCCATCATATCGAGGTCCCTTTTGCCATAGAACTGTAGCACAATCGGCCTGACCCCGCTTCGGCCGAGTGTGAAGGGCCCGGCGCACAGGCCATCATTGTGGCTCTGGCCTGAGCCAGACCAGGGAAATGCCAGGCATAAGGGACGTCCAGGGCCATCCTGGCTAAGGGTAATGGTACGACGAACGAAATCGCCGGCTTCGATCAACCCTGCCGGGTTTCTCGGCGGCGTGGCCGCGATGTCCAACCTTCTTGACCAACGCAACCGAAGCTGCGGGGCCCGGCGCTAAGGCAGGTTCTCCCGCAGCAGGATCTCGCCGACCGGCCGGCCGACGTTCTGCTCCGTCGGCAATCCGGCGCGGAGGTTGTCGAAGATCGCCGCGCAGTCCATCAAGAGCGCCCGCGGGTTCTGCGTGATCACGACGTCCATCGTCCCGTCGATCAGCAGCGCCCTGGTGTCCGACGTCAGGCCGTGGCCGATGAACACGATCTCCTGCTCCTTCCGGGCCTCTCGCAGCGCGCGCGCGATGCCGGCCGATGCACCACCGATATTATAAAGGCCCGCCAGGTCAGGGTGACGGGCCAGCAGCGCCTTGGCCTGCCGGTAATTCTCCGCTTCGTCGTCATGCCCTTCCCGCACACCGAGCACCTCCACGGCCGGGAACAATTCGGCGAACAGGTGCAGGAACCCCATCTCCCGCTCCTCATGCGCCCGGTAGCTCAGGCTGCCGGCAATCATCGCCACCTTGGCGGGGCGCGGCCCGATGAACCGCGCCATCATGTAGCCCGCGGTACGCCCGGTGGAACGATTGTCGAGCCCCACATAGGCCGCCCGCCGGGTGTTCGCGATGTCGGAGATCAGCGTCACCGTCGGGATGCCGGCTTCTGCCAGAGCGTCCACGGCCTCGCGCACGGCAGGGTGTTCCAACGCCATGAAGGCTACGCCCTCGGCCTCGCGCCCCGCATCGCGCAGGGCGCGTGCCAGCAGCGCCGGGTTGAAGGACCGGATGAACTCCACCCGCGCCGTGAAGCCGAAGGCCTCGAACCGCGCCCGCGTTTCCGCGACCAGCTGTCCGAGCATCGCCAGAAAGCGGTTGGAGCCTTCCGGCAACAGGAACACCAGGCGCTGCGGGCGCCGCGTCTTCGCGATGTAGGGGCCGCTGTCCAGAATGTAGCCGAGCGCCGCTGCAGCGCGCACCACGCGCTCCACCGTCACCGCGCGCACCCCGGCGCGGCCGTGCAGCACGCGGTCCACCGTCGCGGTCGATACGCCAGCCGCGCGGGCCACATCGGGCACGCGCGAACGCGCTAGAGGCTTGTCCATCAGAATCCATCAGAAATCGGGTTTGACGCTCGATGTTTGATGCATATAGCGTAGCCGAACCTCAAAACACATCAGAATCCATCAAAAAATCGAGGGAGGGGATCGAAGCCATGACCACCATGACGCGCCGTGCCGCATTCGGCCTTGCCGCCGGCCTTCCGGCCGCCCTGCTCGCCGCGCCGCGCATCGCACGTGCTGCGGAGTTCGACTGGAAGTACGGGCACAACCTGCCCGTCACCCACCCTCTGCACATCCGCGCGCAGGAGGCGGTGGAGCGCATCGCGCGCGAATCCAACGGCCGCGTGGACATCAAGATCTTTCCCAACAACCAGCTCGGCGGCGATACCGACATGCTGTCGCAGGTGCGCAGCGGCGGCATCACCTTCTTCACGCCCTCGGCGCTGGTCATCGCCACGCTGGTGCCGGTCGCCGCCATCAACGCGGTGGGCTTCGCCTTCGCGGATTATGACCAGGTCTGGAAGGCGATGGATGGCGGCGTCGGTGCCGCGGTGCGCCAGGCGATCAGCAAGGTCAACCTGCATGCCTTCGAGAAGATGTGGGACAATGGCTTCCGCCAGATGACCACCAGCGGCCGCGCCATCGACGGTGCCGCCGCCATGGACGGGCTGAAGATCCGCGTGCCGGTCTCGCCGCTGTCCATCTCGATGTTCCGCGGCCTGGGCGCCTCGCCGGCCAGCCTGCAGTTCAGCGAGGTCTATTCCGCGCTCCAGACCAAGATCGTCGACGCGCAGGAAAACCCGCTGCCGATCATCCAGGTCGCCAAGCTCTACGAGGTGCAGAAGAGCTGCGCGCTGACCAATCACATCTGGGATGGCTATTGGTTCATCGCCAGCGGCCGCGTGTGGCGCGGCGTGCCGGCGGACCTGCAGTCGATCGTCTCCAATGCCATCAACGAGGCAGGTCTTGCCCAGCGCGGCGACATCGCGGGCCTGAACGCGACCGTGCAGGCGGACCTTCAGTCCAAGGGGCTCGCCTTCAACCGCACGGACCCGGACAGCTTCCGCGCCAAGCTGCGCGCCGCTGGCTTCTATGGCGAATGGAAGACGCGCTTCGGCGACGAGGCCTGGGGCCTGCTCGAAACCGCCGTCGGCAAGCTGGCCTGAGGACCGCGCGCATGGCCGGCCAGCTCACCGCCCTCGATCCCGTGGCGCTGCCCGGCGGCATGCTCGCGCGCGCCGCCTTCGGCTTTGACCGCGTGCTTGGCGGCGTGCTGGAAGCCACCGCCGCGGCGCTGGTGCTGGCCGAGATCCTGATCCTCGGCACCGGCGTCACCGCGCGCTACGTGTTCCACGCGCCGATCATCTGGACCGACGAGCTGGCGTCCATCCTGTTCCTGTGGCTGTCCATGCTGGGCGCCGTGGTGGCGCTGCGGCGGGGCGAGCACATGCGGATGACCGGGCTGGTCAGCCGCGTCGGGCCACGCACCCGCGCGGTGCTGGAAGCGCTGGCGCTGACCGCCTCGCTCGCCTTCGTGCTGCTGGTGCTGCACCACGCGATGGAATACGCAAGCGAGGAGTCCTTCATCGTCACGCCGGCGCTGGAAATCAGCAACGCCTGGCGCGCCGCGGCACTGCCGGTGGGCCTCGCGCTGATGATCCCGGTGGGGCTGGTGCGGCTGCTGCGCCTGGGCCAGCCGCTGGCCGTGCTGCTGGCGCTGGCGCTGACGGCGGGCACGGTGCTGGCCTTCTGGCTGCTGGGGCCGACGTTGCGGCCGCTCGGCCAGATCAACCTGCTGATTTTCTTCGTGGGGCTGGTGGCGGTGAACGTCTTCGCCGGCGTGCCCATCGCCTTTTCCTTCGCGCTCGCTACCTTTGCCTATCTCGCCTGCACCACCTCGACACCGCTGCTGGTGGTGGTGGGGCGGCTGGACGAAGGGATGTCGCACCTCATCCTCCTGGCGGTGCCGCTGTTCGTGTTCCTCGGCGCGCTGATCGAAATGACGGGCATGGCGCGCGCCATGATCGGCGTGCTGGCTGGCCTGCTCGGCCATGTGCGCGGCGGGCTGTCCTACGTGCTGATCGGCGCGATGTACCTGGTATCCGGTATTTCCGGCTCCAAGATCGCCGACATGGCGGCGATCGCCCCCGTGCTGTTCCCCGAGATGAAGGCGCGCGGCGCCAAGCCGGGTGACCTGGTGGCACTGCTTTCGGCCACCGGCGCGCAGACCGAGACCATCCCGCCATCCATCGTGCTGATCACCATCGGCTCGGTCACCGGCATCTCCATCGCGGCGCTGTTCACCGGCGGGATGGTGCCGGCGCTGGTGCTGGGTGCCTGCCTTTGCTTCGTGGTGTGGCGCCGCTACCGGCACGAGGACCTCAGCCACGTCGCGCGCCCCTCCTGGCCGCAGGTGGGGCGGCTGGCCATCGTGGCGCTGCCCGCCATCGCGCTGCCCTTCATCATCCGCGCGGCGGTGGTGGAAGGCATCGCGACGGCGACCGAGGTTTCCACCATCGGCATCGGCTATGCCACGCTGATGGGGCTGTTCGTGTACCGGCAGTTTGACTGGCGGCGCCTCGGCCCCATGCTGGCGGATACCGCGGCGCTGACGGGCGCCATCATCTTCATCATCGGCTGCGCGACCGCCATGGCCTGGGGCCTGACGCAGTCCGGCTTCAGCCAAAGCTTGGCACGCCTGATGGGCGCCATTCCCGGCGGCACCTACGGCTTCCTGGCGGTGTCCATCGTCGCCTTCATCGTCCTGGGGTCGGTGCTGGAAGGCATCCCCGCCATCGTGCTGTTCGGCCCTTTGGTCTTTCCGCTGGCCAAGGCGGCGGGGGTGCACGAGGTGCACTATGCGATGGTGGTGATCTTCGCGATGGGCATCGGGCTTTTCGCGCCGCCCTTCGGGGTTGGCTACTACGGCGCCTGCGCCACCAGCAAGGTCAACCCGGACGAGGGGCTCCGCTACATCTGGGGCTACATGGCCGCGCTGCTGGTCGGGCTGGTGCTGGTCGCCGCCGTTCCCTGGTTTTCCATCGGCTTCCTCTAAGCCGCTCCCCCTTCCGCAAGCGAGACACGAACGATGAGCCGCTTCTTCGGCGAGATCCGCCAGCTTGGCTACGTGGTGCCCGACATCGAGGCCGCCATGGACTACTGGACCCGCGAGCTGGGCGTCGGTCCCTTCTTCTACAATCCGCGCGTGCCTATCGAGAACTATCGCTACCGGGGTGAAAGCCACGTGCCGCACAACTCGGTCGCCCTGGCCAATTCCGGTGCGCTTCAGGTGGAGCTGATCCAGTGCCGCAACGCGGTGCCGTCCATGTACAAGGACTTCACCGATGCCGGGCGCAGCGGGCTGCAGCACGTCGCCTACTGGACCAGCGACTACGACGCCGACCTTGCCCGTCTGACCGCCGAGGGCTTCGAGCCGGTGATGAGCGGCGAGGTCGGCACGCGCGGACGCTTCGTGTATTTCGATACCGAGTACCACCCGGGCACCGTGATCGAACTGTCCGAGGTAGCGGGGCCCAAGGGTGAGATGTTCCGCTTGATCCGCGAGGCTTCCGAAGGCTGGGACGGCAGCGACCCGGTGCGCCCCTTCCCCGACCTGTCGAAACTCTGATCCGATGCGCGACGACCGCTTCCAGGCGACCTACCTGATCGAGACGCCGCTCGACCCCGCCAAGGTGGCGGAGGTGATGGCGGGCGAGCAGTCCTGCGGCACCTTCACCCGCGTGGAGGGCGAGACGGACGCGCTGCGCGAGCGGGCGCGGGCCACGGTGGTGTCGGTCGAGCGGCTGGACGCGGTGGCCGCGCCGTCCCTGTCCAATGCCTGGCTGGAACGGCGCGGCACGGCGGGCCCGTGGCAGCGCGCGCGCATCGTTCTGGATTTCCCGGTGGCCAATGTGGGCGCCAACCTGCCGACGCTGGCTTCCATCGTCGCCGGCAACCTGTTCGACCTCGGCGAGGTGACGGGGATGCGGCTGGAGCGCATCGACCTGCCGCCCGCCTATCGCCGCCGCTTCGCGATGCCGGCGCAGGGGCTGGCCGGCACGCGGCGGCTGGCGGGCGTGCCACGCGGCGTGCTGGTCGGCTCCATCATCAAGCCGAATGTCGGGCTGAGTGCCGCCGAAACGGCGGAACTGGTGAGCCGGCTGTGCGACGCCGGCCTCGACTTCATCAAGGATGACGAGATCAGCGCCGACCCGGACCACGCGCCGCTGCGCCAGCGCATCCCCGCCGTGATGGCGGCGGTGCGGCGGCACCAGGACCGCACCGGCAAGCACGTGATGGTCGCCTTCAACATCACCGACGAGACGGACGCCATGCGGCGACACGCCGAGCTGGTGGCGCGAGAAGGCGGCTCCTGCATCATGGCCAGCCTGAACTGGTGCGGCTTCTCTGCCATCGAGACGCTGCGCCGCTCCACCGATTTGGCGCTGCATGGCCACCGCAACGGCTATGGCGCGATGTCGCGCCATGCGCTGCTCGGCATCGGCTTCCAGGCCTACCAGGTGCTTTGGCGACTGGCCGGCGTGGACCACATGCACGTGCACGGCCTGCAAGGGAAGTTCGCGCAGGAGGACAGCGAGGTCGTTGAATCGGCCCATGACTGCGTTGCGCCGCTGGCGGGTGAGGTGGACGACCGCGTGATGCCCGCCTTTTCGTCCGGCCAGTGGGCCGGCACGGCGCCCGCCACCTTTGCCGCCATCGGGCACGAGGACCTGCTGTTCATGGCCGGCGGCGGCATCATGGCGCATCCCTCCGGCCCCGCCGCCGGTGTGGCCAGCATCCGCGAGGCCTGGGACGCCACGGCGCGCGGCGAACCGCTGGAGCAGGCCGCCGCCAGCCACCCGGCGCTGCGCGAGGCGCTCGGCTTTTTCGGTGGCCGATGAGCGCGCCGGAATACGGCTGGTTCGGGGACGACTTCACCGGCGCCACGGACACGCTGGCGGAGCTCGCCGCCCGCGGCCTGCGCGCGCTGCTGTTCCTCGGCCTGCCGGATGCGGCTCGGCTGAAACGCGCCGGGCCGCTGGACGCGGTGGGCATCGCCGGTGCCACCCGCACCATGGCCCCGGATGCCATGGCGGCGGCATTGCGGCCGGTGGGGGCGTTCTTCCAGGCGCTCGGCGTGCGGTTGATGCACTACAAGTGCTGCTCGACCTTCGACAGCGCGCCGGATGTCGGCAACCTGGGCGCCGCCCTGGCCGCACTGTCCCCCTGCTTTCCGCATGACTTCCGCCCGATCCTCGGCGGCCAGCCGAACCTGGGTCGGTTTCTGCTGTTCGCCAACCTGTTCGCCGCCGCCGGAACGGGGGGCGCGGTGCATCGCATCGACCGCCATCCCACCATGAGCCGCCACCCCGTCACGCCGATGCGGGAAGCGGACCTGCGGCTGCATCTCGCGGCACAGGGGGTCGCCGCGGCGCATCTTGCCTACCCGGCCTTGCAACAGGACCGGGCGGCGCTGGCGCAGGTGCTGGATCACCTGCTGCGGTCCGCGCCGCCGGCCATCCTGATGGATGTCAGCCGGGAAGAGGACCTGGCCGCGATCGGCGCCTTGCTGCACCGGCAGGCGGAGCGTGGCCCGCTGCTGGCCATCGGGCCCAGCAGCGTCGCCCAGGCCTGGTGCGCCGGGCGTGCCAGCAAGCCGGGCATGGCGGCCCTGGGGCCGAGCCCGGGGCCGGTCCTGGTGCTGGCGGGCAGCCTGTCGCCGGTCACGCGGGTGCAGGTGGAGGCGGCATCGGGCTACCACCGCCTGACGTTCGACCCGGCACGCCTCGTGGGGGATGCCGGCGCCAGCGACGCCGTGGTGCAGGATGCCTGCCGGCGGCTGGACGCGGGACAGGACATCCTGCTGCTGACCGAAACGCCCGGCGCCGCCGCCTTGGCGCCAGGCGAGGCGGCGGCGGCGACCGCGCGGCTGCTGGCCGCCGTCACCCGCCTGCGGCCGGTTCGCCGGCTCGGCATCGCGGGGGGCGATACATCCAGCATCGGGGTCCAGGCGCTGGACCTGTGGGGGCTGTCCCATGCTGGCACCCTCGCGCCCGGTGTCGCGCTGTGCCACGGGCATAGCGACGACCCGGCGCTGCATGGCGTGGAGATCATGCTGAAAGGCGGCCAGATGGGGCCGCCCGACCTGCTGGCACGCTTCCGCCTGTAGCGGGCGGCGCTTATGGCCGCCGATGTTGTCCTCCGGGGCGATCACTCCGCAATCCTGTCGCGAGATCTCCATGTGGGAAGAGTGCTCGTAGGCCATGCGTGCGCCGCTGGCCTCGCCGGTCGCTGCCCAATGGGCCGATCGCGCCGGCGTAGCCTCACTGCCTGGGTGGACCACCCGGCCTCCGTCAACCGTTTGCCGGTGCCGATCGGCCTGCGCCCCTGGGGAGGGCTGACGGAGCAGATTGGCACCCGATCCGGCCTGCTGCGCCGTCCTCTGCCACGGGCCGTCGGCCAATGGTGCGGATCGGGAGCAGGCAGGGATGGCCCCGCCGCCCTGTCAGGCCGCCTGCCCGGCCGCCCGGGCCAGCGCGGCGGCGAGGTGTTCCGCGAACATGCCGGCGGCAACCGACAAGGGCGATTCGGCGCGGCTGTACAGCCCGAGCTGGCTTTGGATGTCGCCCCCGCCATGCCGCAGCGGCACATGCACCAGGGCCCCGGATGCCAGTTCCTTTTCCAGGCCGATGGGCGTCATCAGGCCGATGCCGACCCCGCGCAGGACCAGCTGCTTCATCAGGTCGATCGACCCGGCCTCGCAGCGCCCCTGCTCCAGCAGCCCTGCCTGGGCCAGCAGGGGGTGCAGCTGCTCGCGGTTGGCGAAGTTCTTGCGGGGCAGGATCAGCGGCTGGCCGCGCAGCTCGTCCAGCGCGGCATGCGACAGCGCGGCGAGCGGCGACCCCGGCGGCAGCACGGCGCCGAGCCGGAACGGCGCGGCGGCGATCCGCCGCAGGTCCGCGCGCGGTTTGACCTCGAAGGCCAGGCCGAGATCGGCATCGCCGTTGCTGATCGCCGCCGGGATGGCGTCGGTATCCAGAATACCCACCCCGATGCTGACCCGCGGAAAGCGGCGGCTCATGGCGGCCATGGCGGCGGGTACCATGTCGTGGCACAGGCCCTCCAGCGTCGCCAGCTCGGCATGGCCGGCTTCCAGCCCCTTCAGGGCATCCAGTCGCGACTGCACGCCTTCCGCGTCGCGCAGCACATGCACCACGTGCTGCGCCACCACCTCGCCCGCCGGGGTCAGCTTCAGCCCGCCGGCCAGCCGCTCGAACAGCGGCGCCTGCAGCTCGGCTTCCAGCGCCAGCACCTGCCGGTTGACCGCCGAGGACGCGACGTTGAGCCGGCGGGCGGCTTCCCGGATGCCGCCGGCACGGCGCACGGCATCGAAATAGATCAGCGAGGCCGCATGGATGCGCAGGCGGGGCCGCTTCAAAGGCCGTCTCCCAATGATGCCGGAACGGCATCAGCATGCACTGAATCTTGCGCTTGTTCGAGCGCCGGCTTCCTGGCGAAGCTGCACGCCATGGCCTGGTTTCCCGGGGATGCGGCATTCGCCACGGCGCGGCGGATCACCCATAGGAGCGCGAAGGCCCCCTGTCGGTGGCCTCGCCCCTGCCCGGAAAGGAAAGACTGACGATGACCAGGCCCACGGATGGTTCGACGGCCCCGCCCCCCGGCGGCGCCCTGGCGGACGGAGATGCCGTCTCGCCCGAGGGGTGGAAGGCCCTGTGGGGCTCCGCCCTCGGCTATGCCATGGACGGCTTCGACCTGCTGATCCTGGGCTTCATGCTGCGCGTCATCACGGCCGACCTCGGCCTCAGCCAGGCGGAAGGCGCCTCGCTGGTCACCGCCACGCTGGTCGGCGCCGTGATCGGCGGCGTCGGCTTCGGCATGCTGTCGGACCGGCTGGGCCGGGTGCGGGTGCTGACCTGGACCATCATACTGTTCGCCGTGTTCACCGGCCTGTGCGCCGTGGCGCAGAGTTACTGGGACCTCCTGCTGTACCGCACCATCGCCGGCATCGGCCTGGGCGGCGAGTTCGGCATCGGCATGGCGCTGGTGGCCGAGGCCTGGCCTGCCTCCAAGCGTGCCCGCGCCTCCTCCTATGTGGGGCTGGGCTGGCAGCTCGGCGTGCTGGCCGCTGCCCTGCTGACGCCGCTGCTGCTGCCGGTGATCGGCTGGCGCGGCATGTTCGCCGTGGGGCTGTTCCCGGCCGTCGCCGCCTATTTCATCCGCAAGGGGCTGCATGAGCCGGAGGTCTTCGTGGCCAAGGCCACCGCGCCGCGCCCGGCCCGCTCCTCGCTCGGCCTCCTGGTGGCCGACAGGGCGACTACGCGCTGCAGCATCGGCCTCGTGATCCTCTGCTCGGTGCAGAACTTCGGCTACTACGGCGTGATGATCTGGCTGCCGAACTACCTAGCCACGCGGTTCGGCTTCGATCTCACCCAGTCCGCCACCTGGACCGCCGTCACCATCCTCGGCATGGCGGTGGGCATCTACGCCTTCGGCCACGTGGCCGACCGCGTCGGGCGCAAGCCGGCCTTCTTCGGCTGGATGCTGGGCGCCGCCGTCATGGTGGTGCTGTATTCCCGGCTGACGGACCCCTTCGCGCTGCTGGTCGCCGGCGCGGTGATGGGCTTCTTCGTCAACGGCATGCTGGGCGGCTACGGCGCGCTGATCAGCGAGCTCTACCCCACCGCCGCGCGGGCCACGGCGCAGAACGTGCTGTTCAACATCGGCCGCGCCGTCGGCGGCTTCGGTCCGGTGGTGGTGGGCGCGGTGGCCGTGGCCTGGGGCTTCGACACCGCCATCGCCCTGCTGGCCCTGCTGTATCTGCTGGACATGGTGGCGATGTGGCTGCTGATCCCCGAGCGCAAGGGGGAAGCGCTGTCGTGACCGGCGCCGCGGGCCCTGCCGAAGGCGGCTGCGGCGGCTTCCGCCCCCGCGCCGCGGAGGAACGGGCGGAGGTGATCTCCAACGCCCCGGTCAACGGCGAATACCGCCACCTGGTGGTGGCCTGCGGCGCGCTGGCGGCGGGTGCCGCCCCCGGCCAGTTCTTTCAGCTCCAGTGCCCGGCGCCGCCGGGCGAGGCGCCGTTCCTGCGCCGCCCGATGAGCCTGTACGGCGCCGACCCGGCGGCCGGGCGGGTGGAGTTCCTGTACAAGGTCACGGGGGCCGGCACCCGGGGGCTGGCCACGCTGGCCCCTGGCGATAGGCTGCCCATGCTCGGCCCGCTGGGCCAGGGCTTCACGCTGGACCCGGCGTGGCGCCACATCGTCGCGGTGGGGCGCGGCGCCGGCCTCGCCACGCTGGGGCCGGTAGCCCGCGCGGCGGAAGCGGCCGGGATCGGCGTCACCGCCGTGCTGTCCGCACGTCGTCCGGATCTGGTGGTGTCGGACGCGCTGTTCCGCGCCCATGGCGCCGCCGTGGTCACGGTCACGGATGCCGAGGGCAACAGTGGGCCCGCGCATGTCGAACGCATCCTGCGCGGGCTGATCGCCGAAGGGCGGTGCGACGCGCTGTTCACCTGCGGCTCCTCGCGCCTGCTGCGCGTGCAGCAGGGGCTGGCGCGCGAGTTCGGCCTGCCCGGCCAGGTGGCCATGGAGCAGCAGATGGCCTGTGGCCTCGGCATGTGCTTCTGCTGCGTGCGCGACTTCAACGTGGGCGGCGAGATCCTGCACCGCCGCGTCTGCTGGGACGGCCCGGTGTTCGACATGCTGGAGGCGCTGCCGTGACCGACATGTCCGTAGAGGTCGGCGGGCTGCGGCTGGCCAACCCCGTGATGCCGGCGTCCGGCACCTTCGCCGAGGGTCTGGGCGCGGCGGTGGACCTGGACCGCATCGGCGCCTTGGTCACCAAGACCATCACGCGCGAGCTGCGGGACGGCAACCCGCTGCCCCGCGTGGCCGAGGTGGCGGGCGGCATGCTGAATGCCATCGGCATCCCGTCCAAGGGCATTCCCTACCTGCTGGAGCAGACCCTGCCGCTGCTGCGGCAATGGAGCCCGCCGCTGGTGGTCTCCATCTCCGCGCCCACCGCCGAGGGCTTCGCCTCGCTGGCCGCCGAGATCAGCGTGCCCGGGGTCGCGGCCATCGAGGCCAACATCTCCTGTCCCAACATCGAGGAGGACGGCAAGGCCTTCGCCATGCGCACCGCCTCCACGGAAGCGGTGGTGCGCCAGTTGCGGGCGGCGACCGCGCTGCCGCTCTGGGTCAAGCTCACCCCCAACACCGGCGACATCGCCGAGGTGGCCCGCGCGGCCGAAGGGTCGGGCGCCGACGCCCTGGTGGTCGCCAACACCGTGCTGGCCATGGCGATCGACCTGCAAACCTTCCGGCCGCGCCTGGGCAACGTCATGGGCGGCCTGTCCGGCCCCGCCATCAAGCCAATGATCCTGCGCCAGGTGTATCAATGCGCCCGGGCCGTGCGGACCCCCGTGATCGGCTGCGGTGGCATCAGCACGGCGGCGGACGCGGCCGAATACATGCTGGCCGGCGCGGCCGCCGTGCAGGTGGGCACCGCCACCTTCGTCAACAGCCGCGCCATGATCGAGGTGATCGAAGGCCTGGACCGTTTCTGCGAGGCACGGGGCATCGCCCGCGTTTCCGACCTGACCGGCGCCCTGCGCCATGAGGAA
The DNA here is from genome assembly GCF_017355405.1 of Roseomonas haemaphysalidis. NCBI lineage: Bacteria > Pseudomonadati > Pseudomonadota > Alphaproteobacteria > Acetobacterales > Roseomonadaceae > Roseomonas > Roseomonas haemaphysalidis. The sequence goes on from NZ_CP061179.1 coordinate 183,670, forward strand.
GCCGACGAGGACGACCTGTCATGGGTGTCCCCCGCGCCATGAGCGCCGCCCTGTTCGCCGAGGCCGACGCGCCCGGCCGCGCCCTGGCGGAAGAGCTGTTCGCCGCGCTGCGCCAGGCGGGCGACGACGGCGTCGGCATCACCCGTGACAGCTTCGGCGTCGGCGAAAGCCAGGCGCTGGACATCATTCAGGCGGCGGCGGAACGCCACGGGTTGCCCGCCGCGCGCGACGCCGGCGCCAACCTGGTGGTGACGCTGGCCGGCACTGACCCGTCCCTGCCCGTGCTGGCCTGCGGCTCGCACCTCGATTCCGTGCCGCAGGGCGGCAATTTCGATGGCGCCGCCGGGGTGATCGCGGGGCTGATGGCGCTGGTCCGCATCGCCGCGTCCGGCCGCCCACCCCGGCGGGGCCTCCACCTTTATGCCTTGCGGGGTGAGGAAAGCGCCGCCTTCGGGCGGGCCTACATGGGCTCCTCCGCCCTGTTCGGGCAGTTGTCGGCGGCCGACCTCGCCCTGCCGCACGCCAAAACCGGGCGAAGCCTGCACGACTGTATGGCCGGCGTCGGCGCCGACATGGCGCGCATTTCGCGCGGGGAGCCGCTGCTGGACCCCGCCTCCCTCGCCGGCTGGCTGGAGCTGCATATCGAGCAGGGGCCGGTCATGGTGGCGCGCGGCCTGCCGGTGTCGGTGGTCACCGGCATTCGCGGCAACGTGCGGCACCGCGCCGTCACCTGCCATGGCGAGGCCGGCCATTCCGGCGCCGTGCCACGATGGCTGCGCAAGGACGCCGCCTTTGGCGCGGTGGAGCTGTTGCACCGGCTGGATGGCCACTGGCAGGCGCTGCTGGGCCAGGGCCACGACCTGGTGGTGACCACGGGGGTGCTGGGCACCGACCCGGCGGAGCACGCCATCGCCCGCATCCCCGGCCTGCTGCGCTTTTCCTTCGAGGTGCGCAGCCAATCCCAGGCCACGCTGGACGCCTTTTATGACCTGTTCCTGGAGGAATGCCGCGCCATCGAGGCCGAGCGCGGCGTGCGTTTCTCCATGGAGCGGCGGCTGGACACGGCGCCCGCCGTGATGGACCCGGGGCTGGTGGAGCGGCTGCGCCGCGTGATCCGCGACCTCGGCCTGCCGGACGAGCCGATGGCCAGCGGCGCGGGGCATGATTCGGCGGTGTTCAGCAATGCCGGCGTGCCCAGCGCCATGCTGTTCGTCCGCAACGAGCACGGCTCCCACAACCCGCGCGAGGCGATGGAGATGGCCGACTTCATGGCCGGTGCCGAGGTGTTGTGGCGCGTCCTGGCCGAGGCCGCCGCGTGAGCATGCTCCTGCACACCATGCCCTTGCGTTCCGGGGCGGAGGCGGTACCTCCCCGCCTGTGGAGAAGGAGTGCCGGCCATGCGTGACCCAGCAACCGAGGCCGGCGCGGCCATGGCCCGCCTGCTGCTGGAAGCCGGGGCGGTCCAGGTCAGCGCGGACCGCTCCTTCGTGCTCGCATCCGGCTGGGCCAGCCCGGTCTACGTCGATTGCCGGCGGCTGATCGGCATGCCCGGGCCCCGCGCCCGCGCGACGGAACTGGCGCTGGACTTCATCCGTCGGCGCTTCGGCGATGCCCCGCCCTTTGATGCCGTGGCGGGTGGCGAGACTGCCGGCATCCCCTGGGCATCCTGGATCGCCGACCGGCTCGGCCTGCCGCTGCTCTACGTGCGCAAGCGCCCGCTCGGCTTCGGCCGCAGCGCACAGGTGGAAGGCGGGGCGCCGGACGGCGCGCGGGTGCTGCTGGTCGACGATCTGGCGACGGACGCCGCCAGCAAGGTCGCCTTCGCCAAGGGGTTGCGGACTGCCGGCATGCGCCTGTCCGACGCGCTGGTGCTGTTTCACAACCGCGCCTTTCCGGGCTGGCACGAGCGCCTGCTCCGGCTGGACCTGTCGCTGCACGCGCTGGCGAGCTGGGACGACGTGCTGCGGCTGCCGGCGGACGACCCCCTGCTGCCGCCGGCCGACAGGCAGGTCATCGAGCGGTTTCTCCGCGACCCGGCCGGCTGGTCGGCCGACCATGGCGGCCGCTCGGCGCCCATGCAGCCGCCGCTGTAACGCCCAGGTCCAGCCACGGTGCAAGGCCCCTGCCGCCGATTTGCGATAGGCACCGGCCCCGGTGCAAGGTGGCGGCCGTGCCAGCCGGACCACGACGGTCCGCGCCGGAGCATGGCATCGCGCGCGATCGCCGCCGCAAGGGGAGAAGCAGGATGATGGGACGGAACTGGCGCATCGCCGCCGCGGCGGTGCTGTTGGGCACGGCGGCGACGGCCGCGCGGGCCGCCGACCTGCGGATGGGCGTCAGCGCCTTTCCGCTGTCCGTCGATCCGCACTTCTACAACGGCATCGGCGACCGCAACCTGTCCCTGCACCTGTTCAGCCGCCTGGTGGAGCAGAAGGGCGACATGTCGCTCGCGCCCGGCCTCGCCGCCGAATGGAAGCTCGTGAACGACACGGTGTGGGAGTTCACGCTGCGCGAGGGCGTCACCTGGTCGGACGGCAAGCCGCTGACGCCGGAGGACGTGGTATTCTCGTTGACGCGTTCGGCCAACATCCCGAACAGCCCGCTGGGCTACGCGCCGTTTACCCGTGACATCGCCAGCGTCGAGGTGGCGGGGCCGCGCACGGTGCGCATCGTCACCAAGCAGCCCTCCCCGATCCTGCCGGTCAACATGAGCGCGCTGTCCATCGTCGCGAAGCACGCGGCCGAGGGCAAGGATAGCGGCGAGTTCGACAACGCGGCCGTCTCCACCGGCACCGGCCCGTTCCGCCTCGTGTCCTTTGCCCGCAACGACCGTGCGGTGCTGGAGCGCAATCCAGCCTTCTGGGGCGAGAAGCCCGAATGGGACCGGGTGGAGATGCGCTTCATCGCCAACGAGGGCGCGCGCAGCGCCGCGCTGCTGGCCGGCGACGTGGACCTGATCGACGCGCCCAGCCGCAACGACCTGCCGCGCCTGCGCCAGGACGAGCGGTTCCGCGTGGTGTCCACGCCCGGCAACCGCTCCATCATGCTGCTGCCCAACGTCATCGCCGAGGGCGGTTCCCCGGAGGCCACCGACAACGACGGCAAGCCGCTGGCGCAAAACCCGTTGCGGGACCTGCGGGTGCGGCAGGCCCTGTCGCTCGGTATCGACCGCAAGGGACTGGCCGAGCGGGTGCTGGAAGGCACCGCGCAGGCCGCCGGGCAGTTCATGTGGCCGGGCGCCTATTCCTTCACGCCGGACATCCAGACCCCGCCCTTCGACCAGGCCCGCGCCAAGGCGCTGCTGGCCGAGGCGGGGTTCCCCGCCGGCTTCCGCCTGACGCTGAGCGCCTTTGCCGACCGCCCGGACTTCCGCACCGTCGCGCAGGCCATCGCGCAGATGTGGACCCGCATGGGCGTGCGGACGGAGGTCAATGCCGTGCCGGCGGCGGTGTACCTCGGGCGCGGCGCCAAGCACGAATACCTGATGCCGTTCTTCAGCTGGGGCATCAGCACGGGCGAAGCCGGCTATGTGCTGAACAACATCTTCACCACCATGGACAGCCAGACCGGCGCGGGGCCCGCCAATTGGGGTGGCTATTCCAACCCGGCGCTGGACGCGCTGATCGCGCGGGCGCAATCGACCATGGATGACGCGGCGCGGGAGGCGCTGCTGGTCCAGGGCCAGAAGGCCGTGGCCGACGACGTGGCGGCGATCCAGCTCTACCAGCTCGTCAACTTCTGGGCGACGCGGCGCGGCGTGGCCTACGGGGCCCGGCAGGACCAGCGCACGGTAGCCACCAGCGCGCATTCCGTGCGCTAAGGGCAGGCGCCTGCCGCCACCCCGGGCGGTGCTGGCGCGTTGTCCGGCAAAGGCCGGCATTGTCGCCGGCCCCGCCCTGACCGCAGGAGAGCACCCTTGCCGACATTCACCAGCTTCCTCCGGGCCCTTCCGCTCAGCCTCGTCCTGGCCTCGCCGGCCCTGGCGCAGCAGACCCCGCCGGCGGCCGACAACGGCCCGATCCGCAACGGCCGCCAGCAGCAGCCATCCCGCGACGCAACGGCCGACCGCCTCCGTCAGCAGGGCGTCGGCGTTCCGGGGCAGGAGCAGGACCGCGAGCTGAAGGACCTCAATGACCTGTCCCGCCAGCTCCTGCCGCCGGGCAGCGCGGTGCCGGCGCCGGAGGTGGAGCGGCCCCCCGCCACTAGGCGCTGAAGGCAGCCTTCTCCCCGGGGCATCCCCCGAGGCACTGGCCGCCTCGGCCGCCATGCCCGGTGCCCTCCGCTCAATGGCGCGAGGCGGTGGGGCGGACGACGATCTCGTTCACGTCCACGTCCTCCGGCTGCTCCACCGCGAAGCGCACCGCGCGGCCGATGGCGTCCGGCTTCAGGGCGATGGCGCGGTAGGTCGCCATCGCCTCGGCCGCCACGGGATCGGTGATCGTCGACGCCAGCTCGCTTTCCACCACGCCCGGATGGATGCAGGTCACGCGCAGCGCCGTGTTTTCCTGCCGCAGCCCGTCCGACACCGCCCGCACGGCATGCTTCGTCGCGCAGTACACGGCCGCGGTCGGCGAAACCGCCAGGGCGCCGATCGAGGCGATGTTGATCACATGCCCCGAGCCACGCGCCGTCATCTCGGGCAGCACGGCGGCGATGCCGTACAGGACGCCCTTGATGTTGACGTCCACCATCCGGTCCCATTCCTCCACCTTCATGGAAGCCATCAGTGACAGCGGCATGATGCCGGCATTGTTCACGATGACGTCCACGCGCCCCCAGGCGGCCCGCGCCGCATCGGCGAAGGCCTGCATGCTGGCCCGGTCCGTGACGTCGAGCCGCCGGGTCAGCACGGTTCCGCCCGCTGCCGTGAGTTCCCGCGCCAGGGCGTCCAGCCGGTCCAGGCGCCGCGCGCCAAGGACTAGCTTGGCCCCCGTCTTCGCCATTTCGCGGGCAATGCCCGCGCCGATGCCACTGGAGGCACCCGTGATCAGCACGACCTTGTCCATGTCCGTTTCCGTTCCGATGGGCGGCAAAAGCGCCGCGCCGTGGTCCAGGACCTAGACGTCCAGCATTGTCGCGATAATCTTCCTTCCGTTACTCACACTGGTAAGCCATAGTAACCAATGCTTCATGACCTGCAGACCGTGACTGTCTTCGTCGCCGTGGCTGAAGCCCGCAGCTTCCGCGTCGCGGCCGACCGGCTCGGGGTCACCCGCTCAGCGGTCAGCCAAGCGGTTCGCAAGCTGGAAAACAGGATCGGCGTGGCGTTGTTGTTGCGCACGACGCGAAGCGTCAGCCTCACCGAAGCCGGAAAGCGGCTCTACGACGCCGTTTCCCCCGCTTTGGGGGAGGTGGACGCAGCGGTGCGGGTGGCCGGAGACCGGCGCGCGCGGCCAAGCGGCCTGTTGCGGCTCGCCGTTTCTTCCATCGCGGAGGATTTTCTGTCGGGCCCGCTGCTGGCGTCCTTTCTGGAAGCTCATCCTGACATCCGGCTTGATGTCGTGGTCACGGACGTGGAATTCGATATTGTCGCCGAAGGGTATGACGCGGGCGTGCGGCTGGGCGAGGTGATCGCGCAGGACATGGTCGTGGTGCCGGTGTCGGAAAGCCAGCGGCAGCTGGTGGTGGCATCGCCGTCCTACCTCGCGCGTCACGGCGTGCCAGGGCATCCGCACGAATTGTCCGGGCACCGCTGCATCGGCTGGAGGGCTGATCCCGGCCTGCCGCCATACCGATGGGAATTTGGCACCGAAGGGCATGAATTCGCCGTTGCCGTGGAGCCGGAAGCCACCACCAATGACATGTGGCTGATGATCCGCCTGGCTTGCGCGGGCGCGGGGCTGACCTTCGGAATGGAGGCGACCTTCCGCCCCTTCATCGACCGCGGCGAACTGGTGCCCGTGCTGCAGGAGTACAGCCCGAGCTTTCCAGGATTTTACCTGTACTTCCCCAGCCGCAGGCACCTGGCCCCCAAGCTGCGCGCGCTCGTGGACCACCTGCGCCGATGGCGCCACGACGCTGAAGCAGCTTGAAGCGGGCTTTCTTTCGGAGGCGGGGCCACGCAGGATGGCCGGGCAGAAGCAGGCATTCCGATGATGGTTGGTGGATGCCTTCGGATTCGCCGTAGCTGTCAGCAACGAAGAATGAATGGGAAGAGGATCGGGAGCATCATAGCGGTAGTAAGTCGGCATTGCGGTGCAACCCCGGCAACGCTCAGGCGCTGCATCAGCAATGCCCCGCATCCCGCAACAATTTGGTGGTCAACGTCGTGCTGCCCCACAGGCATGCCACTTGAACATGCTGGTCCGCGCATCGGCTTCGCGGGTGGGGTGGGATAGTGGGCCATGCGCATGACAGGCCATGAGGCTTGGGCAGCGACGTCGGTCCGAGGCGATGTTGCCCAACCTGAGGTTGATAATTCGAGTCCAGCAGACCTTCGCCGCGGTGCTCCCCGCACTTCCGCTGATCTTGGCTTGGACGTCAGGCCGGCCATACTGGGCGCATCGCATGAGGAGGGAATGGTAGCTGGATCCCCGCCGCGGGACGACCGCACGGCTGGCGAGGACTGGGTGCTCGTGCTGATCGCTATCTTCGTGTTCGTCGGGTCGGTGACGGCCGGGTTGCTGATCTGGTGCTTTCTGATCACCTGGCGCTGAAGCTCCCGTGGCTGCCTGATGATACGGCTGCCCTTGGCGATTGCCTTCAAGACATCGCCGTTGGCTCCGCATAACGCAGAGCGCCTTTGCACAACGCGACCGCTGTGACTTTGCGGGGCGTATGGCGCTCCGCAGAGTTGGTACCCCTGGCCTGCTCCGGCGGCACCGCTCAGCCCGCCGGGACCGGCCGGTCGGGATAGTTGGACAGGTCCGGCCCCTTCGGCCCGCCCGCGAAGAGCTTGCCGGCGGTCTGGCGGACCGATGGCCGGCTCGCGAAGCGCAACGCCCGGTGCAGCAGGCGGATGCCGAAGCAGCTATGCGGGTTCATCATGCGCGGCGCGATCTTGGGAATGCCCTGGCCCTTTTCCACCATGGGCCGCATGGCGGCCTCATAAGCGTCCAGGGCGAGGGTCAGATCGTCGGCCCGCTGCAATTCAGCAGCCAGCACGTAAGCACCGGTGACCGCCAGCGTGGTGCCGATGCCGGCGAGCGGCGTGGCGCACCAGGCGGCATCGCCGGTCAGCACCACACGGCCCTTGGACCAGCGCTTCATCCGGACCTGCCGCAGCACGTCGAAATAAAAATCGGCGGTGCCGTCCATGCCGGCCAGGACGCGCTCCGCCTGCCAGCCGGCATCGGCGAAGCGCTGGTGGAGATACGCCTTCTGGCGGTCCGTGTCCCACTCATGGGCGCCGTTCGGCCGCTGCTGGATGGACAGGTTCGCGCGCGTTGTGCCGTGCGCGTCAGGCCGCAGCGAGACACTGCGGCCCTGGGTCGCATTGTACCAGCGCCACATCCGGTCATCATCCGCGGTGCGTGGGATCGTGAAGTAGGCGATCGTCAGGTCCATCCAGCGCGGGTCATTGCCACCGGGAAACACCATCTCCCGCGTGCGCGACCCCACGCCTTCCGCGACGATCACCAGATCGAAGCGTTCCGTCGCGCCGCCGCTGAAGGCGACGACGGCACCGCCGGCGCCATCGTCGATCCGCGCGATGGTGTCCCCGAAGCGGAACCGCGCATGCGGGCGCGCGCCGTCATACAGCAGGCGCGCCAGGTCGCCGCGCAGGATCTCCATCTCCGCGGTTGGGCCATCGCCGCCCATCTCCGCCGTGATAAATTCCGCCACCACCTTGCCGTCGGCCTCCACCCAGGCCGTCCCCTGTTCACCGGTGCCCTGGTCCAGCGCCGCCTGTTCCAGGCCCATGCGGCGCAGCACCTCGCGCCCGACGCCCCGCACGTCGACATTCTGGCCGCCGTCACGGAAGGCGGGTGCGCGTTCCACCACCGTCACGTCCCACCCCAGTCGGCCCAGCCACCAGGCGGCGGTGTTGCCGGCGACGCTGGCACCGGAGATCAGAACACGACGGGACATGGCGGCCCTCCTTCCCGCAGGAAACATCATGCATGATGTAATGTTACATCGTCCTGCTGGAAATTGTCGATCAGCCGTTGCAGCAGGGCGACCAGCCGGGCGGCATCCTCGACGGAAAAGCCGCGCAGGCCGTGCTCGTTGGCCGCGATCAGTGCCTGGCCACCGATCCGGGCGGCGTCCTGCCCCTGCTCGGTCAGCCGCACCAGCGCCGCCCGCCGGTCCGTGGCCGAGGGCGTGCGCGTGATCAGCGCCATGGCCTCCAGCTTGTCCAGCAGGGCCACCATGGCGGGCTGCTTCACCGCCGATGCCCGCACGAGGTCGCGCTGCAGCATCGGCCCCTTCCAGGACAGCAGCAGGACCGGCCCGATCAGCGCGAGCGTCAGGCCGGAGGGCCGCAGGGCCGCGTCCACGCGGCGGTTGAACACACGGGCCGCGTGGTTGGCGAGGTAGCCCGGTGCGATGGCGGCCTGCGGATGGATGTCGTCGGTTCTGCGGGGCATGGGCGCTGTTTGCGCCATGGCGGCGTGGGGTGCCAGCGATCATGGCAGGGGTAGCCCGGACGGCGGTGCCGCTGTGCCCCGTTTTGCAACGGCGGCATACGCGGCACTTCGCCGTCACGCCGCCCGGCCGCCAGCAGCGGTGCCGGGGCGCGTGTGCTTACGCGTCGTCGCCGAACATGTAGCCCTGGACGAACAAGATATGCGTGCGCATCGCGCGCCGCGCTTCGGCCTTGTCGCGCTGCCGGACCGCATCCACCATGGCGTGGTGGTGCTCCTGCAAGGCGGCCCGGCGCTCCGCCGTGTTGCCGCGGGCCTTGAGCTGCCCCCAATCGGTCCGCTCCCGGACCCGGGCCAGCGAGCGTGACATGGCGATCACGGCACCGTTGTGGGTGGCGAGCGCGAAGGCGTCGTGCAACGCGGCATCCCATTGCTCGAATTCCGCAAGGTTGCCGGCAACGTCGGTGCCGCGCAGGCAGTCCACCATGCGCGCGATGTCGGCCTGGGTGGCACGGGCCACGGCGAGAGCGATCATCTCCGGCTCCAGCATCAGCCGGCACTCCACCACGTCGGCGGGGCTGAGCGCCTCCTCCACCGCCGGCGCGCCGCCGGCCGGGGCGCTGCGGAAGGTGCCGCGCCCGACATGGCGAATGATCATGCCTTCCGCCTCAAGCGCGTCCAGCGCCCGCCGCACGGTGTTGCGGGCAACGCCGTAGCGGGCGCCGAGCTCACGCTCCGTTGGCAGCCGGCTGCCGACCGGCCAGCGGTCGTTGCGCAATTCCTCGGTCAGGAGGTCACGCAGCGCCAGCGCCCCCCTGCGTTCCGTGATCTGCTGTGACACCGAATGTCCTTGACGCGATAAACCAATAAGCGAACCATACGACAGCATTGGCTCAAAATAAAGCCAAATTGGTATAGGGATAATGTGATGAAGCTTGCGATGGTGCGGCGGTCCGGCTCACCCTGCCTTGCGCGTGTCGACCAGTCGGGAACGCGTTTCTGGCCAGTCGCCGAGCTTGGTTCCGGCTTGCCGCCGGATATGGCCGGGCTGATCGCCGCACTGAGCGCCGGTGCCACGCTGGCCGAGCCGGCGGGCGAGGGCACGCCACTGGAGCCGGCGGACCTGCTGGCACCCCTGCCGAACCCGCCGCGCAACATCTTTTGTGTCGGCAAGAACTACTTCGCGCACGCAAAGGAATTCGCCGGCAGCGGCTACGACTCCTCCTCCACCAGCGCCGCCGACGCCATCCCGAAGGCGCCGATCATCTTCACCAAGCCGTCCACCTCCATTTCCGGCCCCTGGGACGACATCCCCCTGGTAGCAGGCCTGGATGCCGAGGTGGATTACGAGGCGGAGCTGGCGGTGGTGATCGGCCGCGGCGGGCGCTGCATCCCGAAAGCCCAGGCCATGGAGCATGTCTTCGGCTACACCGTGGTCAACGATGTCACGGCGCGGGACCTGCAGGGCAAGCACAAGCAGTGGCTGCTGGGCAAGGGCATCGACGGCTTCTGCCCCATGGGGCCCTGGATCGTCACGGCCGATGAGCTGTCGGCCAGTGCCATGCGCGTCACCTGCAGCGTCAACGGTGAGAAGCGGCAGGACGCGGTGACCGCCGACCTGATCTTCGACATCCCGACGCTGATCGAGACCATCTCGCTCAGCATGGCGCTGCTGCCGGGCGATGTGATCGCGACCGGCACGCCGGAAGGGGTGGGCATCGGCTTCAAGCCACCGCGCTTCCTGCGTCACGGCGACGTGGTGGAATGCGCGATCGGGGGCATCGGCACCATCCGCAACACCCTGCGCCAGGCAAGCATGGCAGAGCTGCGCGGCGCCGCCTGACCGGCCGCCGCGAGGGAGAAGCGGGGAGACAAGGGCCGGCGCGAGACCGGCCCGCCCCCGTAGGCGTCATCCAGGAAGGGCGGGGGCGGATGCCCCCCGCGGGAGAATGGTCGTGTTGTCTCGTCGCGACGTGATGCTGGCGCTGGCCGCCACGGGTTTAGCGCCGGCTGCCTGGGCGCAGCCCGCCTGGCCCAGCCGGCCCGTGCAGATGATCGTGCCCTTTCCACCCGGCGGTCAGGCGGATGTCACGGCCCGCCCGGTGGCCGCGGCGCTGGAGCGGGTTTTCGCTCAGGCGGTGCCGGTGGTGAACCGCCCCGGCGCGGGCGGTATCCTGGGCACCAGCAGCGTGTCCCGCGCGGCGCCGGATGGCTACACGGCGCTGATGGCGCTGTCGTCCCACGCCGTGCTGCCGGAAAGCGAGCGCATCCAGGACCGCGTGCCGGCCTATACCACCGAGCAGTTCGCCCCCGTGGCACGCATCACCGCCGACCCCACGGTGCTGCTGGTGCCGGCGGACGCGCCCTGGCGCAGCGTGGCCGACCTTGTGGCGGACGCCAGGCGGCGGCCCGGCGCCATCACCTTCGGCTCGGCCGGCAATTATTCCACCTTGCACGTGGCCATGGCGATGTTCACCGGCGCGGCCGGGATTGACCTGCTGCACGTGCCCTTCCAGGGCGGCGGCCCGGCGCTGACGGCCATGCTGTCGGGCACCATCCACGCGCTGGCCTCCGGCCCCGGCCCGGCCCTGCCGCACCTGCGCGAAGGGCGCCTGCGGGCGCTGGCGTCCTGGGGCCAGGAGCGGCTGCCCGCCCTGCCGGAAGTGCCGACCTTTATCAAGCTCGGCTATCCGGACGTCGAATTCTACATCTGGACCGCCGTGTTCCTGCCCGCCGGCACGCCGGCGCCCGTGCGGGAGCGCCTGCGCACCGCGCTGCGCGATCTCTGTGCGCGGGACGAGGGGCTGCGGCGTGCGCTGGATGCCGCCGGCAGCCCCGTCGCCTTCCAGGAAGGCGAGGCCTTCGAGGCGTTCTTCCAGGCCGACAGCGCCCGCCTGATCCAGGCCGTGCGGCGCATCGGCAAAGTCGATTAAAGGACAACAGCATGCCCCCCAGCATCACGCGTCGCGGCCTCGGCCTGCTCGCCGCCGGCGCGCTGGCCACGCCCGCGATCACCCCCGCCCTGGCGCAGGACGCCGCCTGGCCCACCCGCCCCGTGCGCATCGTGGTGCCCTTCGGCGCCGGCGGCTCGGCCGACATCGCCGCCCGCAACGTGGGCGAGGCGCTGACGCGCGAGCTCGGCCAGGCCTTCGTGGTGGAGAACCGCCCCGGCGCGGGCGCCACCATCGGCACCGAGGCCGCCGCGCGCTCGGCACCCGATGGCTACACGCTGCTGATGATGTCCAACACCCACACGGCCAACGAAACGCTGTTGCCCAACCGCCCCTACGTGCTGATGCGTGACCTGGCGGCGGCGGCGGCGGTCAACATCGCCCACCACGTGCTGGTCGTGCATCCCTCGCTCGGCGTGGGCAGCACGGCCGAATTGATCGCCAAGGCCAAGGCGGCGCCGGGGACCATCGACTACGCGTCGTCCGGCCCTGGCACGCCGTATCACATCGCCGGCGAGGTATTTCGCGCCATGGCGGGCATCGAGATCCAGCACATCCCCTTCCGATCCTCGGGCGAGGCGCGCACGGCGTTGATCTCGGGCACGGTACCGATGATGTTCGACGCCATTCCCACCATGCAGCCGCACGTGGCCGGCGGCCGTGCCCGCGCCCTGGCCACCACCGGCCCCCAGCGCGACCCGTTGATGCCGGAGCTGCCCACCGTCGCGGAATCCGGCCTGCCGGGCTTCGAGGCCTCCATCTGGCTGGGCCTGATGGTGCCGGCGCACACGCCACGCGCGGTGGTGGAGAAGCTCAACGCCGCCACCAATGCCTGGCTGGCGCGGGACGCCACGCGCACCGCCATGGCGGCGCAGGGGGCACAGCCCATGCCGATGTCGGTGGCCGAGTTCGACGCCTTTCTGCGCAAGGACGTGGACACGCAGCGCGACTACGTGCGCCTGGCGCGGATCACGGTGGAATAGGATGCGGGTCGCCTTCACCCTGAATGGCGCCGCCGCCGCGGTGGAGGCGGCGGAGGGCATGACGCTGCTGCAGGCGCTGCGCGGGCCGCTCGGCCTCAGCGGTCCGCGCTTTGGCTGCGGCGCCGAGAGTTGCGGCGCCTGCTACGTCACGCTGGACGGCACGGCGCAGCCCTCCTGCGCCCTGCCGGTGGAGGCTGCCCAGGGCCGCGCCGTGGGCACGGTGGAAGGGCTTGGCACGCCAAAGGCACCGCACCCCTTGCAGACGGCCTTTCTGGCGGAGCAGGCGGGGCAATGCGGCTGGTGCCTGTCCGGCATCCTGGTCAATGCCGCCGCCCTGCTGGCGCGCGAGCCTGACCCGGACGAGGCGGCGGTGCGCGCGGCGCTGGAGCCGAATTTGTGCCGCTGCGGCGCGCAGAACCGCATGATCCGCGCCGTGCTGCGAGCCGCCAGGGAGATGCGCGCATGAACCTCGCCTTCGGCTTCGCGATGGGCAAGGGCGGCAATGCGCCGGGCCTGCCGGGCTCCTTGCGGGCGGAGCCGCGCCTGTCCCGCTGGCTCGGCTTTTCCGCCGATGGCTTCGTGACGGTCAGGCCCGGCAAGGTGGAGATCGGCCAGGGCATCCTGACCGCGCTGGCGCAGATCGCGGCCGAGGAGCTGGAGGTGGCGTTGTGCCGCGTGCGCGTTCACGCAGCCTCCACCCCCGGCAGCCCCAACGAGGGCGTGACCTCCGGCAGTCTGTCCGTGCAGGAAAGCGGCATCGCCATCCGCCATGCCTGTGCCGAGGCACGGGCCATCCACCTCGGCCTCGCCGCCGCGCGGGCGGGGGTGGAGCCGGCGGCGTTGCGGGTGGCGGATGGCGACTTTCTCTTGCCGGACGGCACGGGCGCCGGCTCCTACTGGAGCCAGGCGGGCGAGGAGCTGCTGGATGTGGAGGCACGGGGCGACGTGCCACCCCGCGCGCCGGACGTGCGCCGCGTGGCTGGCACCCCGGCACCGCGCCTGGATCTGCCCGACAAGGTCTTCGGCCAGCCGCGCTTTCTGCAGGACCGGCGCTGGCCGGGCATGTTGCATGCCCGCATGGTGCGGCCGCCGGCGCGCCAGGCGCGGCTGCTGGCGCTGCGCGAAGGCTCGTTGCCTGATGGTGCCGCGGTCCTGCGCGACGGCAGCTTTCTGGCCGCCGTGGCCGAAACGGAATGGGATGCCGAGGCCGCCGCCGCGCGGCTCGCCGCCCGCGCCGAGTGGCATGCCGAGGACAGCCTGCCGGAGGAAAACGACCTCGCCACCTGGCTTGCCGCTGCACCCGCCGAGGAAAGCGTGGTGGCCGGGCGTGCCGAGCCCGCGCCGCCCGCCGCGCACCGCATCACCGCCCGCTTCACCCGGCCCTTCCTGGCGCATGCCTCGATCGGCACCTGTTGCGCCGTGGCGCTGTGGCAGGAGGATGGGCTGGAGGTCTGGACGCACAGCCAGGGCATCTACAACCTGCGCGCCGACCTCGCGACCGTGCTGCGGCTGCCGCCGGAGCGCATCATCCTGCACCATGTGGAGGCCGCCGGCTGCTACGGCCACAACGGCGCGGACGACGTGGCGCTGGATGCCGCGCTCTGCGCCCGGGCGCATCCCGGCCGCCCGGTGCGCGTGTTGTGGAGCCGGGCGGAGGAACTGGCCTGGGGCCCGCTGTCGCCCGCCGGGATGGCGGAGATCGAGGCGGCGGTGGATGCGGAAGGCCGCCTGTGTTCCTGGCGCACGGTCCTGCGGGGCAACGGCCATTCCTCGCGCCCCGGCCGCGCGGAGGACCCCACCCTGCTGGCGGCGGCGCATCTCGACCCGCCCTTTCCTTTGCCCGTGGCGATCGACGCGCCGCTGGCCGCCGGCGGCGGCGGGCAGCGCAACGCCGTGCCGGGCTATGCCGTGCCGGCGCTGGACGTGCGCCTGCACCGGCTGCGCGAGATGCCGATCCGCTCCTCCGCGCTGCGCGCGCTGGGCGGGCTGCTCAACGTCTGGGCCATCGAGTCCGTGATGGACGAGCTGGCGGAAGCCAGTGGCCAGGATGCCGTGCAGTTCCGCCTGCGCCACCTGGAGCACGACCCGCGCGCCTGCGCCGTGCTGCGGGAAGCCGCGCGCCTGTGCGGCTGGCCGCGCCCGCCGGCGGCCGAAGGCGTGGGCACCGGCATCGCCGTTGCGCGCTACAAGAATACGGGCGCGTGGTGCGCCGTGGCCGCCGAAGTGGAGGCGGCCGAGGTAGTGCGCTGCCGCCGCCTGTGGATCGCCGCCGATATCGGCGAGGTGATCAACCCGGACGGCGCTGCCAACCAGCTGGAAGGCGGCGCGGTGCAGGCCACCTCCATCGCGTTGAAGGAGGCGGTGCGCTTCGACCGCCGGACCGTCACCAGCCAGAGTTGGGACGACTACCCCATCCTGCGCTTTTCCGAGGTGCCGGCGGTGGAACTGTCCCTGTTGCCCAACCCGGCGGAGCCGCCGCTGGGGGCGGGCGAATGCTCGCTCGGCCCCACCGTCGCCGCCATCGCGGGGGGCATCCACGCCGCTCTCGGCCTGCGCCCGCGCCGCATGCCCTTCACGCCCGACAACCTGTCCGCCAGCCTGGAATAGAAGCCTTGCCCGAAACGCTCCGCCTGTCGCTCGCCTGCACCACCTCCGACCGCACCCGGCCCATCCTGGACGGGCGTGTCACCCTCCCCGGTGTCAGCCTGACGGTGCTGCCGGGGGAACCGGAAGACATCTTCCGCCGCGCACTGCGCGACCGCGCCTTCGACATCACCGAGCTGTCCATGGGCAGTCACATCGTCACCACCGCGCGGGGCGATGCGCCCTACATCGGCGTCCCGGTGTTTCCGTCCCGCGCCTTCCGGCACAACGCCATCTTCGTGCGTACCGACCGCGGCATCCGGACGGCGGCGGACCTTGCCGGCAAGCGCATCGGCCTGCCGGAATACCAGCAGACCGCCGCGCTCTGGGTGCGCGGCATCCTGCGCGAGCACTACGGGGTGGATACGCGCGCGATCGCCTGGCGCACCGGCGGCATGGAGGAGGCGGGGGTGGGCGAGCGCGTGGCGCTGAGCCTGCCGCCGGAGCTGGACGTGCGCCCGATCGGCGCGGGCGAGACGCTGAACGGGTTGCTGGCGGCGGGCGAGCTGGATGCGGTGATCGGCCCGCGCCCGCCCTCTTGCTTCGCCGCCCGCAGCGCGCCGGTGGACCGGCTGTATCCCGATTACCGCGCGGAGGAGGAGGCCTATTTCCGCGCCACGGGGTTCTTTCCCATCATGCATTGCGTGGCGCTGAAGCGCGAGCTGGCGGCGGAACACCCATGGCTGCCATTGGAGATCTTCCGCGCCTTCGCCCGCGCCCGCGCCCTGGCGGTGGCCGACCTGTCGCTGGTCAACGTGTTGCGTGCGTCGCTGCCCTGGATCGCGGCGGAGGCCGAGGCGCAGACCCGCATCATGGGCGGCGATCCCTGGCCCTACGGCTTCCGCCGCAACCGCGACGAGGTGGCGGCGATGATCCGCTACGCCCGGACGGACGGCCTCGCCACCCGCGACATCACGCCCGAGGAGCTGTTCCACCCGAGCGTGCTGAACGAGGCGCCCTGAACGGGGCGTGCCGCCGGGGCGCCTCAGCCTTCCAGCCAGGACTTCATCACGCGCCAGAAGGTGAAGCGCTGCTTGCTGGACACCAGCGTATGCGCGGCACCCGGCACGATGGTGAGCTGCTTGTCGCCATTAGGGAGCTTCTTGAAGAAGTCGCAGATATCGTCCATCGAGGCGATGCCATCGAACTCGCCGCTGATCATCAGCACCGGCGCGGTCACGCGGTCCGGCTGCACCACCGGCAGGTTCACCGTCATGTCCAGGTAGGTGCCGGCGGGCACGCTGTCGCCGAAGGGCAGCTCGGCCGCGACAAAGGCGTCGATCACGTCCTGGTCGGTGGTGTTGGGCTTGTCTCGGGTGAAGATGCTGTTGAGCATGCCGGCGTCACGCGGGCGCCGCGCATGGGTGCGGTAGTATTCCGCCTGTTCCGCCCGCTTGCCGAGCGTGCCCGAGCCCGCGCCGGTATAGGTGAAGGCCTGCAGCACCAGCCGCCCGACGCGGTCCGGCCGCTCCATCGCATAGGCGCCGACCCGCAGCGCGCCGGAGCTTTCGCCCATCATGTGCATGCGCTGCTGGCCGGTTTCCTTGAGCACGAGGTCGGCGGCCGCCTTGAGGTCCGCGACGCCGCTGGCGATGTCCGAATTGCCCGCGGTGCGGGACGAGTTGCCATAGCCCTCATGGTCCATGGTCCAGACGTCGTAGCCCCAGCGCGCCGCGACGTTCATCATGGACACGTCGTCACGCCCGGGGATGGTCAGGTCGTAGGTCGGCCGCCCGGACGCCGAGGAGCCGTGCACGAAAAACAGCACGGGCAGCGGCTTGCCGTCCGGTGGCCCGACCCGCTTGCGGTACACCGCGAGCTCCACCCCCGGCGCCTTGCTGACCCGGTAATCGGCGCTCCAGATCGGCGTGGCATCCTGGGCCCGCGCGTCGCCGGCGGCGAGTGGGGTGGCGGCGGCGAGGGCGGTGCCCTGCAGCAGCGTGCGGCGATGCAACATGGCGGAAACTCCGGACGTTTTCGTTGTTGTTGTTCCGAAACCACGAGGATGGCGCGGCGGGCCGTGGCCGGCTTGGCGCCCAGGCCCCGTCGTGGCGGCGGCGCAGAAGTTCCGAGCCTGTGCAATGGCCCAACGTCCGTCAAGCACCCTGATCGCCGGGCGGCCTCAAGGACCACCGGCACGAGGCCGATCCTCGCCGCACCATTCGGCCAGGACCTCCTCGGTATGCGCGCCGTGGTCCGGCGCCGGGTGCCGCATGCGGCAGGGCGTTTCTGACAGCTTCACGGGAAAGCCCAGCATGCGCACGGTGCCATGGCCGGGGTGCTCCACGTCCACCACCATCTCCCGGTGCAGCACCTGGGGGTCGGACAGCGCCTCGCCCACGTCCTGCACCAGGCCACAGGGCACGCCCGCCGCGTTGAGCCGGTCCATCCAGGCCTGGCGCGACTCGCCTTCCATGCGGGCGTTGATCAGCGCGTCCAGCGCCGCGTGGTTCTGCATGCGCAGCGCGTTGCTGCTGAAGCGCGGGTCTTCCAGCACCCCTTCCATCCCCAGTACCCGCAGAAAGCGGCGCAGGATCACCTCCGTGCTGGGTGCCACGGCCAGCTCGCCGTCGGAAGCCGTGAACAGCCCGTAGGGTGCCGCGATGGGGTGGTGGTTGCCGGCGCGCCTGGGCACCACGCCCGTCGCCAGGTGGTCGGACGCCAGATAGGCAAAAAGGCTGATGATGCCGTCCATCATGGAGGCCTCCACCCGCTGCCCGCGCCCGGTGTTGTTGCGGGCCTGCAGCGCGCTGACAATGCCAAAGGCGCAGTAAAGGCCGGCGACGAGGTCGGTGACCGGCGGGCCGCTGCGCAGCGGCTCGCCATCCGCCGTGCCATTGGTGCTCATGAACCCGCTCATGGCCTGGATCACGAAGTCGAAGGCCGGCCGTTCCACATAGGGGCCTGTGGAGCCGTAGCCATTGATGCTGGCGGTGATCAGGCGGGGGTTGATCTGCCGCAGCCGCTCCTCGTCGAAGCCCATCTTCGCCAGCACGCCGGGGCGGAAGTTTTCCACCAGCACGTCGGCCTTTTTCAGCAGGCGGGCGAGCGTTTCGCGGCCTGCCTCGCTGCGAAGATCGAGCGATACGGAGCGCTTGTTGCGGTTGAAGGCAGCGAAGTACCAGCTCATGCCCTCGATGATGGCGCCGTTGGTGCGCACCGGGTCGCCATCGCCGGGCGGTTCGATCTTCACCACGTCGGCGCCCATGTCGCCCAGCAGCGCGGTGCAGAAGGGGCCGGACAGGATGCGGGTCAGGTCCACCACCCGCACCCCGGAAAGCGGCTGCGTCATCTCAGCCGGCCGCCGTCGGCACGGCGTTCGCGGCGTGCAGCCGCAGCCGCGGGCCCGCACGCATCACCTGCCCGGGCAGGGTGCGGCCGAGCAGCGCCTCCATGCGCTTGGCCACCGCGATGCTTTGGTCCAGATCCACGCCGGTGGTCCAGCCGCTTTCATCCAAAAGGTAGACCAAGTCCTCCGTGCAGATGTTGCCCGTGGCGCCGGCCGCGAAGGGGCAGCCACCCAGCCCGCCCGCCGCCGCGTCGAAGCGCCGCACACCCTCGTCCAGCGACACCAGCACATTCGCCAGCCCGACGCCGCGCGTGTTGTGCAGGTGCATGGTGAACTGCATGCCAGGCAGCGCGGCGCGCAGCCCGCGCAACGTGCGGCGCACGTTGTTGGGCGCCGCCATGCCGGTGGTGTCGCCCAACGTCATCTGCGTGACGCCAAGCGCCGCATAGGCCCGGCCGATGCGGATGATGCCGTCCAGGCTCACCTCGCCCTCGAAGGGGCAGCCGAAGGCGACGGCCACGGCCCCCAGCACCTCCTTGCCGCCATCGCGCAGCCGCGCCGCCACGGCCGGAAAGGCAGCCAGCGATTCATCGATGCTCCGGTTCAGGTTCTTGCGGTTGTGCGTTTCGGACGCCGAGATCAGCAGCACGCCGCCATCGACCGGCGTGGTCACGGCACGTTCGGCGCCGCGCAGGTTGGGCACCAGCGCCATCAGGTTGGTGTCGGGCCGCTTGCGGATGCCGCGCAGCACCTCTTCCGCGTCGGCCATCTGCGGCACGGCGCGGGGCGACACGAAGGAGGTCACTTCCACATGGCGGATGCCGCTGTCGAGCATGGCGTCGACCAGCGCGATCTTCTCGGCCGTGGGGATGATGGTCGCCTCGATCTGCAGCCCATCCCGCGTGCCGGCCTCGCAGATCTCGACAAAGCCGTGGGGGGGCGGAAATCCGGTGTCAGGCATTGCTTCGGTGTTCTCCCGTTTTAATCGAGCTTCATGCCGATTTGGTTGATCATGGCCCGGCTGGCTTCCACGTCCTTGCGGACCAGCTCGGCAAAGGCGGCGGGGGTGGTGGGCGCCGGCTCCATGCCCTGCTGCGCCAGCATGCGCACCAGCTCAGGCTGCTGCAGCACCCGGTTGAATTCCTGGTTCAGCAGCGCCGTCACCGCGTCCGGCATGCGGGCGGGGCCCAGCACGCCCCACCAGGTGGTCAGCTCCACGTCGTAGCCCAGCTCCCGCAAGGTCGGCGTGTCGGGCAGCGAGGCGCTGCGCGTGGCACCCGATACCGCCAGGGGCCGCGCGCCGCCCGACTGCAGCGCGCTGGCGGCCGAGGCGATGGAAGACCCCACCGCCGCCACATGCCCGCCCAGCAGGTCCGCCATGGCGGGGTTGGAGCCGCGGTAGGGCACGTGCTGCATGGCGATGCCGCCGCGCAGCCGCAGGGCCTCGCTGATGATGTGCGAGGAGCTGCCGCTGCCGGAGCTGCCGAAGGCCAGGGTGCCGGGCGCCGCCCTGGCGGCGCGGGCCAGGTCCTCGAAGGTGTGGTAGGGCGATTGCGCGGCCACGGTGATCACGGGGGGCGACTGCACCGCGAAGGCGATGGGCGTGAAGTCCTTGACCGGATCGAAGGCTACCTTGGTCAGCAGCGGCGCCAGCACCAGGTTGTCCTGCTGGCCCAGCACGATGTCGTAGCCTTCCGCCGGCGCGCGGGCGGCCTCGGCCAGCCCGATCACGCCGTTGGCGCCGGCGCGGTTCTCCACCACCACCGTCCAGCCCCTGGCCTCGGCCAGCCGCACGCACATGGCGCGTGCCAGCAGGTCGGTACCACCGCCGGGCGGGAAGGGCGAGATCATGCGGATGGGCCGCGACGGATAGCTCTGGGCGGAGGCCCGTCGCGACAGTGGAAGCGCCGGCAGGCTGCCGGCGAGGGCCAGGGCCCCCAGGTGGCGGCGCAGCATGGTGGTGTGTTCCTCCCGTGATCTCCGGCTTGTGCCGGGGCGGGGCTTGGCGAAGGGGGCGTTGCCACCCTTCCCCTCCCCTTCTGGACAGGAGTATCGCGAGGACCGGCGCGCCAGGGAAGCGGCCTTTGCGATCCGATCACAACTGGACGCCGTTCGGAGCGGCCACGCGGCGTGCCGCCGGTCTTCCGGCGTGCCCGTCCCAAGCCCCGCTGGGCGGGGCCTTGCTAGGGTTCGCCGCCGGCGCGGCGGGCCTGCACGGCCTCTGCCCGGGCGGCATAGGCGTCCTCGGCCGCCACCAGCGCGTCCAGCCCGGTCAGGGCGTTGTAGCGGGCAAAGGGCAACAGGGCATCGCCGCCCGCCTGCACCCGTCCGGTCTGCCGCAAGGTCGCGAACAGGCGGTCCATGGCCTGGAGCGCGGCCAGCAGCGCTGCCATCGGGAACATCACCGCCGCCGCGCCGGCCGCCTGGCATTCGGCGGCGGACAGGCCGGGGCGCCCGCTGGCCTGCGACACATTGGCCAGATGTGGGCCGGGCACCGCCGCGCAGGCGGCGCGCAATGTCGCGGAGTCGTCCGCGCCCTGCACGAACACCATGTCGGCCCCGGCTTCGCGGAACAGCGCGGCACGCTCCAGCGCGGCGTCCAGACCCTCGACGCCCAGCGCGTCGGTGCGGGCGCAGATCACCAGCGCCGGGTCGCGCCGCGCGTCCAGCGCCGCGGCCAGCTTGCCGAGCTGCTCGCGCACTGGCACCACCGCCTTGCCGCTGAGGTAGCCGCAGCGCTTCGGTGTCACCTGATCTTCCATGAAGAAGCCGGCGATGCCCGCCTGCTCGAAGGCGCGCACCATGCGCGCCACGTTGTGCGGCCCGCCGAAGCCGGTGTCGGCATCCACCAGCACGGGCAGGTCGGTCGCCGCCGCGATGCGCCCGTAATGGTCGGCGAAGTCGCGCAGGCCGAGCTGGCCGAGGTCGGCGGCGCCCAGCAGCGTTCCGGTCGCGGCATTGCCGCCGGCCACCACGGCGCCGAAGCCGTGCTGCGCCGCCAGCCGGGCGGACAGCGCGTCCTGCACGCCGGGCAGCACCAGGATCTCGGGTGCGTCGAGCAGCGCGCGCAGGCGGTGTCCGGGATGTGTCACGCGCCGTCTCCCCCGCCGGCGACGCGGCTGTTCCAACCGGGCCGGGCCATCTGTTGCAGCCAGGGACGCGAGGCGCGCTGCGCCGCCTCGAAAGTGGCGATGGCTTCGCCCGAGCGCAGCGTCAGGCCAATGTCATCCAGCCCTTCCAGCAGCGCGATGCGTTCCACCGGCGCCACCTCGAAGCCGAGCGCGAAGCCGCCGGGTCCCGTCGCGCGCTGCGCGGCGAGATCGACGCGAAAGCCGGGCGCGCCGTCGGCGGCGGCGACTGCGGCGGACAGCGCGGCATGCGCCGCCTCCGCCAGCGTCACCGGCAGGATGGCATTGCGCAGGCAGTTCTCACGGAACACCTCGCCGAAGCTGCGGGCGAACAGCACGCGGATGCCAAAGCCATCCAGTGCCCAGGCCGCGTGCTCGCGCGTGCTGCCGCAGCCGAAGTTGCGGCCGGCGACCAGCATGCGCGTTGCCGCGAAGCGCGGCTGGTTCAGCACGAAGTCCGGGTCCCGCCGCCAATTGGCAAAGAGCCCGGCGCCGTAATCGACGTTGCTGCCGCGCATGTGCGAGGCGGGCAGGATCTGGTCCGTGTCGATGTCATCCTGCGGCAGCAGGGCGGCGGTGCCGCTGACCGGCTCGAAGCGGCGCATCAGCGGGGCGCCCGGGCGCGCGGGTCGGCGATATGGCCCGACAGCGCGGCGGCGACCGCCATGGCCGGGCTGGCCAGGTGCGTCATCACGCCCGCCCCCTGGCGCCCCGCGAAGTTGCGGTTGGTGGTGGAAACGATGCGTTGCCCCGAGCGCCCCTCGTCGCCATTGACGCCGGCGCACATGGAGCAGCCGGACTCGCGCCATTCGAAGCCGGCGTCGAGGAACATGCGATGCAAGCCCAGCCGCTCGGCCTCCTGCTTCACGGCGGAGGAGCCGGGCACCACGGCGGCCTCCACCCCCGGCGCCACCCGCCGGCCGTCCAGCAGGGCGGCGGCGGCCTGCAGGTCGCTCAGCCGGGCATTGGTGCAGGAGCCGATGAAGACCCGGTCCACCGGCAACCCGGCGATCGGCTGTCCCGGCGCCAGCTGCATGTAGGCGAGCGCCCGCCCCAGGGCCTCGCGGTCTTCCGGTGCCGCCAGCGCGGGGTCCGGCACATGGCCGGAGATGCCGATCACGTGGGTGGGGTCGATGCCCCAGGTGATCTGTGGCTCCAACGCGCTGCAATCCACCGAAAGGTCGTGGTCGAACACCGCCTCGGCATCGGTCGCCAGGTCGCGCCAAGCGGTGCGGGCGGCGGCGAGCTCCGGGCCGGTGGGCGCGCAGGGCCGGCCTTCCAGCCAGGCGAAGACCGTCTCGTCCGGTGCCACCAGGCCGGTGCGGCCGCCCAGCTCGGTGATCATGTTGCACAGGGTCAGCCGTGCCTCGACCGGCAGGGCGCGGGCGACGGGGCCGGCGAATTCCACCGCATGGCCGCGCGCCAGCGTGCTGCCGTAGTGACCGATCAGAAAGAGGATCAGGTCCTTGGCCGTCACGCCCGGGGCCAGCGCCCCTTCCAGCGTGATGCGCATCTGCTTTGGCTTGTGCAGTGCCAGGGTCTGGGTGGCGAGCACATGCACCAGCTCCGTGGTGCCGGTGGCCAGCCCCAGCGCGCCGATGCCGCCCACCGTGCAGGCGTGGCTGTCCGGGCAAGCCACCGTGCTGCCCGGCAAGGCGATGCCGAGTTCGGGCGACACCACATGCACGATGCCCTGCACCGGGCTGTCCAGCCCGATCAGGTGCAGGCCGAAATCCTCGGCCCCCGCGCGCGTCGCGGCCAGCGAGGCGGTGGCCTGGGGGTTGCTCGCGGCCGTGCGGTTCGGCCGCGTGTCCACCGTGTGGTCGGTGACCGCCACGGTCAGTTCAGGCCGCCGCGCCGCCCGGCCGGCGGCGCGCAGCTTGCCGAAGGCGTGCGGGGCGTGCAGGTCGTGGATCACGTTGCGGTCCACATACACCAGCACGCGCCCGTCTTCCCGCACCCCCACCACGTGGCTGTCCCAGATCTTGTCGAAGAGCGTCGGCATGCGGGCGTCCTTTCCGGCTATTCCGGCTTCGCGCCGGTGGCCTGCACGATGGGCCGCCACTTGGCGGTTTCGCTGCGGATGAAGCGTCCCAGCTCCTCCGGCGTGGAGGGCGTGGGTGTGGCGCCATGCGCCACCAGCAGGGCCTTGACCTCCGGGTCCCGCAGCGTTTCGCGGAGGGCGGCGTTCAGCTTCTGAACGATGGGCGCGGGCAGCCCCTTGGGCCCGACCAGCGCATACCAGTTGGCGACGGCGAAGCCCGGCAGCGTTTCCGCGACGGTCGGCACGTCCGGCAGCTCCGGCAGGCGCTGCTCCGTCGGCACGGCCAGGGCGCGCAGGCGCCCGGCCTCGATCATCGGCAGGGCATTGGGCGCGGTCGCGAAGGAATAGTCGATCTTGCCGCTGATCAGGTCCGTCATCGCCGGCCCGCCGCCGCGGTAAGCCACGTGCACGGTGCGGATGCCGGCCAGGTGGTCCAGCAGCGCGCCGGACAGGTGCCCCGCCCCGCCAATGCCCGAAGAGCTGTAGCTCAGCGTATCCGGCTTGGCCTTGGCGGCGGCCACCAGCTCGGCCACGCTGCGCCAGGGCCGGTCCGCCGGCACCACCAGCACGCTCTGGATGTCCACGGCCATGCCGATCGGCGCCAGATCCGTGGCGGGGTCGAAGCCCAGGTCGGTGAACATGCTGGGGTTGATGGCCAGCGCCGAGATGGTGCCCATCAAGAGGTTGTAGCCATCGGCCGCCGCCCGCACCGTGGTGCTGGTGGCCACGTTGCCGCTGCCGCCCGGGCGGTTGTCCACCACCACCGGCTGGCCCAGCAGGGCGCCGAGCTTCGGTGCCATCATGCGCGTCACCGTGTCGGTGGAACCGCCGGGGGCGAAGCCGACCGTGATCTTGATGGGGCGGTCCGGATAGGCCGCGGAGCCCTGCGCCAGGGCCGGGGCGGCGAGGGCGAGGCCCATTCCGCCGCCCAGCAGCGCGCGCCGATGGATCATGTGACAGTTCCTCCCGGCGCTGGTTCCAGGGCTCGGGGCCCGGCCGCGCCATTGTTTCCCCACGCAGCTTCAAGGGCGCGGGTCGTTCTGTCAACAGATTGTCTACAATCTGTCATCCGTTGACAGGGCGGGGTGCCTATGGCCCGCTGGCCCTATGCCTGACGCCTTGCCCGACCACGATCCCGACCTTCGCGCGGCCGCCCCACGCAGCGAGTCCCGTTCCGACTTCGTGCGCGATGCGCTGGAGCGAATGATCATGTCCGGCGAATTGGCCCCAGGCGAAAGGCTCAACGAACTGGCGCTGGCCGCGCGCCTTGGCGTGTCGCGCGGCCCGCTGCGGGAGGCGATGCGCGGCCTGCAGCAGGAAGGGCTCGTGGCGGGCGACGCCGGCCAGCGCGGCATGAGCGTGCGCCGGCTGGACGCCACGGAACTCGCGGAACTCTACGACGCCCGCGCGTTGCTGCAGGGCTTCACCTGCGCGCTGGCGGCACGGCGCGCGACGCCGGCGCAGCAGCGCGACCTGGAAGCGCGGCTGACGGCGCTGGAAGATGCGCTACGCGGCGGGGATACCGCGGCCTACTACCGCCTCAACCTCGAGTTCCACGAGGCGATGCTGCAGGCCGCGGCGCATCAGCGTGGCGCCGCCATGTACCGCGCGTTGCTGAAGGAAAGCCACCCGCTGCGCCGCACCATGCTGGAAACGCCGGAAAACCGCGATGCCAGCCACCTGGAGCACCGCCAGATGGTGGAAGCGATCCGCAGCGGCGATGCCGAAGCGGCGCGGCGGGCCGGGGAAGCGCATGTGCTGTCCGGCAAGGCGCGGTGGCTGCGAACGCTGTCTGGCTAACCAGCCCGGCACGCGGTCTGGGAT
Organism: Roseomonas haemaphysalidis; assembly: GCF_017355405.1. Lineage (NCBI taxonomy): Bacteria > Pseudomonadati > Pseudomonadota > Alphaproteobacteria > Acetobacterales > Roseomonadaceae > Roseomonas > Roseomonas haemaphysalidis. Next base: position 209,060 of record NZ_CP061179.1, read on the forward strand.
ACCGGACAGCGATCTGTCCTGTTTGTAGAACAAACCCGTTGCGCATGGCGGCGGACGATGCTTACGCTGACCACCGTCATGCGGAGCACGCGTTTGTTCGATGAACAGTTCCACGGACCTGGGACCTGATTCGGCGAACCTTGCTGGCGCGGTGCCAGATATTGGCAACGGCACGGCTGCGCCACAGACCACACGCGCGCGGTCCGCATCTGCTTGAGGGGAGCGTCGGCACCATGAACAATCACCACGCCCAATGCGGCGGACATCCCGCGGATGCGGAGGCATTCGGCCGCAGCGGCACGCTGCCCCGCGCCATCACGCCGGATTGCCTGTGGACCGGGCGGTGCCTCGCCAGCAGCGTGCCGGACATGCATGCGCATTATTCGCTGTACCTGCTGAAAGGCAGCGCGAAGACGGTGCTGGTCGATACCGGCCACCCCATCCACTGGGAGGCCGTGAAGCGCGATGTCGACGCGTTTCTCGACGGGCGGCCACTGGACTACATCTTTCCAACCCATAGCGAGTTGCCGCATTCCGGGCTGCTGGAACGCTGGATGCGCGAATTCCCGGAGGCCGTGGCGGTGGGCGACATGCGCGACTATGCGCTCTACCACCCCACACTGGAGCATCGGTTTCGCCAAGTTTCGCCCGGCGATACGCTGGACCTTGGCGACCGCCACTTTCTGTTCCTGCCGCCCGTGTGGCGCGACCTGCCGGACACGCTGTGGGCCTTCGACACCAAGGACCGCATCCTGTTCCTGTCGGATGCCTGCGCCTACTTCCACGCCCATGTGCCCGGTCAGTGCGACCACCTGAGCAGCGAGATCGCGCCGCCCGACATCGCCATGATGCAGGACTTCAACGACAAGGCGCTGCACTGGCCGAAGTTCACCGACAGCACGCCCAGCTTTCCGGAGATGGACGAGCTCGTTGCCCGCCTGCGCCCGCGCCTGCTGGCCGGCGCGCATGGCTGCGTGGTGGACACGCCGGCGCAGACCCTGCCGCTGTTCAAGCAGGGCATCGCCATGGGGCCCGTGGCCGCGTGAGCGCGACGGTGATGACGGAATCGGAAGGCCTGGCCGAGATCATTCCCGGCACCTTGTATGCGACGGGCGGCTGGCTGGACGTGGCGGCGCGCCCGATCAGCTGGCTGCCCGCGGGGGCGTCCGGCCTGCTGCCGGTGCAGGGCTATGTCCTGCGCGACGGCGGCGAATGGCTGATGGTCGATACCGGCCTCGCGGTGCATTGGCCGCTGGTGGCGGGCGGCATCCGTGCCACGCTCGGTGGCACCGCGCGGCGGCGCCTGATCACCACGCGGCGCGAGCAGGACTGCATGATCAACCTGCCCGCCATCCTGCGCGACTTCGGCGTGAGCGAGGTGCTTTACGCCGGCGTGCTGAACCCGCTGGACTTTTTCGAGGGCGTCGAGGAAACGGATGCCGCCGCGCGCATCGAGGCGACGCCCGGCCTGCGCGCCGTCCGCATCGCCCCCGGCGTGGTCACGGAGATCGGCCGGCTGCGGCTGGAGGTGCTGCGGGTCGAGTTGCGGCTGCTGGCCACCAACTGGTTCTACGAATCCGCCACGCGCACGCTGTTCACCTCGGACGCCTTCGCGTTCCTGGCGCGCCCGGCCGCTGCCTGGGCGCCCGGCCAGTCCCGCCTGCGCGGCGCGAACGAGGCGCCGATCCGTGCCGGGGACATCGCGCAGTATCTGTCGGCCAAGATGGACTGGCTGATCGGCATCGACCCGGCGCCGGTGCTGCGGGACCTCGACACCATCCTGGCCGCGCGGCCGATCGACCGCCTGTGCCCCGGCTTCGGGCTGGTCATCGAGGGCGAGGAGGCGGTGCGCGAGGCCTTCGCACGCATGCGGGACGCGTTGCAAATCCTGGCCGCCCGTCGCCGCGCGCCCTGGCACTTCCCCGAGGTGCTGTTGCCCTTCGCCGTGGCGGAGGCGGCGGTATGAGCGCTTATCCCGGCAGCGCGTTTCGCGCGCGCATGGCGGCGGGTCAGCTCGCCCTCGGCAGCAACCTGCGGCTGTCGCGCAGCGCGGAGGCGGGGCCGATCCTGGCGGCCTGCGGCTTTCACTGGGCGATGCTGGATTTCGAGCACAGCCCGGCCTCGCCGCATCTGGCACATGACATCGCGCTGTCCGCCATCCGTGCCGGGGTGCTGCCGATGGCGCGCCCTTCCAGCCACGACCCGCGCGAGATCGCGGGGCTGCTGACCAACGGTGCGCTGGGGTTGGTGGTGCCGCATGTGGATACGCCGGAACAGGCCGCCGCCGTGGCGCGCGCCGCCCGCTTCGCGCCGCGCGGCGGGCTGTCCGTGCCCGGCACCCTGGCGCATTTCGGCTACGACAAGGGGCTGGCGGAGGCCTGCGCGCTGTTCAACGACGAGGTTGTCGTGACAGTGATGATCGAAAGCCGCACGGCGGTGGAGAACGTCGAGGCCATCGCCGCCGTGCCGGGGGTGGACGGGCTGTTCATCGGCGGGTCCGACCTGTTGTGGGACCTCGGCCTGCCCGGGCAATACGGCGCCCCGGCGCTGCTGGACGCCGTGCAGCGCACCTGCGCCGCCGCCCGCCGCCACGGTCTCTTCGCCGGCATGGGCGGCCCGCGCGACGAGGCGCCGTGGCGCGGCTTTCTCAGCGCCGGCATGCGCATGATCCTCACGGAAAACGACCTGTCGCTGATGATGCGCGGCGCGCGCGACCGCCTCAGCTTTTTCGAGGGCGCCCTGGCGCGCGGCGGGGCCGGGGGCTAGCCGCGATGCGGGGCCGCAGCGCCTGGGACCAGTTCCAGCGGCCCCTGCCCCGAGGCCTCGGCCCAGGCAGCGAAGACCGGCGAGGGCGAAACCCCGCCGCCGCGCAGCACCTCCAGCCACGTGTCGGCAGCGCGCACAAAGGGGTTCACGCCGCGCGGCCAGATGATCAGGCTGATGGCCTCGGCCATGAGATGCTCGTCCAGCCCGCCCTCGTAGGCACCCAGCAACTCGGCGCGCAGTGCCCAGCGCTTGTCGCGCGCCGCCTGCACGGCCAGGCGCAGCAGCCGCGCGGTGCTGTCCGGCAGCACCGCCGGGTCGTTCAGCGCCGCCGCGCCGTCCAGATAGGCCCGCACCGGGTCCAGCCCGGGAAACAACGGCGCCCAGCCACGCGGCAGAAAGCCGTGCGCCTCGGCCCCCATGGCCCAGCCGGTTTGCCGGAACACGGCGCCGGCCAGCGCGTCGGTGCCGCCGTGCTCACGGAACAGCGCGACGTGGTGCGTGCCCACCGGTTCGTCGCAGGCGGCCAGGATGGCCAGCCACACGCATTCGCGCTGCAACGGGTCCATGCGGCCCTGCTCCAGCGTCAACTCGCGGTACATGGTGGCATAGGCCGCGTGCAGCTCCGGCAGTGCCGCCGCCAGCAGGCCGCGATGCGGCAGCACGAAGCCCCGCGCGTCGCGCAGCGCGCGCATCGCGTTCTGTACCCGTTCGACCTCAGCCGCCGCTCCGTCGTCGCTCATCCGCGCCATGCTCCCTCGCGGCACGCCGGCCGCCGCGCGAAAGGCTGTCGTGCCCGGCCATGACGGTCAACCGCCCCGCTCCATTCACCCCAGCAGGGCGCCCCGCCGCCCGGAGGATCGCCATGCAGCGCCGCACCGCCCTCGCCCTCCTGTCCGCCGCCCTGCTGCCGGCAGCCGCCGGCGCCCGGGCCCAGGGGGCTTGGCGGCCCAGCAAGCCGGTGACGCTGCTGGTGCCCTTTCCGCCCGGGGGCGCGACGGACCTTTGCGCCCGCGCCCTGCAGCCGGGCCTGCAGGCGGCGCTGGGGCAGAATGTGATCGTGGAGAACCGCCCCGGCGCCACGGGGGTGCTGGGCACCCGCGCCGTGGCCGCCATGCCGGGGGACGGGCATGTGATGCTGGTCAACGCCAGCGGCACCATGACCATCCAGCCCGTGGTCATGCAGCAGCCGGGCTTCGACCCGGTGCGGGACTTCAAGCCCGTCGTGCTGGCGATGAGCGCCCCCAACGTGATCGTGGTCCACCCTTCCGTGCCGGCGCGCGATGTGGCGGAGCTGAAGGCCTGGATGGCGGCGCAGGGGGACAGGCTGTCCTTTTCCTCCTCCGGCATCGGCTCCTCGGAACAACTCGGGATGGAACTGTTCCTGCTGCGCACAGGGCTGAAGGCGGTGCACGTGCCCTATGCCGGCGGCGCGGCCGCCATCACCGCCGTGATGCAGAACACCGTGCCGCTGTCCATGGTGAACTCGGGCACCGCCGCGCCGCAGATCGCCTCCGGCCAGCTGCGCATGGTCGCCGTGGCCGGCGCGCGCCGGCTGAGCTGGGCGCCGGAGGTGGCGACCATGGCGGAACAGGGCCTGCCGGACCTGCTGTCCCTGTCCTGGACCGGCGTGTTCGTGCCGGCCGCGACGCCCGACCCGGTGGCCGACGCCCTGCACGCCGCCCTGGCCACCACGCTGCGCCAGCCGGAGGTGGTGGAGCGGTTCGAGCGCATCCGCTTCGTGGTGGAAGGCGGCAGCCGCGCCGAGCTCGAAACGCTGGTGGCAGGCGACCTGGCGCGCTGGCGCGGCGTGGTGCGCGACGCCGGCATCGCCGTGAACTGACACCCCGCAACAGGAGCCGCACCATGCCCATGTCCCGCCGCGCCGTTCTGGCCGCCGCCGGCCTCGCCGGCTTGTCCCTCCCCGCCTTGGCGCAGACCGCCTGGCGCCCGGCCCGGCCGGTGCGGCTGGTGGTGCCCTTCACCCCGGGGGGCACCACGGACCTGCTGGGCCGCCTGGCGGCACGCGGCATCGAGACGGCGATGGGCATTTCCGTGGTGGTGGAGAACCGCGGCGGCGCCGGCGGCGTGATCGGCAGCGACGCGGTGGCCAAGTCGGCGCCGGACGGGTCGGTGATCGTGCTGTCCAACATCGCGTCCCAGGCCATCGGCCCGGCGGTGTCCAAACACGTGCCCTACGATCCCGTGCGGGACTTCACGCCCATCGGGCTGATCGCTGCCGTGCCCAGCGCCATCGTGGTGGCGGCGGATGGCCCCATCCGTTCGCTGCCGGACCTGCTGGCGCGCGCCAAGGGCGGCGCCATGCGCTTTGGCTCCACCGGCATCGGCACCTCCAGCCACGTGAAGCTGGAGCTGCTGAACCGCGCGGCGGGCGTGCAGATCCTGCACGTACCGTATCGCGGCTCGGCGCCCGCGGTGGTGGACGTGCTGGGCGGGCAGGTGGACGGGCTGATCGCCGCCGTGCCGGATGTGGGGCGCAACGACCGGCTGCGCATGCTGGCCGTGACCACGCCGGAACGCGCGCTGCGCTGGCCCGACGTGCCCAGCGTGCGTGAATTCGGGCTGGAGCCGCTGGTGGCCACCAACTGGTTCGGCCTGTCCGGCCCCGCCGGGCTGCCGGACACAGTGGCGGACACGCTGCACGACGCCCTGGCCAAGGGGCTGGCCGACCCCGGTATGACCGAGCGGCTGCTGGATTTCGGTGCCGGTCCCAACAGCATGAGCCGGCGGGACTACGCGGCGCTCACCGCCTCCGAGGTATCGCGCTGGGCGGCGATCGCGCGCGACGCCAACATCCAGGCCGAGTGAGCCGCCCGCATGCAGCACGACAACACCCTGCCGCCGGATGCGGTGCGGCGCGTGATCGCGCGCGCCGGCACCGCGCATCCCTTCGCGGCGCTGGATGCCGCGCGCACCGCGCTGGTGGTGATCGACATGCAGAACGGCTTCATGCGGGAGGATGTGGGCCACGCCGCCGTGCCCTACGCCCCCGGCATCGTGCCCGCCATCAACCGCCTGGGCGCGACCCTGCGCCAGAAGGGGGGCGGCGTTTTCTGGGTGCAGAACACGTCTGACGAACGGTCACGCCGCGAATGGTCGGTGCTGGACGGCATGGCGAGCCCCGAGCGCACCGCCGCGCGCACGCGCTCCATGTCCCCAGGCCGGGAAGGCCACGCCTTGTGGCCCGAGCTGGACATCGCCGCCGGGGACGCGGTGGTGCCGAAATACCGCTTCAGCGCGTTTATCCAGGGCAGCTCCGACCTGCCGGAGCGGCTGCGCGCGGGTGGCTTCGACACCGTGCTGATCGCCGGCACGGCCACCAACGTGTGCTGCGAATCCTCGGCGCGGGACGCGATGATGCTGAACTTCCGCACCGTCATGGTGTCCGACGCCAATGCCGCCATGACGGATGCCGCCCACATGGCCGCCCTGTCCAACTTCTACCTGTATTTCGGCGACGTGCTGACGGTGGCCGAGGTGGAGGCCGGGCTGGGCTGAGCGGCACGCTCAGTCCAGCGCCGCCTCCGTGGACCATGTCGCATGGCCGTTGCGGGAAGAGCGGCGCATGGTCATCTCGTATTCGTACATCTCCGGCCGGTACAGCGCCTGCAGGTATTCCACCGCGCGCCCGTCGCCGCCACGTACCACCCGCCGCACGCTGAGCAGGGCCGCGCCCACATGCACCCCCAGCGCCGCCGCCGTGGCGGGCTCCGCCAGCCGGGCAGAGATCAACTGGTCGGCTTCAACGGCCGAGGCACCGGCGGCTTCCAGCAGCGCCAGCAGCGGCCGGCGCAACAGGTCCGCGCGTTGAAAGGAGCGACCCACCGCTTCCGGCACCCAGGTGGTGAGGTGCGAAAAGGCGGCGCCGCCCTGGCTGCGCACCCGCACCGACTTCTGCACCACGGCGCCCGGCGCCACGCCCAGCGCCGCCGCCACGTCCGGCGGCGCGGGCAGGTAGCCGAAGTCCAGCACCCGGGCGGTGGTGCGCAGCCCCATGGCCAACAGGTCTTCCATCAACCCGCCGAGGTTGGAGCGCATGGGCGGCGCGGCGGCGGGGCGCGCGAAGGTGCCGGCGCCGCGCGCCCGGCGCACCAGCCCCTCCCGCTCCAGCTGTTCCAGCGCGCGGCGGATGGTGATGCGGGACACGCCGAAGGCCGCGGCCAGCTCGTGCTCGCCCGGCATCGCCACCTCGGGCGGCCACTGGCCTTCGCGGATCTGCTGCCGCAGCACCACGTAGACGCGGTGGTACAGCGGCACGGGGGAGCTGGCGGCGCCCTCCGCCGGCAGCCGCCCGGCGGGGCGTCCGCTCATTCCACGCGCGCCGCGGCGCGCAGGCCGGAGATCATGGAGGATCGCAACAGGTGCTCGCGCGCCGCCGCGGGGTCCCCGGCCGTGCGGCGCATGCCATCCAGCAGCTCCCGCCGCCGGTCGTTGTCGCGTTCGCGCATGCGGGCGCGGTTGCGGTCCGCCTGTGCCAGAATCTCGCGCTCCGCCACGGGGCGGCGGCGGCGGGTATAGCGGTCCAGCAGCGCCGGCTCCGCCGCGCCCCGGTGCACCTGCGCCAGCGTGTCCGCCAGCTCAAAGGCATCGTGGATGCCGCCGTTCATGCCCATGCCGCCGGACGGCGAATTCAGATGCGCGGCATCGCCCGCCAGCAGCAGGCGCCCGGCGCGATAATCGTCCACGATGCGCTGGTGGATGCGGTAAGGGCGCAGGTCCAGCACCTCGGCGTCCTCGTCGCGACCATGGATGGCGCGCAGCTTGCGGCGGATCGCCTCGGGCTGCAGCGCATCCTCAACGGATTCGTCGGGCGCGGTGTGCAGGCTGGCGCGCCACTTGCCCGGCACCTTCAGCAACGAGAAGGTGCCGGAAAACGCCGGGTGCGAGGTCCAGATATAGTTGACGTTGCTCAGGCCGGGCAGAGCTTCCTCGAACGGAAAGGTCGTGGTGGCCAGGATGGTGGTTTCCGGATAGGTTTCCCCGCTGAAGCCAAGGCCCATGGCGCGGCGCACCACGCTGCGCGCACCGTCGCAGCCCACCACCCAGGCGGCTTCGGTCGCCGACCCATCGGCCAGCCGCAGTGAGACGCAATCCTCCTGCTGCACTACCTCCTCCACCGCTGTGCCGAAGCGCACGGTGCCGGCCGGCAGCGCCGCCAGCAGCAGGCGAGACAGCTTGTGCTGCTCGGCCTGCAACCGGTAGGGGTGGGCAGTGTCGTCTCGCAGGACGGACAGGTCGAACTCCGCGCGCTCCCCTGTCTCATGCATGCGGATCTGCCAGGTGGGCGTGACCAGCCCCTGCGCCACCAGCGGCGCCGCGAGGCCGAGGCGGTCCAGGAAATCCAGCGTCGGCGGATGGAAGGTGGAAGCGCGCAACTCCTCCGCGATATCCGGACCTGCTTCCAGCACCTGCACGCGCAGCCCGGCCCGCACCAGCAGCAGTGCCAGCGTCAACCCCACCGGTCCCGCGCCAACCACCGCGACATCCCACCGCCTCGCACCGCTCATCCCGTGTCGTCCCGCTGAAGGCCGGCGCGGCCGGCTTTATCCGTCGCCAGGGGAGAATCCTCTTGGCAAGAGCAGCTTGTCCCAGTGTTATAACAAAATGCAAATGGGATTGCCCGGTGGGCCGCGCTGCGGCAGCGTTCCGATCCGGCCTGTGCCCCGCAAGCAAAAGGACGGACCGCATGACGGCTGACTGGAGAACCACCATGCCTTCCGGACCGGGCCGCCGCGTCCTGCTGCGCGGCGCGCCACTGCTGGCCTTGCCGATGGTGCTGCGTGGTGCACCGGCGCGCGCGCAGGCGGGCGAGCCGGTCACCATGATCACGCCTTTTGGATTCATCATCGACTTTCTGGAGATGATGAACGCCGTGGCGGGCGGGCACCTGCAGAAGCAGGGCTTCGCGCCGACGCTGCTGGGCGGCGCGGGTTCCGCGCAGGCGATCCAGCAGGTGGTGAGCGGGCGGGTGAAGATGCTGCGCATCGCGGGCATCGACATGATGAAGGCGACGGCGCAGGCCGGGCTGCCGCTGGTGTCCATCGCCACCATCTACCAGGGCAGCACCTTCTACATGGTTTCGTCAGGCGAGAAGCCGCTGGCGGACATCGCGGCGGTGGATGGCAAGCGAATCGGAATCGTGTCCGTTGGCGGCTCCACCGAGAACTTCCTGGACCTGATGCTGCGCAAGGGCGGCTTCGACCCCAAGCGCACCCGGCGCGAGGTGGTGGGCAACAGCCCCGGTGCGCTGGGCCTGGTGCAGCAGGGACGGATCGATGGCTTCATCGCCAGCACCAACGTGGTTGAGAATTTGAAGGAGCAGGGAGCCGCCTTCGAAGCCTGGTCCACCGACCGCTACGCGCCCATGCCAAGCCAGTGCTACGCCGTCAGCAAGGATAGCGCGGAGCGCGACGGGCCGCAGCTCGTGCGCCTCTTGCGCGCCATGCGCGCCAGCGCGGAGGAGCTGATGGCCCCGGACGTGGCGCCCATGATCCAGCGTGCCAGCCGCAGCTTCGAGGTCGCGGGCATCCGCAACATGCCTCTGACGGTCAAGACCTTCGAGGCGTCCCGCCGCGCCTGGCTCAGCCGCGGACGGGAGAACCTGTTGCGCAACCTGCCGGATCTGTTCGCCGATGGCGCCAAGGAGCTGGCGGATGCCGGCATCGTCACGATCCCCGATCCCACCGTGCTCTACGACAACCGCTTCATCGAGGAGGCCTTCGCGTGAACGCCGTCACCGAAATCGAGCTGGCCGGCGTCGAGAAGCGCTATTCCGTGCCCGGGGGCGGCGCCGTGCACGCGCTGTCCCACACCGACCTTTCCGTGCGCAAGGGCGAGTTCCTGGTGCTGCTCGGGCCGTCCGGCTGCGGCAAGACCACGCTGCTGCGTATGGTGGGCGGTCTGCTGGCCCCCAGCGCCGGCCAGATCAACATCGGTGGCCGTTCGCTGTGGCGCGGCACGGCGCGTGACCCGGCGGCGCTGAACGAGCTGGGCATGGTGTTCCAGGACGCCAACCTGTTTCCCTGGCGCAGCATCGAACGCAACGTGGCGTTGCCGCTGGAGCTGCGGCGCGTGCCGCGCGCCGCGCGGTTGGACCGCGCCCGCGCGCTGTGCCGCACCGTGGGCCTGGCGGGCTTCGAGAAGCGCTGGCCACGCGAGTTGTCGGGCGGCATGCGGCAACGCGCTGCCATCGCCCGCGCGCTGGCCGGGGACCCGGAGATCCTGTTGATGGACGAGCCCTTCGGCGCGCTGGACGCCATGACGCGGGAAGCGATGAACATCGAGACCCAGCGCATCTGGATGGAAACCGGCAAGACCGTGATCCTGGTGACGCATTCGATCAGCGAGGCTGTGTTCCTGGCGGATCGCGTCGTGCTGCTTTCGCCGCGCCCCGGGCGTATCGACAGCATCCACGAGATCGAGCTGCCCCGCCCCCGCACGCCGGAAACCCAGACCCTGCCCGCCTTCCAGGCGCATGTGCGTGACCTGCGGCGCCGGCTGGAGGCCGTTTCGTGAGCGACGCGACCTTGAGCACCGTTCCCCCCGCCGCCATGCCCGCGCGCCGTTCGCGGCCGCCGCTGGCACTTCTCACCTCGCCGCTGCTCGCGGTGGTGCTGATCGGGCTTTGGCACCTGTACGTGGTCCAGTCGGGCGTCTCCGCCTTTATCCTGCCCTCGCCGCTCGCGGTGTGGAACGCACTGCTGGAGCTGCTGGCCACGCCCTCCACCTGGACGCACACGCTGGCCACTGTGCAGGCGACGCTGGCGGGCTTCCTGATCGCGCTGGTGCTGGGCGTCGCCATGGGTGCGGTGCTGGCCAAGCTGCCGTGGCTGGAGCAGACGCTGAATCCCTTCATCGTCGCCTCGCAGGTGGTGCCCAAGGTGGCGCTGGTGCCGCTGTTCGTGGTGTGGTTCGGCTTTGGCATGACCAGCAAGGTCATCATCGCCGCCGTGATCGCCTTCTTCCCCATCTTCACCGGCACGCTGCGGGGCGTGAAGTCGGTGGACCTGGGGCACCGGGACGTGATGACCGCCTTCAACGCCTCGCCGCTGCAACGGGCACTGGCGCTCGACCTGCCCTCCTCCCTCCCATACATCCTGGTGGGCGCGGAGGTCGGCATCGTGCTGGCCATCATCGGCGCCGTGATCGGCGAGTATCTCGGTGGCAACCTGGGCCTTGGCTACCTGCTGATCGCCAAGATGAATGCCTACGAGACGGACATGCTCTTCGCCGTGATCGCGCTGCTGACGGCGGTGGGCTTCGGCTTCTACATCATCACCGTGGCGCTGCGCCGCGCCATCATCCCGTGGCACGAAAGCGTGGCGGGCGCGAAGTGAGCACCGAATACGCCCCGCGCGGCCTGGTCGGCGTGCTGACGCCCCAGGCCAACACCACGGTGGAGCCGGAATTCGCCCTGCTCTGCCCGCCCGGCTACGCCTTGCTCAATGCCCGCATGTGCAGCGGCAAGCCTACCATCGTGGCGCGGCTGCTGGATTACCTGGCGGGGCTGGACGGCGCCGCCGCGCAATTCGCCAACGCGCCGCTCGGCGCCATCGCCTTTGCCTGCACCGGAGCTTCCTACTTCGCCGGGCCGGCGGAGGAGGATGCGATCGTGGCACGCATGGAAGCCGCGACGGGCCACCCCGTTGTCACCGCCGCCCGCGCGGTGCGGGACGCGCTGGACGTGTTGGGCGCGCGGCGCATCGGCCTCGTCTCCCCCTACCCCGCCGACCTGACGGAAGCCGCACGGGGCTACTGGACCGCGCGGGGCTTCGAGGTCGCCGCCGTGGCGGGCGCCACGCTGCAGGAAGGCGCCTTCCACCCAATCTACGCCATGGCTGCCGACACGGCCGAACAGGCGCTGGCCGGGCTGCCGGAGGGCCTGGACGCGGTGGTGATGCTGGGCACCGGCATGCCGACGCTGCGGCCCATCCTGGCGTGTCCCCGCATCGGCGGTGCCCCCGTCCTGTCCTGCATGCTGGCGCTGGCCTGGCGCAGCATCGCGGCGGTGGATGGCCGCGCGCCGGAGACTACCGACCTGCTACGTTGGGTGGACGGCGCCCACTGGGGCCCACGCTACCGGGCCCTGCAGCAGGCCCTGGCGGCCTGAGGCGGCCCTCAGCCAGCCAGCGCCGGCAAAGCTGCCCGCACCACCTTGCCCCCCGTGTTGCGCGGCAGCGACGGCACAACCAGCAGCCGCTGCGGCTGCTTGTAGGGGGCAAGGCGCTGTTGCAGAACGACGCGCAGTGCGGCTTCCTCCAGCACCGCGCCAGGGGTGGCGACGACGGCTGCCACCACCACCTCGCCCAGCACGGGGTCGGGCAGCGGAAAGGCCGCGGCTTCCGCCACGCCGGAGCAGCCCAGCAGCACGGCCTCGATCTCCGCCGGATACACGTTGACGCCGCCGCGGATGATCACGTCCTTGGCCCGCCCGGCCAGTTGCACGTGGCCCGATGGCAGCAGCTTCGCCAGGTCGCCCGGCATGAACCAGCCCTGCGGGTCGGCGGGCACAATGCCGCCATGCTCATCCACAAGTGCGCTGGATACGCCGGGGCCGCGGTAGCGCAGCCGCCCCACGGTGCCACGGGGCAACGGCGCACCGGCGTCGTCGACGATCTCGATGTCCACCCGGAAGGCAGGGCGTCCCACGGTTTCCGGGAAGTCGCGTTGTTCCATGGCATGCAGCACGGCGATGCCCCCGCCCTCACTGGTCGCGTAGTAGTCGGTCAGCCCGGGCGACAGGCGCTCCAGCGCCCGCAGCCGTTGCGCCGGGTGCATGGCGGCACCGCTGGTGATCAGACGGCGCATCTCCGGCATCGCCGGGCCCTCGCCGGTCCAGCATTCCAGCATGCGCGTCACCTGCGTGGGCACCACGAAGGCGGCGGTGGCTCGCCGCGCCTGCGCCACCTCGATCACCTCCGGCGCACGGGCGGGGGGCGGGCAGAAGATCAGCGTGCCGCCACAGGCGAGGGTGCTCATGGCGAAGGAGCGCCCCCCACCGAAATAGAGCGGTGTCGCGAGCAGGAACCGGTCGGCGCCGCTCAGCCCGATGCCGCCCCATTGGGAAACAAAGCGCTCGTAGAGCTGGCGGTGCGACACCACGGCGCCGGTGGGCCGCCCCGTGGTGCCGGACGACAACGAGATCAGCAGCGACGCATCCTCATCGGCCGGCAGGTCCGGTGCGATAGGCGTGGTATGTTGCCAGTCCGACGCCTGAAAGATCGTGGCAGGCAGCGCGCCGGCGGCGGTGTCGCCGGGCTCCATCAGCACCAGGCGGCAGCGGAAGGCCTCCGCCACGGCGCGCTTTTCCGTTGGCGTCCAGCGGTGGTCCACCGGCACCACCACGGCGCCCAGCGCCGCCACGGCGTAGTGCAGCAGCAGATGGTCGGCGGTATCGGCCAGGCACAGCCCGACGCGGTCGCCGGCGCCGATGCCGAGCGTGCGCAACCGCCCCGCATAGGCCAGCATCCGCGCCGCCGATGTGGCGTAATCGGTTTCGGTCGTCCCCTCGATGGTCGCGGCGTGGGATGGCCGCGCGGCGGCGTGGGACAGGAGCAAGGAAGCAAGGTTCATGCGGCGATCCGGCGGTTGACGCGGCGGCCGAACTGCGGCCAAGGACAAGCAACGAGCAGGGAACAGGCAAGACGATGAGTGAGACGATCCGGGCGATCGACGCCGTGGTCAATATCTGGACACCGGAAGCGCTCGCGGCGCGCCCCGGCTGGGGCGGCGACTTCTTTGTCGGCAAGATGCGCGCGCAATCCGCGCTGATGGAAGGCCTGTCGCTGGAACAGATGATCGAGCGGATGGATGCCGCTGGCATCGAGCGCGCCTTCCTGGTCGCGCCGAAGTCGGGCCGCGTCGGCCTGCCCGGCTGCTACCACCTGCCCTACGGCATCGTCGCCCGCGCGGTGGAGCGGTTCCCCGACCGCTTCTACGGCCTCGCCGGCATCGACCCGACGGAAGGCATGATGGGCGTGCGCGCGCTGGAATCGGCGGTGCGGGACGATGGCTTCATCGGCGCGCATTGTTACCCGCATTGGTTCGAGATGGCGCCGGACCACGCGCGCTACTACCCCTTCTACGCCAAGTGCGTCGAGCTCGGCGTGCCCTACCAGCTTCAGGTCGGGCAATCCATGATCTACGCGGCCGAGCACCGCACGCAAAGCGTCGGCCGGCCGATCACGCTGGATGCCGTGGCCTGCGACTTCCCGGAGCTGAAGCTGATCGGCATTCATGTCGGTATTCCCTGGCATGACGAGATGATCGCCATGGCCTGGAAGCACCCCAACGTATTCATCGGCTGCGACGCGCACAGCCCCGCCTACTGGCCGGAAAGCTTCCGCCGCTACATCGACAGCTACGGGCAGGACAAGGTGATCTTCGGCACCGACTTCCCCGTGCTCGACTTCGCCCGCACGCGGCGGGAGATCGAGGCCATGAACTTCCGCCCCGGACCGCTGCGCAAGCTGCTGCGCGACAACGTGGCGCGCATCTACGGCTTGGCGGTCTGACACAGCGCCGCGCCGGCCTCCTCCATCCCGATCACGGGGGCGAAGCCGAAGGCCAGCGCGGACAGGGAGGCCGCGTGCCGCGCGGGGTCGAAGTCGCCGCAGGCCTCGGCCACCACGCGGATGTCGTAGTCCCGTTGCGACAGGTCCCGCGCCGTGGTTTCCACGCACATGGAGGTGGTGACGCCGCCTATCAGCACGCGCCGCGTATTGAAGGCGCGCAGCATCGCTTCCAGCGGCGTCGCGTAGAGCGCCGAATAGCGCGGCTTGTCGATCACGATGTCGCCCGCTTCCGCCTTCGCGGAGACGGAGAGCGCCACGTCCTCCGTGCCGGCGCGCAGGGCGCCGATGCGTGCCAGGTTGGGCCGCATGGCAAGGATGGTGCCGCCATCGGCATAGTCGGGGCGGAACATCATCCGGGTCCAGACCACCGGCACGCCCGCCGCGCGCGCCCGCGCGGCCAGCCGGGCACAGTTCCCCGCCGCGACCTTCAGGAGCGCGATGTCGCGCCCCTGTTGCGCGATGGAACCGTCGTCGTCGCAGAAGGCGCGCTGCAGGTCGATCAGCAGCAGCAGCGCGGGCACCTCAGCCGAAGGCAAGCTTGCGTGCCTTGTCGTCGTAGAAGGCGCGGTCGCGCGGCTCGGCGATGATGCCGGCCTTGACCATCAGCGTGCAGGCGCTGTCCCAGCTCTGCGGGTTACTGGCCAACTTGTCCCGGCGCGGTGCTGCAAAGGTGGTGTCCAGCCCATAGGCCAGCACCGATGCGCCCTTGTCCGGCCTGCGTGCCTCGGCAATCTCGTATTTCGTGGCCATGGAAGCCAGCACGGGGGCGAGGTTCGCCCTCTGCGCCTCCATGGCATCCAGCGAAGCCTGCACGCCACGCAGGAACTTCGCCAGCGCCTCGGTTTCCGTATCCAGCGTCGCCTTGGAGGTCAGGTACACCTGGCCCGGCACGGGAGCCACGGTGTCGGTGGACCACGCCAGCACCGGCTGCTTGTCGGTTTGCAACTGGAACACAGTGTCCGAGGTGGCGATGAAGCCGTCGATGCGCCCACGCTTGATGAATTCAAAGGCGGTGGGCGCGTTGCCGACCGCCTCGCGCTTAACATCGGCCTTGGGCACATCGCGCGAAGCCAGCATCATGTCCAACAGGTTTTCCGTGGCGCCGCCGGTGGACACGATGCCCATGGTCTTGCCCGCCATGTCAGCCGGCGTGCGGATCGGCTTGTCGGCGTGGCTGATCACGAAAAAGCCGTCGCGCTGATAGATCTCGCCGATCGCGACGATGGAAGGCTCGCGCGCATAGGCCTTGATCAGGTCGGTGCCGCCGGTGCGCGACAGCAACACGTTGCCCGCCGTCACCTGCTGCACCGACATGGCGGAGCCGCGCCCGCCCTCGACCTCCACGTCCAGCCCTTCCTTGGCGAAGAAGCCGCCGGTCTGCCCGTACAGCACCTCCGCGAAACCGAGGATGAAGCCGAAGGGCGTCAGGTACTTCACGCGCCGCAGCGACTGGGCGCGCGCCACGGCCGGCGCCATCAGCAGGCCGGCGCCGGCAGCCAGGAGGGCGCGGCGGGGCATCGCGAAGCAGGGCTGCGTCATGCGGGCATCCTTCGGTCGTGGCGGTGCGGGCGCCGAGGATAGGCAGGGAAATCCCGTTGACGCAATGCTGCTGTCTCATGTCCTATACCGCGGGCGGTCTGGCAAATCAGACCGCGACAGCACGGACGAACCCCCGAGGTGACAGGACCAGCCGGCGGCTCAACCCGCCGCCGTGGCGCCGGCGGCGAGCCCCAGCGCGAAGGCCTGCGCCAGACCATTGCCCGGCACATAGCCCGCCGCGCCGGTGCCGGACACGCCGCAGGCCGCGCCGCCCGCCGCCAGCAGCCCGGGAATGGCGCTGCCATCGGCCCGCAGCACGCGCGCGCCTGCATCCACCACCGCGCCGCCCTGCGTATGCGCCAGCCCGCCGGTGATGGCCGCCGCGAAGAACGGCGCCTGCAACGGCGTGCCCCAATGGGTGCGGCCGTGCTGGTCTGTCTGTTCGCCGCGCGCGCAGGCGGCGGCGTCGCGCAGCGTGTCCGCCAGGGCATCCGGTGGCAGGCCGAAGCGCGCGGCCAATGTGGCGAGCCCGCCGCCGCCCCACACCAGGCCAGCCTCCGTCGCCGCGCGGAACGGGCCCTGGCGCAGCGCGGTGTCCTGCGCGGCGGCGTCCCAGATCTCCACGGCTCCGCCAGGCTGCGCCAGCACATGCGCGGTCAGCTCCGACGGCCCCATATCCTCCGCCGCGAAACGCAGGCCCTGCTGGTTGACCATGACGGCCCCCAGCGCCGGCAGCGCGGCGCCCAGCCGGTGCGTGCCGTCGCCATCGCGGCAGACATGCGGCTGCCCTTGGTAGGAATCCATGCAGCGCAACGCGGCGCCAAGCTGATCCAGCCAGTCCATGCCGCGCCCGTCGTTCGACGCGGCGCCGACATGCAGCGCCCCCGACGCGCCGGGCAGGTGCCGCGCCTTCCGCGCCGCGTTGCCGCCGAAGCCGCCGCCGGCCAGCAGCACCCAGGCGGCGGGCAGCACCCGGCGCGCGGCGCCCCCATCGGAAACCTCGACCCCCGCAACGCCGCAGGCACCGCTCCGCAACGCCACGGCGTCACAGCCTTCCAGCCAGGCGATGCGCGGCGCCCGGCGCACGGCCGCGCGCAACAGCGCCGCCAGTTCGGCACCCGATTCCGCCGGTGTCGCGTGCAGGCGCGGCGCGGAATGGCCAGGGAATCTTGCCGTTTGCGACAAGTGGATCGGCAAGCCGGCACTGTCTGCCAGAAAATGTGCAGCATCCCGCGCGCCCTGCGTCACCGTGCGCAGCAAGGGCTGCGGTACGGCGCCGCCGGTCTTATCGGTGATGTCGGCGGCGAAGCGGTCCGGCCCGTCCTCCACGCCCGCTTCGTGCTGCCAGCGGCTGCCGGCGGCGGAAAACAGGCCGCCGGACAAGGCCAGGTTGCTGGGCGCGGCGGCATCGCGTTCCAGCAGGGCCACGCGGGCACCGCCGGCCGCGGCCCGCAACGCCCCCACCATGCCGGCTGCGCCTGCGCCGACCACCACCACATCCCAGTCCGCCATGCCGCCACTTCCCCCGCTCACCGTCTCCGCCAGCATGGCATGGCGGGCGCGGGTTGTCGGCAGCACACCCGCCATTTCCCCTGTCACAAACGGAGTTGATCATGCACCGCCGTTCGTTGCTCGCGGCCCTCGGCCTGTTGCCCCTGGCCCGCCCCGCCGCCGCGCAGGGCACCTGGCCGGACCGCCCTGCCCGCTTCGTCAATCCCTTCACGGCGGGCTCCGCCGTGGACGTGGTGACGCGTCTGCTGGCGCAGGGCATGTCGGAGCAGCTGGGCCAGCAGTTCATCGTGGAAAACCGCACCGGCGCCTCCGGCAACATCGGCACGGAAGCGGTGGCCCGGGCGCGGCCGGATGGCTACACCATCCTGGTCGGCTCGCCTGGCACCATGGGCATCAATCCCTTTCTGTTTCCCACGCTGCCCTACGACGCCATCAAGGACTTCGCCCCCGTCAGCCATGCGGTGTCCTTTCCGCAGGCCATTGTGGTAAACCCCAGGCTCGGCATCCGCTCCCTGCCGGAGCTGGTGGCACGGGCGAAGGCGGAGCCGGGCCGGCTGAACTACGGCTCGTCGGGCAGCGGCACCACGTCGCACCTGGCGATGGAGCTGTTCAAGGCGGCCCTGGGGCTGGACCTAGTGCACGTGCCGTTCCGCGGCGGCAGCCAGGCGGTGCAGGCAGTGGTCGGCGGCGACATCCAGCTCGCCATTGAGGGCGTGCCATCGCTGCCCGGCATGATCAACCAGGGGCTGCTGCTGCCGCTGGCCGTCACCTCGGCGGAGCGGTCGGCGCTGCTGCCGGAGGTCCCCGCCGTGGCGGAAACCGTGCCCGGCTTCGACGCCGCCGCCTGGATCATCTACTTCGTGCCGGCCGGCACCCCCGAGCCGGTGGTGGACGCGATGTCCGCCGCCATGCGGGCCGCGCTGGACCAGCCCGCCATCCGCCAGAAGCTTCTGGAACAGGGCGCCACGCTGTTCGGCAGCAACGCAGCGGACACCGCCGCATTTCACCGCGCCGAAATGCGCAAGTGGCAGCGCGCGGTGCAGGTTTCCGGCGCCAAGGTGGAGTGAGGCTAAAGGCCGCCGCCCACCTCTTCCCCTTCCCGGATGGCGGACAGCATCAGGCGCGGGGCCAGGGCGTCACCCACCAGATGCACGGCGAGCCCGGCCGCCAGCAGCGCCGGCAGAAGGTCCTGGCGCGGCGCGCGGGGCGTCGACCAGGTGAACAGGTCGACGCTGCCGATCACCTCCTCCGCCTCCGTCAGCAGGTGGCGCAGCACCACCTCCCCCGCCGCGTGCCGCAGCGGCGCGCGATAAGGCAGGATCTCCACGCCCAGCCGCGCCAGACGGCGGTGGATGCCCTGGGCGGACAGCAACGGCACGTCCTGCGCGATGCTGTCGCGCGGCGTCACCAGCACCACGCGCCGGAATCGCATGGCCAGCCATTCGGCGGCGGCGTAGGTGGCAGCGGTCTGGTCGTGATCGTACAGCACCGCCACGCGGCCGCCGGGGGGCGGGGTGCGCAGCATGTTCCGCAGGTCCTGGCCCTCACCCTGCAGCCCGGCCGGGCGCGTCATCCCGGCGCCCGTGGCCAGGATCGTCGCATCGGGCTGCAGTGCCAGGATCGCCCCGGCATCGGCAACGCCTTGGCGTATCACCACCCCGGCCCGCGTGGCGGCTTCGGTCAGGTAATCCAGAAAGCGCATCATGGACGCGCCGCCCGGCAGTGCGGCCTCCAGCCGCGCCGCGCCGCCGGGCGGGCGGGCCGACAGCAGTGTCACCCGGTGCCCCCGCCGCGCGGCGGCCAGCGCCGCCTGCAGCCCCGCGGGCCCGCCGCCGGCCACCACCACGCGCCGCGCGGTGGCCACGCGCCCGGGTGCTGCCACCTCGCGCCCACCTGCCGAGGGGTTCACGGCACAGGCGATGGGCAGGCCTTTGTTGATTTCACCCCAGCAGGCGTTGCAGTTCAGGCAGGGGCGGATCTCGGTGGGGCGGTTGCCAGCGGCCTTGCCCAGCCAGTCGGGGTCGGCCAGCAGGGGGCGCGCCAGCATCACCAGGTCGGCATCGCCGGCGGCCAACACGGATTCCGCCGCCGCCGGGTGGTCGATGCGCGCCACGGCGGCCACCGGCACGCCGCCCGCCGCCGCGCGCATGCGGCGCCACAGCGGTCGGTAGCCCATCGGCGTGGCGTGCTGGTCTGGCGCGTGCATGCCGAGCGACCAGCCGTGCGTGCCCTGGCTGAAGCAGAACCAGTCCGGCGGCGTTTCGGCCGCCAGCAGGGCGGTGATGCGCGCGGCCTCGTCCGGGTCGATGGAGCCGGGCGCCCCGTCATCGGCCGGCAGCTTCAGCCCCAGCAGGAAGCCAGGGCCGCAGCTGTGCCGGATGTTGGCGATGATCCGTCGCAGAAACAGGCTGCGGCCGTGCAGGTCGCCGCCCCAGCGGTCCTGCCGCCGGTTGCTGGCGGGCGACAGGAACTGCAGCGGCAGAAAGCCATGCGCCGCCGAAACCTCCACCCCCGCGAAGCCGGCGCGTTGCAGCCGGGCGGCCGTGCCGGCGTATTCCGCGCACAGCGCCTCGATCTCGCCATCGGACAGGATGCGCGGCACGGTCCAGGAGAGGCCGTCGGGCACCGCGGATGCGCCCACCGCATCCACCGCCCTTTGCCCCCGGTTGGCCGAGCCCGGGTGCCACAACTGGCCGATCGGCAATGCGCCGTGGCGCGCCACGGCGGCGGCCATGGCCTGCAGGTCCGGCAGGGCGGCTTCATCAAAGGCCGCGACGCGGGTGGGCGTGGCGGCGGAGGCCGCCGCGGGCAGGGCTTCCGTCACCACCAGGGCGGCACCGCCCGCCGCGCGGGCTTGCAGATGGGACAGCAGCGCCGGCGTGGCCCGCCCGCCCGCGCTGAGCCGGCAGGACATGGCCGCGAAGCCGACGCGATTGCGAAGTGTCACGCCGCCCAGGGTCAGCGGCGACAGGAGAAGCGGAAAGGGCGGCTGCATGCGGCCAGCTTGCCATGCTTCCCGCATCCGGCAAGGTTCCGCGGCCGAGCTGCCAGCCTTTCAACCGCCGGTTCGCTGCCGGCTCGGGCGGAGCGGGCCAAAGCAACCGCTCCACGCCATGCCGATCGCCTGGGCGCGCGCCGCCAGCATGCCGGGAACGGACAGCAAGCTCGTCACGGGTGAGGCGAGGATGCCGGGGTCATCCAGCGGCCGCCCGATCTGCCGCCCCGCCAGCACAACAGCCCGAACAGCTAGCCAAGCACCAGCGGCAATACTACGTCGCCAGGCCCTGGCCCAGCATGTACACGTCAGAAGGCGGCGAAAGGGCTGTGATGGAGCCGGGATAGCCCGATGCTGACCACCGGCAGCCGGCGAACGAAGCGGGGGGCGGCGTTCAGGTCCTAGACCGGCACGGAGGCGAGGGTCGGCTGCTCATCGCTTGCAGGGTGAGGACGTCGCCCAGACCGCGGTGTCAGGGGGCGCGGCAGGCCTATGATGACGCCGTTGCCGATGTGGCCCGCCGCACCGGCGGCGGGCCACAACAGGGTCAGCCGAGCTTGACGCGGATCACGCTCCAGGACGCGGCCGGCAACGTCGCTCGCAAAACGCCGTCCTGCAGCGCTGCGCCGGGCAACGGGGCCGGTGCCACCCGTTCCGGGGCATCCTTGGTGTTCGTGGCGGAAAGGTCGTCGTGCCGCAGCGTCTCGGCCGAAACGACGGAGCCGGCACCGAGGCCGCGCAGTTCCACTTCCAGCGCCACGTCCTCCTGCAGGTGGCGGTTGAGCAGGAACAAGGTGGCAAAGCCGCCATCCGCGTCGTGCACCGCGGCGCATTTCAGATAAGGCACCTCAGGCAGCGTGAAGCGGTGCTCCTGCGCGCCGCGCGGGTCGTAGTAGCTGGTGCTGTAGGTGGGTGATTCCACGCGCGCCCGCAGCACGCGGCCACGTCCCAGGTTGGACATCTGCGCGAATGGAAAGAAGATCGTCTGCCGCCAAGCCGGGCCGCCGGTCTCCGTCATGATGGGTGCGATGGCATTGACCAGCTGCGCCAGGCAGGCGGCCTTGACGCGGTCCGCATGGTTGAGCAGGGAGATGCAGGCGCCGCCGAAGGCCAGCGCATCCCCCATGGTATAGACTTCCTCCAGGATTTGCGGCGCGACCGGCCAGCCCGGCACGGTGCGGCCTTCCTTCTTGCCGCGCGTGCGGTACCATACGTTCCATTCGTCGAAGCTCAGCATCAGCCGCTTGTCCGAGCGCCGTTCGGCCGCGACGGCATCGGCGATGGCCACCACCTCCTCAATGAAGCTGTCCATCAGGTCCGCGCTGGCCAGGAAGCTCGGCATGTCGCCGGCATAGTCGTTTAGGTAAGTGTGCAGCGAGATGAACTCGACGTGGTCGAAGGTGTGCTGCAGGACCTCGCGCTCCCAGGCCCCGAAGGTCGGCATGTTGCGGGCCGACGAGCCGCAGGCCGCCAGCTCCAGGCTGGGATCGATCCACTTCATCATCTTGGCGGATTCGGTGGCCACGCGGCCGTACTCCCGGGCCGTCTTGTGTTCCATCTGCCAGGGTCCGTCGACCTCGTTGCCCAGGCACCAGAACTTCACCTCGTGCGGCTGCTCCCAGCCATGGGCGCGGCGCAGGTCCGACCAATGGGTGCCTGACGGGTGGTTGCAGTATTCCACCAGGTTGCGCGCCGCGTCGCCGCCGCGGGTGCCGAGGTTGACGGCCAGCATCGGCTCGATGTTGGCCGCGCGGCACCAGTCGATGAACTCATTGGTGCCGAAGGTATTGGGCTCGGTGCTCATCCAGGCGAGGTCGAGGCGGCGCGGCCGCTGTTCCACCGGGCCCACGCCATCTTCCCAGTTGTAGCCGGACACGAAGTTGCCGCCGGGGTAGCGCATGATGGTCGGTGCCAGCTCGCGCACCAGGGCCAGCACGTCCTGGCGGAAGCCCTTCTCATCCGCCTCCGGGTGGCCGGGCTCGAAGATACCGCCATACACGCAGCGGCCAAGATGCTCGACAAAGGCGCCGAACAGCCGGTCATGCGTTTCGCCGATGAGGACGTCGCGGTCGATGGTCACTCGTGCCTTCAAGGCCTCGTTCCTTCTTCTTGCCACGCGCCCTCGACCGAGAGCACGGAATCCTTGAGCTGGATGGAGTAGGGATGCGTCGGGTGCGCCAGGACCGCCCGCGCGTCACCCGCCTCCACCACTTCGCCCTGGCGCATGATCACGATGCGGTCGCTGATCGTGTAGGCCGTGGCGAGGTCATGCGTGATGTAGAGGATCGACACCTGCAGCCGGTCCCGCAGCTCGCGGAACAAGTTGACGATGGTCATGCGCAGCGAGGCGTCGATCATCGAGACCGGCTCGTCTGCCACCAGCAGGGCGGGGCCGGGAATCAGCGCGCGGGCGATCGCCGCACGCTGCAACTGGCCGCCCGACAGCTCGTGCGGAAAGCGGCCGCGCAGTTCGTCCAGCGACAGGCCGACCTGCTGCAAGGCGCGGTCGGCCGCTGCCTCCGCTGCCGGCTGGCCGTCGGCGCCGGCCAGGTTGCGGGCGGTGGCATACAGGTAGCGGTCCACCCGGGTCAGGGGGTTGAAGGCCTCGAACGGGTTCTGGAAGATCGGCTGCACCTGCCGCATGAAGTCCAGGCGCGCCGCGCGGCCGCGCAGCCGGGCGAGGTCCTGGCCGCGGAAGAGAACCTGGCCCTCCGTCGCCGTGCCCATGCCCAGCACCATGCGCGCCAGGCTGGACTTGCCGCTGCCGGACTCGCCGATGATGGCGAAGACTTCCGGCGTTTCGGCCGCCAGCGTGAAGGACACGTCCTTCACCGCCGACACCTTGCGGCGCGACAGCAGCCCGCCGCCCGCATAAGTCTTGCCGACGTGGCGCAACTCCAGCAGCGGCGCGGTCATGGCAGCATCCCCTGCTCGGCGGCATGGCAGGCGACGCGATGGCCGGGTGCCAGCTCCCGCATCGCCGGCACTTCCTGCCGGCAGACCTCCATGGCCAGCGGGCAGCGGGGGTGGAAGCGGCATCCGGGGGGCGGCGCCGCCAGGCTGGGTGGCTTGCCTTCGAGCCCGTGGCGCGGCGCGTCGTCACCGATGCGCGGCAGGCTGCGGATCAGGTGGGCGGTGTAGGGGTGCAGCGGCCGGCGGAACAGGTCGCGCGTCGGCGCCTCCTCGACCAGCCGGCCGGCATACATGATGCCGAGCCGGTCGGTCAGGTTGGCATGCACCGCCATGTCGTGCGTGACGAACAGCACGGAGGAGCCCATCTCCCGCTGCAGCCGGCGGATCATGCCCAGCACCCCCTTCTGCACCACCACGTCGAGCGCCGTGGTCGGCTCGTCGGCAATGATGAACTCGGGGCGGCAGACGGTGGCCAGGGCGATGGTCACGCGCTGGCGCATGCCGCCCGACAGCTCATGCGGATAGCTGTCCAGCACCGCGGGCTGGAGCGACAGGTGCGCCAGATGCTCTTCCACGCGCCTGAGGAAGGCGGGCATCGGCAGCGCCATGTGGCGGTACGCGAAGTCGACAAAGGAATGCCGGATCCGGCGCACCGGGTTCAGCACGTTCATCGAGCCCTGCATGATGTAGGACAGGTGCCGCCAGCGGGTGGCCGCCAGCTCGCCCGCCGGAAGCGCGTAGATGTCGTGCGCGCCCTGGCCGCCGAAGTCGAAGCGCACGCTGCCGGCCACCACGTTCAGCGGCGGGCGGATGGCGCGCGCGATGGTCTTGATCAGCGTGCTCTTGCCGGAGGAGCTTTCGCCGGCGAGTCCATAGATCTCGTCGCGCCGTACCTCCAGGGTGATGTCGTCCACCGCGCGCACCTCGCGCAGCGTGCCGAAGAAGCGCGTCTGGTAGTAGGCCTTGAGCCCGTCGACGGCCAGCACCGGTCCCATCAGCCGCCCCCCATCCGGGCCAGGCGCGAACGGGGGTCGATGTACTCGTTCATCGAGACCGCCAGGAGGAACAGCGCGATGAAGACGATGACCACCAGCGCGACGGGGGCCGCGATCCACCACCAGATGCCCGACACCAGCGCCGCGTGCTGGTTGGCCCAGTAGATCATGCCGCCGATGGTGGGCGTGTTGACGTCCGTGAAGCCGAGCACGGACAGCGTCACCTCCAGCCCGATGCTCCAGTTCATGTTGTTCATGGTGGTGGTGAAGACCACCGGCATGACATAGGGCATGTGCTCGCGCGTCACGATCTCCCGCGCACCCATGCCGCAGAAGGCCGACTGCGCGGTAAACTCGCGCGTCTTGAGCGAAAGGGCCACGGAGCGGATCAGCCGTGCGTCGTAGGCCCAGCCGAGGCAGGCGGCGACCAGCGCCAGCAGCGCCCAGCTCATCTGGTCGCGCATCACGAAGTAGAACAGCACCAGGATGGGAAAGATCGGCACCACGATGAAGGTGTCGTTGACTGACATCAGCAGCCGGTCCACCGGCCCGCCCGCATAGCCGGCGAACAGCCCGACCGCGAGCGCGATGACGCGGCTGAGGACCGCCACCACGATGCCGAAGGCCAGCGTGTTGCGGATGGCGGCGGAGAGTTGCCAGAACACGTCCTGCCCGCGCGAGGTGGTGCCGAGCCAGTGCTCCATCGACGGCGGCATGTCGGGTGCCACCACGTAGACATCGAGCGGCGGATAGGGCGACACGAAGGACAGCAGCGCGATCGCCGCGACGATGCCGAGCAACACCACGCCGGTGGTGAATTCCCAGTTGTAGCGCAACAGGTCGCGCAGGATCTTCCACATGGTCAGCGCGCCTGCACGCGGGGGTCAAGCAACGGGTACAGCAGGTCGACCAGCAGCACCGCGAAGGACACCGCCAGGATCGATACCGTGGTGACGCCGATCACCAGGCTGTAGTCGCCGGCATGCACGGCGGCCACCAGCAGCGAGCCGAGGCCCGGGTAGCCGAACACCTGCTCGGTGATGATGGCGCCGTTGAAGATGGCGCCCAGCGTCATCGCCAGCCCGGTCACCTGCGGGGCCAGCGCGTTGCGCATGACGTAGGAGCCGAGGATGCGGCGGCGCCTGACGCCGGCGAGCTCCGCGTAGATCGTGTAGTCCTCCGTCACCACGTTGGACACCAGCGAGCGCATGCCCATGAACCAGCCACCGATGCCGACCAGCACCAGGGATGCCGCAGGCAGCAACGAATGGCGCACCACGCTGCCGGCGAATTCCAGCGTGAAGCCCGGCTGCAGCCCCTGCGCGTAGGCGCCGGTGATCGGCAGCACCGGCCACACGTAGCCGAAGACGATCAGGAGCACGAAGGCGACGATGTAGTAGGGCACCGGGTGCACGCCCATGGCCACGATGCCCGCGAACTTCAGCAGCCGGTTGCGGCGGTAATAGCCGGCCAGGCCGCCGAGCAGGTTGCCCAGCCCCCAGGACAGCACGGTCGCCACCAGCATCAGCCCGGCAGTCCAGGGCAGCGCCCGGCGGATCAGCGTGGAGACCGGCGTCGGGAAGGCGGACAGCGAGGGCCCGAAGTCACCCACCACGATGCGACCCCAGAAGGCCAGCCATTGGTGCAGCGCGCCGCCGCCGGTGCCGTAAAGGTCCTGCAGCGAGCGCCGCATCAGTGCGATCGCCTCCGGACTGGTGGTGCCGAAAGAGGTGGCCGCGGTGATGGTCTGTTCCACCGGGTCGATCGGCGTCGCATGCGTGATCAGGTAGGTGACGTTGATGCCGACGAACACCACGAGGGCGAACTGCAGCAGCCGCTTGACCAGGTAGACGGCATAGCCGCGCATCGGATCAGGCCTGGCGCGGCTTCAGGCGCGAGAACATGTAGCGGCTGTTGCCCCAATTCGGCACCGGGTTGGTGTAGGGGTTCTCCGCCGTGGGAAAGCCGGTCCAGTAGGTGGTGTCCATCGTCGTGAAGACGTTGTAGGCCATCAGCGGAATGATCGGCATTTCCTGCACCATCAGCTTGGCATAGTCGCGGCCGATCTCGACCACCGAGGGGTCGGCGAAGGGTGTCGCGCGCATGCGCTCGATGATCGCGTCCATCTGCGGGCTGGACCAGCGTTGCCAGTTGCGCCAGGGCTGCGCCTGGCCGGGCTTGGCCACGTATTGCGAATGCCAGCTGTCGAGGAAATAGGCGAGGTCCGGATGCCCGCCATAGGTCTCCACGCTCCAGGCGATCATGGTCTCGAAGTCGCCGGCGTTGCGGCGGTCGGCCAGGCTGGTGCCCTGCGCCACGTCGATGCGGCTGTCGATGCCGAACTGCCGCCAGTTTTGCGCGATCATGGTGCCGGTGCGGGTCATCACCGGCCGCGTCTCGCCTTCCACCACCACCTTGATGGCAAAGGGCTTGCCGTCCGGCGTCATCCAGTTGCTGCCGCGCTTGCGGTAGCCGGCGGCTTCCAGCAGCTCCGTCGCCGCCTGCGGGTTGGGCTTCCACCAGCCATGGCCGAGCGAGCGGGCGATCTCGGCCGCATCAGTCGGCACGTTAGGGTTGGACGGGCGCACCAGCGCCGCGATCTGCGCGCCAATGCTGGGGTCGTAGGGCTTGATGGTCTGCTTGCCGGTGTCCAGTTCGAAGGCCGCGAGCCAGTTCTGCAAGGGGCCGTGGTAGTCGCGTGGGTGGGTGCCGGTGGGTGGCAGCGCGATGGCGGAGATGGTGGCCGCGCCGCGGTAGCCGGCCATCGACACCGCCTTCATGTCGATCAACAGCGCCAGCGCCCAGCGCACCCGGCGGTCGCCGAACATCGGGTTCTGGGTGTTGAAGATCAGCGCCGGCAGCGTCGGGTCGGGGTGGGCGTAGGGGAACTTCGGGAACCAGCCGCGCACCTGCTCGGACTGCCGGGCGAGGGTGAACATCCCCTCCGGCGCCACGTCGTGCACCACGTCGAGGTCGTGGTTGAGCTGGGCGATGACGCGCTTGTCCGCCGGCCCACCATCGACATAGGAGACGTAGCGGGGCCCCGGCTGGCCGAAGCGGCCGAGCGAGGTGCGCTGCCAGTCATCCCGCCGTTCCCAGGTGAAGCGCCGCCCTTCCTGGTCGAAGCTGTGCAGCTTGTATGCGCTGAGCGAGACGGGCGGGTTGAAGTCGAATCGGACGGGGTCCGCCACCTTCTCGAACACATGCTTGGGCATGATCCAGATGGCGTTGAAGCGGACCATGAAGTTGGCGTGGAAGCGGGCGTTGGGCTTCTTGAGCTTGAACACCACCGTGTAGGGGTCGGGCGCCGAAACCTCGGCCACGTTGAGGATCAGCTGCGCGCTCCAGCGCATGCCGGGGTTCTTCACCTGCGTCTCGACCGTGTGCACCACGTCGGCCGCGGTGAACTCGACGCCGTCGCTCCAGTAGAGGCCCTGGCGGAGCTTGGCGGTCATCTCGCTGAAGTCGGCGTTGTAGATGGGCGGTTCGGAAGCCAGCGAATTGTCGAAGGCGCCGTCGATGCCGCTTTCGGGATCGATGTACCACAGCGTGTCCATGACCAGCTGCTGCAGCCCGTTGTACTGGCTGCCGGCGTTGATGGCCCAGATGTTGAACCAGCTCGGGTTGCGGATGACGCCTTCTGGGTTTTCCAGGATCAGCGTTTCGCGGCGCGGCGGCGCGCCGCCGCCAGCGGACTGTGCCCTGGCCGCGCGGGCCATGGCGGGCGTGACGGCGAGCGCGATCGGCGTGGCCAGCAGGCTTCTGCGGCTGAACGACATGGACCCATCCTCCCATTCCACCTGTTGCCGGCGGATCGTTGCGGGAAGGCTAGGAGCCTTGTTCGGCCAGCGTCAACCGTTTCTTCGGTATTAACCCGAAAAATGGGTTCTATCAGCGCAGATGCAGCCGCATCACGATGTCCTGCTCATGGTTGCCGAACTGCCGGCCGAAGATGTTGATGCCGCCGGGGTGGGCCGCGTCATCCTCGATGCCGACGCGCAGACGGATCGAATGATGTTCCGGCAGCTTCAGCGCGTCCAGCGTCGTGCCGGAGATGCGGACACCGTCCAGAAAGGTACCATGCTCGTTCACCAGCCAGTGTGTGAGGTGGCCGTATTGCGAGCCCTTGAGCTTCCACCACGGCGGTGTCAGCGCCCCGCGCTTGTCGCCATAGTCGGCCGGCGAGGTCCAGACGCCGATCTTCACGCCATTGACCCACAGCGTGATATCCGAAGGCCAATTCAGGCTGGTGCCCGGCACCTCGGACGACATCTCCAGGCTGAACTCAACCCCTCGCACCTGCGCGCCAAGCAGCTTGGCGTTGTTGGGGAACTTGTATTCCACGAACCCACGAGAGAACCACAGCAGCATGGCCTCGACCCGCGCCGGATCGAGAAAGAAATCCGGCACATCCAGCAGTCCGATCACGCCGCGCTGGGAGCATAGTCCGCAAGGCGCCCGCACATCGCACGAGGTGTAGAGGCCGAGCGGCATCGAGACTTCCACCAAATCCTGCTGCCGTTGCGGCGCCGGCCCGTCGAGGCGAATGACGATGTCGTCGAAGCGCACGTGGCAGATCTTCTGCTGTCCCTTGGCAGCCTTGACGAGTTCGGTCTCGATCAGCCGGCATTGCTCCAGCACCGTCACGTTCGCGGCCACTGTCGATTGCGGCAGTCCCAGCAGCCCGCCGATCTGGTTGACGTTGAGTGGCCCCTGCTGCCGCAGCAGGCGCAGGATTTGCAACCGGACGGTGGATGCGATGCCGCGCAATGCCTCCGGGCTGCTTTCCGGGACGATGGTCAGGAAGGCGCGGTTTGGGAAGGTGGTCATACGCCCCGGCTTGGAAATGACGTGTGACTATACCCGGTAAACGGGTGCTGTCAGCATATCGTCTTCGCCGTGACCCGGATCGGCTCTGGCCGCTCCTTCGTCGCCATCACGGGCAAGAGCCTTGGGGAGAGCAGGAGTTCCTGATTGCCAAAGGCAGCATCGAGGGAAGGCACACGGGATAACAGTGTATCACGTCGTCCATGACGGACGCCTGCCACCCAGGCGGGACAGCAAGCATCTGTACCTCGTCTGGAGCCATGCTGGGCAGTCATGCGTCGAATCCCGCAGCGCGTGCGACAGCGGAAGCAGGCCGTTGGCGCGGCGGCTCGCGGCCGCCGCGCCGTGTCTCACGCCCAGAGGCCGCGTGCGGCGAGCCAATCCTGAACCACGCCGGCCACCTGATCGCTGTTGTGGTCCATCATCATCATGTGGCTGTTGCCGCGGATGCCGCGTTCCGGCAGGGACACCACGTCCACGCTGCCGCCGGCGGCCCGCACGGCCTCGAAGAACTGCATGCCGTTGGCGCGCAGCGTGCGCCAGCGGGCGTCGCCGTCAATGTAGTCGCCATACAGCACCAGCATGGGAATGCCCTTCACGGCCGCCACCTTGGCCATGTCGCCCGCCGCCGCCGGCTCGGCGAGCACCAGCGCCTTGACCAGCTCCGGGCGTTCCTGCGCGGCGCGGCAGCCGAACAGGCCGGCCTGGCTGTGCACCATCACCACGCTGGGCCCGACGCGGTCCAGCAGCGCGAGGTAGGCGTCCAGCGTCAGCTCGTCCGTGGTGGTGAAGCGCGGCACGTTCTGCCGCATGAAGTTGCGGTAATTGACCGGGTCGGCCGGGAACTGGTTGCCAGGCAGCGTGGTGCCCCGCGCCCTGGAGCCGGGGCCGTCGCCGATGCGGAACCGCTCGTAAGGGTTGTCCTCCGTCAGGAACACCGGCTGGCCGCCGGTCGCCTCCGGAAGCATGGTCCAGCCGGCGCGGCCCCGCTCCACCGCATCCGACACATAAACAGGCCAGCCCCGCCGCAGAAAGAAGTGCTGCCAGCCTTCGCGACCGTCCGGGGTGGTTTCCCAGGTCACGCCCGTCAGCCCGCCGCCGTGCCACATCAGCAGCGGCAGCCGCCCGCGCTGCGGCGCGGGCACCGTGTACTGCGCATACATGCCGCCGATCACGAAGGTGCCGTTCGGGTCCACCCGTGTCAGCGGACCATTGGCCGAGAAGCGCACCTCCTTGACCGGCTGGCCGGCCACCACGTAGTCGCGCCCGCCCACATGGAAGGACCCGAAGTCGGCCAGCGTCAGCGGCGCGCGGGCGGCGGTGGGTGGCGCGCCGGCCGGCGGCACGGGGGCAGTGGCGTTCTGCGCCCCCGCCATGCGCGGCAGCGCCGCCGCGGCAGCCGCGGTCATCGCCGCCGCCCGCAGGAATGCTCGTCTCATTTCTAGGCGTTTCCCTGTTCAACCTGTGTGACGGGCGGCAGACCGCCGCGCCGGCCGCATGGTGGGCGCGCCGGCACATCGCCGCCAGTATCGTTTCGGCAATGCCGGGCCGCCATCCCGCCGGGAGGCCGATGGGCGGGCCTTTGGCATCGCGGGCGGTGGGGGTCAGCCAGCGCGCGGCAGCGGTCCGGGCAGGCGGTCGCCATCGCGGATCAGCCGGCGGAGCGCCTCGCCGGCGGCCGCGCCGATCACGGGCACCGCCAACTCGCGGAACTTGCCATCCAGTTCGGCATCCGTCAGCGGTTGCTCCAGGTCGCCCTTGCGGAAGGGCTGCTCAAGCTCGAAGCTGCGCCCGTCGCGCAGTTCCAGCCTCAGGCGGGCGGCGCGGCGGCGCGGATAAGCATCCGCCAGATCGGGTGCCAGGCCCAGCGTCACCTTCGGCATCAGCGCGCGCAGCGCCGGGTCGCGCAGTCGCTCCGGCGAGAACGCCTCCAGGCGCACGGCGCCGAGACGCAGCAGGGCCGCCACGCAGTACTGCGCGCTGAAGCGGGCATCCTGCTCCGTGCGCGCCTCCGGCCTGTCGCAGATCTCCACCGTGGCGCGGTAGCCGGCGATGTGGATGCGCGCCACATCCTCAGGCTGAAAGGGGTGCGCGGCGCGCAGGGCCAGCAGACCATCCAGCGCCGGAAACAGATGGCCGCAGCAACCGTGGTTCTTGATTGTCATGCGGCCGATCACGAACCATTCGTCGATCCCTTCCAGGGCCATCTCCCATTGCCCTGTCGAATCACTGGTGGCGGCGGCGAAGCCGGCGGGGCCGTGCAGCACGTCGGCCGCGCCGGTCACGCCGGCGGCGGCGGCGCGCGCGGCCAGCATGCCGGCCTCGGCGGCGTGGCCGGCATGCATGGGCTTGCTCATGCCCCCGCCCCGGAAGGCCTGCTGCAGCCCGCCCGCCATGGTGGCGGACAGGGCCATGGCGTGGCCGATGCCGGCTTCGTCGCAGCCCAGCAGCAAGGCGGCGGCGGTCGCGGCGGCGATGGTGCCCACCGTCGCGGTGGTGTGCCACATGCGGTAGTGGCTGGGCTGCACCGCCAGCGCCACGCGCCCGCCCACCTCGTAGCCCGCCGCCATGGCGCGCAGCAGCGCGTCCAGGCTAGCGCCCCGCGCCTGGGCCACGGCTAGCGCGGCGGCCACGGTGGGGCTGCCGGGATGCAGGCCGGAATCGCGGTGGATGTCGTCAAATTCCACCGCGTGGCTGCTCACCGCGTTGAGCAGCGCGGCGTGGCGGGCGGCGCCCTGCCCGCCATCCACGTAGCAGACCGCCTGGCCGGTGCCGCGTTCCTCCACCATGGCGGCGGCCAGCAGCGTGGCGGGCGCCACGCGCGTGCCGGGCAACATGGCGGCGAACCAGTCCAGAAGGGCACGGCGCGCGTGATGTTCCAGTCCGTCCGGCCAGGGGCGGCCACGCCAGCCGGCGGCGTGCGCCGACAGCACGGCCAGCGGGCTGCCACTCACCGCAGCACCACCAGCCCATCCGCCGCGCGCACGCCCTGGCCTTCGGGCAACACGAAGACCGGGTTGATCTCGGCTTCCAGCAGCCGCTCGCCCGCCGCGCCGGCCATTCTCGCGAAGGCCAGCACCGCATCGACCAGCGCGGCAACGTCGGCCGGCGGCGCGCCGCGGAAGCCGCTCAGCAGGCGGGCGGCCTTCAGTTCCGCCACCATCGCCTCCGCATCGCTGCGGGACACGGGCAGGAGGCGCAGCGCGGTGTCCTGGAACAATTCGGCCGCGACGCCGCCCGAGCCCAACAGGATCACCGGCCCCAGCTGCGGGTCGCGGTGAAAGCCGAGGATCATCTCCACCCCGCCGCGCACCCGCTCCTGCACCAGAAAGCCCTCCGGCTCGGGCGCACCGGCTTCGCACAGCTGGGCCAACATCGTGGCGCAGGCCTCCGGCACCTGCTCGGCCGTCAGGCCGACGCGCACGCCGCCGAGGTCGCTCTTGTGGGCGATACGGCGGGACAGAACCTTGAGCACCACCTCGCCGCCCAGCGCCCGCGCGGCGGCGGCGGCGCCTGCCGCATCGGCCACCGCGTGCTCGCGCGTCACGGCCACGCCGCAGCGGGCGAACAGCGCCTTGCTTTCGGCCTCGTTCAGCGGCCCGGGGGGCAGGCCGTGCAACAGCGCGGGGTCTGGTGTCGCGGCCTCGGGCAGCGGCGGCAGGGGCGCACGGCGCAGGGCGCGCAGCACCGTGGCGCAGCTTTCCGGTGTGGCAAAGGCCGGGATGCCCTGGCCGTTCAGCAGCCGCACCAGATGCGGCGCGTGCGGGCTGACATAGGCCAGCACCGGCTTGTCGCTGCGCGCCTGGCATTCGACGATGGCACCCGCCACGATGTCCGGCGTGGCGAGGGCGGACGAGCCGATCACCACC
This sequence comes from Roseomonas haemaphysalidis, assembly GCF_017355405.1. Classification (NCBI taxonomy): domain Bacteria; kingdom Pseudomonadati; phylum Pseudomonadota; class Alphaproteobacteria; order Acetobacterales; family Roseomonadaceae; genus Roseomonas; species Roseomonas haemaphysalidis. Next base: position 242,067 of record NZ_CP061179.1, read on the forward strand.
ACGACGGCGTCGTAGGCGGGGCTTTCCAGCAGCGCGTCGATGGCGCCGCGGAACAGGTCCGGCCGCAGCCCGGCCAGGGTCACGTCCACCGGGTTGCGGCCGATCGCCGCCGGGTCCTCGTTCAGCAGGGTGGCGAGGCGCTCTGTGGTGTCCGCGTCCGGCGCCGGGATCTCGATGCCCGCCAGCCCGCAATTGTCGGCCAGCAGCGTGCCGGCACCGCCTGTGGAGGTGAGGATGGCCGCGCGCCCGCCGGCGGCGCGGCGGCCGGAAGCCAGCGCGGCCGGGATGTCCAGCAGGTCGGTGAAGCTTTCCGCGCGGATCACGCCACATTGGCGGAACAGCGCGTCATACACCCGGTCGGCCCCCGCCAGCGCGCCGGTATGCGAGGTGGCGGCACGGGCGCCGGATTCCGAGCGGCCGACCTTGTAGACCACGATCGGCTTGCCCAGCTCGGCCGCCCGGCGCGCCGCGCGGCGGAAGGCGTCGGGCCGCCGCAGCCCTTCCATGTAGACGGCGATGACGTCGGTCGCCGGGTCCTCCACCAGGTGTTCCATGAAGTCGCTGCTGTCGAGGTCGGCCTCGTTGCCGGTGGACACCAGCTTGCTGAAGCCGATGCCCCGGTCGGCGGCGCGCGACAGCAGCGAGCCGAGGATGCCACCGCTCTGGGACACCACGGAGATGCGGCCCTTCGGCAGCCCGTCCACCTCCAGCGCGCCGGTGGCCGACAGCATCATGCCGTCGGACAGGTTGACCAGCCCGATGGTGTTGGGACCGAGCAGCCGCATGGACCCGGCGGCGTCTTTCAGGGCCTGCTGGCGGCGCGCGCCCTGCTCGTTGGCCTCGCCATAGCCGCTGGCCAGCACGATGGCGGCGGGGCAGCCCTTGGCGGCGAGGTCACGCACCGCCGCCTCGGCCCGCTCCGGGCCCAGCAGCACGATGGCGGCATCCGGTGCCGCGGGCAGCGAGGCGACGTCCGGAAAGCAGCGCAGGCCGGCGATGGTCTCGGCGCGCGGATTGACCGGCCAGATCTCACCGGTGAAGCCGTATTTCTGCAGGTAGCCCACCGGGCGCCCGGTCATCTTGCCGGCATCGGCCGAGGCGCCGATGACAGCCACGCTGCGCGGGTTCAGCAGGGCGGTGATCGCGCTCATGCCTGTTGCGCCTTGGCCGCGCGGCGCTGCGCCACGCCTTCCAGAAAGGCGGCGACGGACTCCTGGTGTTCCCTGGAGCTGTAGCAGATTGCCTGCGCCTGGCTGCCCATGCTGAAGACCTGCTCGACAGACAGTTCGAAGGTCTGGTCCAGGATGTTCTTGCCCAATGCCAGCGCGCCCGGGGCGCCCGCGCCCAGCTCCGCCGCCCAGGCGCGGGCGTCCTCCAGCAGCGCCTCCGCACCGGTCACGCGGTCGATCATGCCGAGGCGCAGCGCTTCCTCCGGCTCCACCGTGCGGCCGGTGAAGATCAGTTCCTTGGCGCGCGCCAGGCCGACGCGGCGCGGTAGAAAGTACATGCCGCCGCCATCCGGGATCAGCCCGCGCAGGATGTAGCTCATCGCGAAGCGCGCCTGATCCGAGGCGATGATGAAGTCGCAGCACAGCGCCAGGTCGCAGCCGAGGCCCGTGGCGGCGCCATTGACGGCGGCGATGGTGGGCTTGGGCAGGGCGTGTAACATGGACACCGCATGGTGCGTGCGTTGCTGGCGGCGCCAGCCGGCCATCGCCACCTCGCCCTGCGGCACGGCGAGCCGCGCCTGCATGGACTTCACGTCGCCGCCGGCGCAGAAGCCCTGGCCGGCGCCGGTCAGCACCAGTGCCTTGATGCTGTCGGTGCGCGCCACTTCGTCCAGCGCCGCCATCAGCTCGCCGCGCATGGCATCGTCGATCGCGTTGCGCGCGCGCGGGCGGTTCAGCGTCAGCACCGCCACGGGGCCGTCGGCCTGCAGCAGGATGGCGTCGGATGCGTCGGGGGCGGGCGTCATGCGGTGTGTCCTTGGTTGTCGCGCGCGGCGGCGTTCAGCGGCCGCGGCAGGGGGGCGCCGCTGTTCCAGGCCCGCAGGCAGGCCGTGGCGCCCTCGAAGTAGTGGCGGAAATTCTGCTGCGTGACGTAGCCGAGATGCGGCGTCAGCAGCGTGCCGGGCGCGTCCAGGATCGGCGCGCCCAGCGGCAGCGGCTCGGGCTCGTGCGTGTCGATGGCGGCGCCGCCCAGCGGGCCGTCGCGCAGCGCGGCCAGCAGCGCGGCTTCGTCCACCAGCGGGCCGCGCGCGGTGTTCACCAGCAGCGCGCCGGGGCGCATCGCGCCCAGTTCCGCCGCGCCGACGATGCCGCGCGTGGCGGGGCCAAGGCCGAGATGGAGGGTCACGATGTCGGAGCCCGCGAAAAGGCCTGCCTTGCTCACCAGCTCCGCCCCGGCGGCGGCGGCGGTGTCCGCCGTCATGTTGGGGCTCCAGGCCAGCAGCCGCATGTTGAAGGCCCGGCCAATGGCGGCGACGCCGGCGCCGATGCGGCCCAAGCCGGCGATGCCCAGCGTGGCGCCTTCCAGCCCCAGCCCGGCACCCTGCTGCCAGCCGCCCGCCCGCAACAGCCGTTCCTGCTGCGGGATGCGCCGCGCCAGCCCCAGGATCAGCCCCCAGCACAACTCCACGGTGGGCGAGGCGCTGGACTCCGTGCCGCAGGCCGCGATGCCACGCGCATCGCAGGCTTCCAGGTCCAGCACCCGGTTGCGCATGCCGGCGGTGACGACCAGCCGCAATGCGGGCAGGCGCGCCAGCAAAGCCTCCGGCATGGCGCTGCGCTCACGGATCAGCACCACGGCATCGGCATCTCGCAGCCGTGCCACCAGCGCGTCCGGCGCCAGTTTGTCGCGCAAGATTTCCACCGGCAGGTCCCGCCAGTCGACCGCGGCCCCGGCGGCATCGCCGTAGTCGTCCAGCACCACGATGCGCCGCAGCGGCGGGCGGCCGTTCATTCGACGCGGATGCCTGCGCGGGTAACGACTTCCTGCCAGCGCGCGCGGTCGCTGAGCAGAAAGCGGCCGTAGTCGGCGGGTGTCGGGCTGGGCTCCAGCACCACGCCTTCCTCGTCCAGGCGCTTCTTGGTCGCGGCGTCGGCCAGGGTGGCGTTCAGCGCGCCATGCAGCGCCGTGACCACCGCCGCCGGCATCCCCGACGGACCGAGCAACCCATACCAGGTGGAGGACAGCACGTTGGGGAAGCCCTGCTCCACCGTGGTCGGCACGTCCGGCAGGATTTCCAGCCGCTGCGGCGAGGCGACGGCGATGGCGCGCAGCTTGCCGGCCTCGATATGTGGCGTGAGCGGCGCCGCCGCGTTGGTGAGGATCTGCACTCGGCCGGCCAGCACGTCGGTGATGGCGGGGCCGGTGCCGCGATAGGGGATGTGCTCCATCTCCGCGCCGAATTCGAGCGACAGCAGCGCCCCCAGCACGTGGCCGGTGGTGCCCACGCCGGGGCTGGCATAGGACAGCGGCGGCTTGGCGCGGCGCGCCAAATCACGCAGCTCGCCCATGGTCTTCGCCGGGACGGTGGGATTCACGGTGATGACGTTGGGCGCGTTGCCGATGAAGCCGATCGGGGTGAAGTCCCGGATGATGTCGTAGGGGACCTTCGGCTGCACCAGGCTGCTGATCAGGAAGCTGCCGCTGCCGCCGAGCAACAGGGTGTAGCCGTCCTTGGGCGCGGTGGAGACCGCCTCGTTGCCCAGCAGGCCGCCGGCGCCGCCGCGATTTTCGACCACGAGGGTCTGGCCGAGCCGCGCGCCCATGCCCTCGGCGATGACGCGGCCGACGATGTCGTTGCTGCCGCCGGAGGCGAAGGGGATGATCAGCCGGATCGGCCGGTCGGGGTAGTGCCCCTGCGCGAGCGCGGGGCGGGCCAGCAGGGCGCCCAGCGCGGGCGCCAGCGCCAGGGCATGGCGGCGGGTGATCATGACGGCGTCCTCCGGATTGCATCCCCGTCGGCGCGGGGTTGGGCGGAAGGTTCCTCCCGCCACAGGCCACCGGGAAGTCCTAGATTTTCTTGTGCTACCCCAACCCTTGGTTATGCTGGCGCATGCGTCGCACCTTGCCGCCCCTAGACAGCCTGTGGGCCTTCCACCTTGTCAGCGAAACCGGCAGCCTCACGGCGGCGGCCCAGGCGTTGGGCGTGACGCAGCCGGCGGTCAGCAAGCGGCTGCGCGACCTGGAAGCGCTGCTGGGCACGGCGCTGCTGCGGCGCGGGGCCAATGCCATCAGCCTCACCGCGCCGGGCCAGCGCTATGCCGCGGCCATCGCGCCCGGCTTCGCGCAGTTGCAGGCGGCCACGCAGGCCCTGCGGGCTCAGGCCGCGCCGCTGCGCATTCGCGCCTATACCACCTGGGCGCTGCGCTGGCTGATCCCGCGCTTGGCGGATTTTCGCCGCCAGCACCCGGGGATCGAGGTGGAGGTGAGCACCTCCACCGCCGTGGTGGACCTGGCGCGCGAAGGCGTGGACGCCGCGATCAGTACCGCCCCCTGCGGACGCCCCCCCGCCCCGGCGGCGCGCCGGCTGCAGCCGGTGGTGGTGGCGCCCTTCGCCACGCCCACCCTGGCCGCCGCCTGGGCCGGCGGCGAGCGGCGGCTGATCGGCAGCAAGGTGCGGGCGGCGGACTGGCCGCGCTGGCAGGCGGCCAACGCGCTGCCCCCCGCGCAGCCGCTGCTGTATGAAAGCACCACCCTGGCCATCCAGGCGGCGCTGGAGGGTCTGGGCGTGGTGATCTGCACGCCCGCCTTCGTGGTGGCGGAGGTGGCCGCCGGCCGGCTGGCGGGGCTGCCGGGCCAGCCGCTGGTGACGGGCGACTGCTACTGGCTCAGCCTGCCGGGCGGCCGCGTTTCACCGCCGCTGGCGACCTTTGCCGACTGGCTGGAGCGGCAGGCCGTCCTTTGACGGGGCCGGGTCAGGCCGGCATGGCGGTGCCGCCGCGCCGGGCCACCAGCAGCATGAAGCCCAACCCGGATGCCGCCGCCGCGGCACCCGCCAGCGCCACGGCGGGATAGCCTAGCCCGCCGCCGATCACCGCCCCGCCCAGCACCGCGCCAATGGCGTTGCCAAGGTTGAAGGCGCCGATATTGACCGCCGAGGCCAGGTTGGGCGCGCCCGCCGCGGCCGTCATCACGCGCATCTGCAGCGGGGGTACGATGGCGAAGCTGGCGACGCCCCACAGGAAGATCAGCACCGCGCTGGGCAGCGCGAAGGGCATCGCCACGGCGAACAGCAGCAACACCACCACCAGCGCCGCCAGGGTGACCGCCAGCGTGCGGTCCACCGAGCGGTCGGCGAAGCGCCCGCCCAACCAGTTGCCCAGGGTCAGCCCGACGCCGTAGAGCACCAGCATGGCGGTGACGAAGCCGATAGAGGCGCCGGTCTGCTCCTGCAGGATCGGCGCGATGTAGGTGAACACGGTGAACATCGCGCTGGCGCCCAGCACCGTCAGCGTCAGCGCCGCCAGCACGGGGCCGCGCCCGAGCATCCGCAGTTCGGCCAGCATGTCGCCGCCCGCCCCGGCGGCGACGGCCGGCAGGGTCAGCCGCAGCGCCGCCATGGCGACCACGCCCAGCCCCGCAATGGCCCAGAAGGTGGCGCGCCAGCCGAGCTGGTCGCCCGCCCAGGTGGCCAGCGGCACGCCCAGCACCGTGGCCACCGTCAACCCCATGAACATGGCGGCCACCGCGCCGGCCCGCCGGTCCGCCGGCACCAAGCCGGCCGCGACGACGGAGCCCACGCCGAAAAAGGCGCCATGGTTCAGCGACGTCACCAGCCGCGCCGCCAGCAGCATGCCATAGCCGGTGGATACGGCGGCCAGCAGGTTGCCCAGGGTGAAGACGGCCATCAGCGCGACCAGCAACGTGCGGCGTGGCACGCGCGCGGTGGTCAGCGTCACCAGCGGCGCGCCGAGCATGACGCCGACGGCATAGGCGGTGATCAGCATCCCGGCGGTCGGGATGGACACGCCGAGGTCGCCGGCGATCACCGGCAGCAGGCCCATCGGCGCGAACTCCGTGACGCCGATGCCGAAGGCACCGATCGCCAGGGCGAGCAGGGGAAGGTTCAGTGTCATGATCGTCGATCCGTTGGGGGCGTCAGCGGCGGATCGAGAAGGGCGCTGCCCTTCTCGCACTTTCCCCGCCAGGGACCTGAGGCCCCGTCTGTGAAGGCGTGATGGGGAGTGTCCGTCTGTGTTCAAACCAGCGGGGGGTTCAGCCGCGCGAAGCCTTCCTGCTGCCGGTAGGGCGTGTGCGGGTAGGGTGGCAGCACGTCGCTGGCAGCGTCCAGCGCGGCCACCTGCGCCGGCGTCAGGCTCCAGCCCACGGCGCCGAGGTTCTGCTTCAGCTGCGCCTCGTCCCGCGCGCCGATGATCACGGACGCGACGGTCGGCCGCCGCAGCAGCCAGTTGATGGCCACCTGCGGCACCGTCCTCCCGGTCTCGGCGGCCACGGCCTCCAGCGCATCGACCACGCGGAACAGGTGCTCGTCCTCCACCGGCGGCGCGAAGGCGGCGGTCGCGTGCAGGCGGCTGCCGGGCGGGATGGGCGTGTCGCGGCGGATCTTGCCGGTCAGGCGGCCCCAGCCCAGCGGGCTCCACACCAGCGCGCCCACGCCCTGGTCGGCCGCCAGCGGCATCAGGTCGGCCTCGTAGGCGCGGCCGACCAGCGAGTAGTACACCTGGTGCGCCACGGGGCGCGGCCGCCCGTCGCGGTCGGCGGCGGCCAGCAGCTTCATCAGCTGCCAGCCGGGGTAGTTGGACACGCCCGCGTAGCGCAGCTTGCCGGCGGCGATCAGCCGGTCCAGCGTTTCCAAAAGCTCCTCCACCGGGGTCGAGGCGTCGAAGGCGTGCAATTGCAGCAGGTCGATGTGGTCGGTGCCCAGGCGCTGCAGCATGCCCTCCACCACGCGCACCAGCCGGGCACGGGAAGCGCCCCAGTCATTGGGGCCATCCCCGGTCGGCAGGCCGGTCTTGGTGGAGATCAGCACGGCGTCGCGCCGGCCGCGGATGGCCTCGCCCAGCACCTGCTCCGAGGCGCCGTCGGAATAGACATCCGCCGTGTCGAACAGGTTGACGCCGGCATCAAGGCAGATGTCGAGCAGCCGCCGCGCTTCGCGCGCGTCGCTTTGCCCCCAGGCGCCGAACAAGGGGCCGGTCCCCCCGAAGGTGCCGGTGCCGAAGCTGAGGACGGGGACCCGCAGGCCCGAGCGTCCGAGTTGACGATATTCCATGGTGTTGGTCCGCGATCTGGTTGGCCGTGCTTGGCCGCACAGATGGACGAGGCGAAGCCCTGGCGGTAGGGATCGCGAAGGCGAAGGATTTTTGTCATGGACGCAAAGGTGGCGGAGGGCGGCGCGGACCGCGCGCGGGAGATGGCGGTCTTCGCGGCCGTGGCGGAAGGCGGCAGCCTGTCCGCCGCCGGGCGCACGCTGGGGCTGACGCCCTCAGCCATCAGCCGCAGGATCGACCGGATCGAGGCGCGGCTCGGCGTGCGGCTGATGCTGCGCACCACGCGCGCCATCGCGCTGACGGCGGAAGGGCACAGCTACCTGGCGGCGGCGCGGCGCATCCTGGCTGACCTCGACGAGTCCGAACGCATCATCGCCGACCGCGGCGCGCCGCGCGGGCGGCTGCGGGTCAGCGCCGCCTTCACGCACGGCCGGCTGAGCATCGTGCCGTTGCTGGGCGGCTTCGTGCGGCGCTTTCCGCATATCCTGGTGGATATCGGGCTGACCGACACGGTGGTCGACGTGGCGGGCGGCGAGGCCGACGTCGCCATCCGCTTCGGCCCGCTGGCCGACAGCCCGCTGACCGCCCGGCGCCTGGGGGAAACGGGGCGCAGCGTGGTCGCCTCGCCCGACTACCTCCGGCGGCGCGGCACGCCGCGGGTGCCCGAGGACCTGCACGGCCACAACTGCCTGAACTTCAACTTCCGCCGTGCCGAGCCGACCTGGCCGTTCCGCCGTGACGGCCGCGACTACGCGCTGACCGTGACCGGCGACATCGAGGCCAACAACGGCGAAACGCTGGGGCATCTGGCGCTGGCCGGCGTCGGCATCACCCGGGTGGGCAATTTCGGGGTGGTGGACGACATCGCCGCCGGGCGGCTGGTGCCGCTGCTGGAAGCCTTCAACCCGGGCGACGCGGAGCCGATCCACGCCGTGTTCGTGGGGGGAGCCAACATGCCGGCGCGGGTGCGCGTGTTCGTCGACTATCTGACCGAGGCGCTGCGGCCCTGATGGCCGGGCCCGGCGACCGGGTCAGGTCAACGCGACGGCGTGCCCGGCCGGTCCTGCGGCGCCACGCGGAGCATGGCGTAGCCCAGCAGGCCGGATAGCAGGGAGCCCGCCAGGATGCCGATCTTGGCTTCCGCCTGCAGCACCGGCTCACCGGGGAAGGCCAGCAGCGTGATGAACAGGCTCATGGTGAAGCCAATGCCGCACAGCAGCGCCGTGCCGAACATCTGCCGCCGGCTGGCATGGGCCGGCATGTCCGCGAACCCAAGGCGGATCACCAGCATGGAGCAACCGAACACCCCCACCACCTTGCCGAGCAGCAGGCCCAGGCCGACACCGAGCGTGACCGGCGCCACCAGGGCTTCGGCCGGCAGGCCCAGAAAGGGCACGCCGGCATTGGCCAGCCCGAACAACGGCACGATCAGAAAGCCGACCGGCAGGTGCAGGGCATGCTCCAGCCGGTGCAGCGGGCTGGTGGTGCTGTCGTCCGGCCGGCCGGGGCTGGCCTGCAGCGGGATCGTGAAGGCCAGGATCACCCCGGCCAGCGTGGCATGGATGCCCGACCGCAGCACCAGCACCCACAGCACGGCGCCGAGCAGGAGGTAGGGCGCCAGACGCAAAACGCCCATCCGGTTCATCGCCACCAGGATGGCCACCACCACCGCGGCGCCGAGTAGGTCCGGCACCGAGATGCCCGCCGTGTAGAACAACGCGATGATGACCACGGCGCCCAGGTCGTCGATGATTGCCAGGGCCGTCAGGAACACTCGCAGCGACGCCGGCACCCGCCGGCCCAGAAGCGAGATGACGCCCAGAGCGAAGGCGATGTCCGTCGCCGCCGGGATGGCCCAGCCCCGCAGGGTCGGGCCGGTGTTGAGCGCCAGGTACACCAGGGCCGGGATCGCCATGCCGCCGGCGGCCGCGACCCCCGGCAGGATGCGGCGCGGCCAGGTGGCGAGCTGGCCGTCCAGCGCCTCGCGCTTGATCTCCAGGCCGACCAGCAGAAAGAACACGGCCATCAGGCCGTCATTGATCCAATGGCCGAGGGACAGCGGGCCGACCGGCACGTGCAACAGCGCCTCGTAGCCCGGCCCCCAGGGTGAGTTGGCGATCACCAGCGCGAGCGCGGCGGCGCCCATCAGCACCAACCCGGCAGAGGACTGGGCCTGGAGAAACCGTCGCAGGGCGCTGGGGTGGGACAGGTGATTCGAAGTCATGGCGGACCTCCGGGCGTGATTCGACGCGCTGACGGCCCGACCAGCGCCTGAAACCTGCCCGTGCCGGGGCGGCGCGAACACCCGCGCGCTGTATCGCACCGGGGGGCCATGGCTGGCAACACGCCCTGCCCCGCGCGGCGCGGCGTTGATCCGGGACGGCGAATGCCCCTATCGGGAAGGCATGTCCCTAGCGCCGCCTTCAGCACCGCCCCGTCGCAGCCCCGGGCGGCCGCGGGAATTCGACGCGGACGCGGCGCTCAACGCCGCGTTGCTGGTGTTCCGCCAGCGCGGCTTCCATGCCACCTCCGTCGCCGACCTCAGCACCGCGATGGCCCTGACGCCCGGCAGCATTTACAAGGCCTTCACCGACAAGCGGACGCTGTTCGCCCTGGCGTTCCAGCGCTACCTGCACCTGCGCTACGCCGGGCTGCAGGAGCGGTTGGCGGAGGAGACCACCGGGCGCGGCAAGCTGCAGGCGATGCTGGAACACTACGCCGAGGTCGCGCACGGGCTGGAAGGCCGGCGGGGCTGCCTGGTGGTGGGCAGCGCCTCGCAGATGGCCACCTTCGATGCCGACCTAGCCGACATGGTGGCCACCGCCCTGCGGCGGGTGGACGCCAAGCTGCTGGAACTGGTTCGGCTGGGGCAGGCCGACGGGTCGGTTTCCCTCGCCGTCGACCCCGCCGCGCTGGCCCAGACGCTGCTGTGCGTCGTTCAGGGTTTACGGGTGGTCGGAAAAGTGGGCATGAAGCGCGAGGACGTGATGGCGGTGGTCAGGCAGGCGGTGCGCCTGCTGGATTGAACTCCGGCGCCATTAGGAAACGGTCATTTCCTTATTGCCGGGAGGCCATGCGTTTGAGGTTCGATCCGATGCAGGCCGGCGAGGCCTGGGCTACGCTGGAGGAGCTGCGCCACCTGGAAGATGTGGTCCGACTGATGCCGCCCGACAGCCTGGTCACCGTCAGCCTGGAGGCGCTGCAAGCCACCATCCGCCTGCTGGAGCTGAGCATGCTGATCAGCGGCGCCGGGCCGGACATGGTGGCCGAGCAGCCCTGGTGGCTGGACTGGCAGGCCAACCCGCCCCCGCCCTGACAGGCCGCCGCCCCCGTCAGCATTCCACGGCGTTGACGGCCAGCCCGCCTTCCGAGGTTTCCTTGTATTTCGACAGCATGTCGTAGCCGGTTTCGCGCATGGTGCGGATCACCTGGTCCAGGCTGACATGGTGCTGGCCATCGCCATGCAGCGCGAGGCGCGCCGCGTTGATGGCCTTGACCGCGCCGATCGCGTTGCGCTCGATGCAGGGGATCTGCACGAGCCCGCCGATCGGGTCGCAGGTCAGGCCCAGATTGTGTTCCAGCCCGATCTCGGCGGCGTTCTCCACCTGCGGGTTGTTTCCGCCCAGCGCCGCCGCCAGCCCCGCCGCCGCCATGGCGGATGCCGCGCCCACCTCCCCCTGGCACCCCACTTCCGCCCCGGAGATCGAGGCGTTTCGCTTGATCAGGGAGCCCACCGCCGAGGCCGCCAGCAGAAAGGTCTCGATGCCGCGCGCATCGGCCCCGGGGACGAATTCCATGTAGTAATGCAGCACGGCGGGCACGATGCCCGCGGCGCCGTTGGTCGGCGCCGTGACCACCCGCCCGCCGGCCGCGTTCTCCTCGTTCACCGCCAGGGCGTAAAGGTTGACCCAGTCCATGCCGCGCATGGGGTCCGGGTCGTTGCTCATGGCGCGGGCCTGCAGCCGCTCGTGCAGCCCGGGCGCCCGCCGCCGCACCCGCAGCCCGCCCGGCAGTTCGCCGCGCTGCCGCAGGCCTCGGCCGACGCAGTCGCGCATGGCGGCCCAGATGCGGGCGATGCCTTCGCTGATCGCCGCGTCATCGCGAAAGGCGCGCTCGTTGCACCGTTGCAGCTCGGCGATGCTCAGCCCGGCGGCGGCGGCCATGGACAGCAGCTCGGCGGAGGTGGCGAAGGGAAACGGCACGGCGGGGGCGACAAAGCCCGCCGCCTCGTGGTCATTCCCATCCTCGATGATGAAGCCGCCGCCGATCGAATAGAACACGCGGCGGATGGTCTCGCCCGTCGCCGCCGTGGCGGTAAAGGCCATGCCGTTGGCATGGCGCGGCAGCACCTCGCGCTTGTGGAACAGGATGTCGGCTTCGGGGCGGAACGGCACGCCGGGGCCGCCCGGGCGCGGCAGCAGGCCGGAGCGGCGCAGCGCCTCCAGCAAGGCCGGCGCTTCGTCGGGGTCGATGCGGTCCGGCTTCTGGCCCAGGAGGCCGAGCACCACGGCGGTGTCCGTGGCATGCCCCTTGCCGGTAAGCGCCAGCGAGCCGAACAGCTCCACCACCACGGACAGGTAGTCCCCCGGGGGGAGCTGCGCCATGAAGCGCCCGGCGGCCACCATCGGCCCGACGGTGTGGGAACTGGAAGGGCCTATGCCGATGCGGAACAGGTCGAACAGCCCTGCCCAGGGCAGCGGCGTGGCGGGGGACCGGGGGTCAGGGTTCTGGGCCATCGCACCCTTCCATAGCCGCTCCCCCGGCCTCAGGCACCCGGGTTCAGGGCGTGGCCGCGCGAGGCCAAGGCGCCGGCGGCTAGGCCAGCCGCCGCCACGCGCGGCGGCCGCGCGGGGCGCCCCCCGCCGTGGCGGCTTTGCCCATCACAGCCGGTCAGGCTGCCATGCGGTGCAGCGCGCACAGCTTGTTGCCGTCCGGGTCGCGCAGATAAGCCAGGTACAGGTTCCCGGCGCCACCCTGGCGGATGCCCGGCGGATCCTCCACCGAGGTGCCGCCATGCTGCACGCCGGCCTGGTGCCACGCATCGGCCTGTTGCGGGTTGTCGACCGTGAAGCCGATGGTCCCGCCATTGGCGCCGGTCGCCGGCTCGCCGTTGATCGGCGGGGTGATCAGGAACCGGCCACCCCGGTGGGCATAGACCAGCCGCCCCTTGGGGTCTTGCGTGCCCGGTGTGCCGCCGATGGCGGCGAACAGCGCGTCGTAGAACGCCTTGGAGCGCGAGATGTCGCTGCTGCCGATCATGACATGGCTGAACATGGCGTTTCCTTGTTGTTGGCGTCGCAGCCTAACACGGGCATGGGGCAGAGGTCAGGGCCGCGGACTGCGGCCGAAAGCCCGGCTTTCCGGGGGCTGGCACAAGCTGTCCACCCAGTCGTCCACAGCTCTGTCCCCCTGAACTGTGGATATCTCCGGGCGCCCTGCCCCCCGGCATCACCCGATCAGGTGGATGTCGCCGGACGCCAGGGTGGTGCCCGGCGAGAAGGTGGCGATCACCGTCGCTGCGCCGGACCCCGCCCCGTCCGCATCCCACCAGAGCTTCGCCGCGTCCGTTTCGTAGATGAACTGGCCCGTCCCGGCGGGTGCGTTGGACAGGCCCGTGGTGTTGCTGACAAAGCGGGCGGCGGAGGCGAGGTTCGTGGCGGCAGACAGCCCGCCGCCGAAGCCACCCACGGAAATCTCGATGAAATCCTCCCGCGACACGAAGTCGAGGATGGTGTCGCCCCCTTCGGCCGGGCTTGCGAAGCGGAAGGCGTCGGCCCCTGCGCCGCCTTGCAGGATGTCAGCCCCCGCGCCGCCGATCAGGATGTCATTGCCGCCGCCGCCCTGCAGCCGGTCGTTGCCCGCCAGGCCGTTCAGCACGTTGGCCTGGCTGTCGCCGACCAGCGTGTTGTCCGCCGCGTCGCCGGTGATGACGGATGGCATGGCAAAGAGCACCGCCCCGCCCTGCTTCATCTCGGCCGAGCCCGCCGGCACGGCGATGCCGTTGAAGGACATGCCATCGACGTAGAGGTTGCGGTCCTCGGCCAGGTTGCCGTTCCAGGCGTCGTTGACGAAGTCGACCTCGACCTTGTGCGCGCCGTCGCCCCAGTTGCCCTTCAGGGTGATGGTGTCGGAAACGCCGGCGGCGTGGTCCGCCTTGGCGGTGAAGATGTCGCCCACCTGCTTGCCATCCACCTTGACGGTGAACTGCGCATCGCCGTTCCAGGCCTGCTCGGACACCTTGATGACCAGGGCATCCTTGCCGTTGCCAGCGTTGGTACTGGTGGCCGCCGCCGTCTTCGCCGCGATGTCCAGTTGCACCGCCCCGCCGCTGAGCATCGGCACCACGCTGGACGGCACCGCCTTGCCGTTGAAGGTCAGGCCATCGAGGTAGAGGTTGCGATCCTCGGCCAGGTTGCCGTTCCAGGCATCGTTGACGAAGTTGACCTCGACCTTGTGGGCGCCATCGCCCCAGTTGCCCTTCAAGGTGAAGGTGTCGGAAACGCCGGCGGCGTGGTCGGCCTTGGCGGTGAAGATATCGCCCACCTGCTTGCCGTCCACCTTGACGGTGAACTGCGCATCGCCGTTCCACGCCTGCTCGGACACCTTGATGACCAGGCTGTCGGGGCCGCCGCCCACGGTGGTGCTGCTGCCCGCCGGGGAGGCGGATGCCGCGGTGGCCGCGATGTCCAGCTGCACCGCCCCGCCGCCGAGCATCGGCACGACGCTGGATGGCACCGCCTTGCCGTTGAAGGTCAGGCCATCGAGGTAGAGGTTGCGGTCCTCCGCCAAGTTGCCGTTCCAGGCATCGTTGACGAAGTTGACCTCGACCTTGTGCGCGCCCGCGCCCCAGTTGCCCTTCAGGGTGAAGGTGTCGGAGACGCCGGCGGCGTGGTCGGCCCTGGCGGTGAAGACGTCGCCCACCTGCTTGCCGTCCACCTTGACGGTGAACTGCGCATCGCCGTTCCACGCCTGCTCGGACACCTTCAGCACGAGGCTGTCGGGGCCAGCGCCCACGGTGGTGCTGCTGCCGGACGGTGCGGGCAGCGCCGTGGCCGGCGGGTTGGCGGGCGCCGCCTGCGCGCCGCCCGCCGACCAGGGCGACGAGGTGTCCAGGGATGGGCGGGACGACAGCATCTCGGTGCCGGACACATTGGCCGGCCCGGTCGCGATCTGCACCGCGGACAGGCCGATCACCTTGGTGTCGGCAACACCCACCGCGACGGAGGTCTGGTTCACCACCAGCCGCGAGCTGACCGATGACAGGTCATTCACGACGGTGTTGCCCGTCATCTGCAGGCTGGAATCCCCGTAGGCGGAGCCCTCGCCGCCGAAATGCACGATGGCCGGATTGCCCGACTTCGCGCCCTGCCCGATCACGTTACCGCTGAGCACGGCACGGCCGCCGTTCGGCAGGTCGATGCTGTAGCTCGCGGTGCCATCGTTGCCGTCCGTGATGCGGCTGTTGGTGATGGTCGTGGCATGCGCGCGGCTCTTGATCTCATGCCCCACCACGGCGTCGTGGAAGTAGCTGCGATCGATGGTCAGGCTCGCGATCTCCCCCACGTACAGGTTGTGGGTGTAGCCGTCCCCGCGCCCGTTGTGGCTGAACTCGGACCCCTTGATGGTGATGGTCCCGGTGGCCGAAGGGTTGGCCAGCAGCCCGTTCTCGTTGTCGTGGAAGTATGAGTTCAGGATGGTGAGATTGCCGCCCTGGTAGCGGACCCCGGCGCCGTTGCCATCTGGCACGGCGGCGCCCGAGAAGGACAGGTGGTCCAGCGTCACATCCGTGTTGGTGACGAAGATGCCCTTGCCGTTCGGCGGCGCATGGGACGCGACCAGCTCCACCATGCCACCCACGCCCTGGATCGTGATGCGCGTGTTGATGGTCACGAAATCATCGACATAGGTGCCGGCATTGACGGCGATCACGTCGCCATCCCGCGATGCGCCGACGGCGGATGCGATTGTCGAATACTGCTGGCCTTTGCCGACGGTCAGGGTTGCCATGGTCTGAAGTCCCTTCCTGTGCGCCCGCGCCCCGGCTGCCTTTCGGCACCCCATGGCTGCGCAAGAATCCAACCCACCGGACCCGCCTGACAAAGGCGGCGAGGCTTTGGTGGCGGCGGACCCTATTATCACGGACTCGTGAGCGCAATGGTCAATGATGTATAAATCGAAAAATTATCGTGGATGACATGTAACAATCCTGGCCTGCCAATGTCCTGGGGTTCGTCGGCGCGGCCGCGTGCGAGGCGCAGGCCTGGGCCACCGGTAAATCGTGGGACCGGGCGGCCCTGCTGTCTTTGCTGTATTTGGATACCATTGATAGCGCGATGCGCAGTGCTGTGCCGCTGCCGGATCCGCGTGCCGAATATCGCCTCAGGCGATGATCAATTCAGCCGCCATGCAATCATGAGGTTCTGCCAAGCTCGAGGCAGGCACCCTCCGCCACGGGCTGGTGGCGCCTTGGTCCGCCATGCAATCAGTGTCCGCGAAGCAGTCCGGCCAGCGGCACACCGCCCGGTCCACCGACACCATTGCAGCTTCGCGGCGTTGCTCCTGTTCACCTCCGTCAGGAGTTTCGATGCCCCCCGTCAATCCGCTGGTTCATGACACGGGCAGCCCGCCCATCCCGACCATCCAGGCCTGGGGCCAGCAATATGACGGGGCGGACGGGCCACTGTTGAACATGTGCCAGGCGGTGCCTTCGCATGCTCCGGCACCCGGCTTTCTCCATCGCCTGTCCCAGGCCGCGGCCGACCCCGCCACCTCATCCTACGGCCCCATCATGGGCGACGCGGCCCTGCAGGATGCCTATGCGGCGGAACTGAGCCGTTGCTACGGCGGTGCCTGCGACGGAGCACAGATCGCCATCACCGCCGGCTGCAACCAAGCCTACTTCGTGGCCATGATGGCGCTGGTCCAGCGCGGCGACGCCGTGCTGCTGCCCACGCCGTGGTACTTCAACCACCGCATGACGCTGGACATGCTGGGGGTGGAGGCGCGGCCGCTGCCATGCCGGGCGGAGCACGGCTTCGTGCCGGACCCCGATGCCGCGGCGGCGCTGATCGACGGACGGGTGCGGGCCATCGTGCTGGTGACGCCCAACAACCCGACGGGGGCGATCTACCCGCCGGAGGTGATTGCCCGCTTCCATGCCCTGTGCCGCGATCGCGGCATCTGGCTGGTGCTGGACGAAACCTATCGCGACTTCCTGCCGCCCGGCCAGTCGCGCCCGCATGAGCTGGCGTGCGGCCCGGCCTGGCCGGACAACCTCGTTCAGCTTTACAGCTTT
Organism: Roseomonas haemaphysalidis; assembly: GCF_017355405.1. Taxonomy (NCBI): domain Bacteria; kingdom Pseudomonadati; phylum Pseudomonadota; class Alphaproteobacteria; order Acetobacterales; family Roseomonadaceae; genus Roseomonas; species Roseomonas haemaphysalidis. Next base: position 258,600 of record NZ_CP061179.1, read on the forward strand.
TCCAAGGGCTTCGCGATCCCGGGGCATCGCCTGGGGGCGCTGGTGGCGCCGGCGGCGCTGGCCTCAGACCTCGGCAAGGTCATGGATTGCGTGCAGATCTGCGCCGCGCGGGCGGGGCAGGCCGCCTTGGCCTGGGGGCTCGAAGCGCTGGATGCGTGGCGCGCGGAGAACCGGGCAGAGATGCACCGCCGCGCGGACGCCGTGCGCGCGGCGTTCCAGCGGTTGCCGGGCTGGCGGCTGGACGCGCTCGGCGCGTATTTCGCTTATGTGCGCCACCCCTTCGGGGCCGTGCCGGCTTGGGACGTGGTGCGGCGGCTGGCGGTGGAGCATGGGCTGATGTGCCTGCCGGGCCCCGCCTTCGCCGGCGAGGAAGCCCACCTGCGCATCGCCTTCGCCAATGTCGACGGGGCCGGGATCGGCCTGATGGAACGGCGGCTGCGCGCCGCCGGCCGCTAAGGCACCCTCACCCCGGCAACCATCCGAGCGCGCGCAGCCGGTCCCGCTCGCCGTTCAGGAACCGCTCGCCGATATCGGCGCGCCAGCGCAGTTCCGGGATCACCACGTTGCATGCCGCGGCGGCGGCGGCCTGTTGCGCGTCCTGGACGGTAGCCCCGGTCCCCGTGACGATCATGGCGTGGCCGGAGCGCCGCCGCGCCAGCAACTGCCCGGCCTCGGTCCTGACATCCACGAGATGGTAGTGGCCGAGCTCGTCGCCCCGCGGTTGTTCCAGAAAGAAGACCGGCGGGTCGTCCCCGGGCGCGCAGCCGTCCAGCGTGGCGGGAAACGGCGGGGTGGTGAGCACGATGGCCACCGACCAGCCCGGTCCGGCGCGGAACCGGCCGTCGCCGCGCGGCACCAGCCCCGCCATCCGGCCCAGCAGATCGCCCCAGCCGTCCGGCTGCAGCGCGGCCAGCACCGCGAAGCCGGGATTGCCGAAGCGGCAGGTGAATTCCAGCGGCCAGGTCCCCTGCTCGTTGACGATCAGGTTGAGGTTCACGTAGCCGACATGCCCCGCCCCGGCCAGCAGCGGTGCGATCCGGCCGAGCGTCGCCTCGAACAACCTTTCCGCGTCCTGGAAGGAAGCCAGGGTGCCCATTTCCCCGGTCATCTCGCCCATCTCGCCGGGAAAGAAGCGCTTGTGCTCGAAGTCGATGCAGGGTGGGTGCAGAAAGCCGGTGCCGTCGAAATAGGCGCCGATGCCCACCTCCACCCCCTCGATCCGCTGCATCAGCAGCACGCGCCCGGCACCCGCCCGGCGCAGCATGAAGGCGACATCCGCGCCCTCGGGGTGCTCGCCCACGAAGGTGTTGCGGCCGGCCGTGTCATGCTTCAGCACGTAGCGGCCGGGGTGCCGGGCCAGCCATTCCAGCGCCGCGCCGGGCCCGGAAAAGGACATGCTGCCCGCGACGGCGATGCCGGCGTCCCGCAGCACCTCCTGCCCGAAGGCGCGCTGCTGCTCCAGCCGGTCGCCGAAGGTGCTGCCGCCCACGACGCGGAAGCCCTGGGCGCGCAGCGCGTCCTGGGTTTCGCCATGGCCGACACGCTCAAAGAACACGATGCCGTCGCGCCCCACCCAGTCGAGTTCCGCGCGCCAGTCCGCCACGCCATGGATCATCCCGCCGAAGGATCGCTCGGCCGGAGGGTCCTCGGCGAAGACCCGCACCTCATGCCCTTCGCGCTGCAGGGCGAGGTAGATGTCGCCCAGATAGATGCGCGGGCCGATCGCCAGGATCCGCATGGCGGGGTTTCCCCTTGTTGTTCCGGCTGCGGGTCGCGGCGCGGTTCCCGGCGCCAGCATAGCGCGGGCGGCCGCGATGGCGAGGCACGCCCCCCGCCACGCATTGGCAGACCCGGCCCAGCCCCCATGTAGGAGGACCAGGGCTTTCCGTCCGCCGCCATGGCGGTCGCCCCCGCGTCGGCGCGTCCTGGCTTGTGATCCCGCCCGGCGTTGGAAACCCGACGGACAACCAGCGAGGACCCCCGCGGCCCGCGCAGTGAACCGGAGGCCCGACCTTGCCAGCCACGGCTTATGTGAACCGCATCGGCACCGCCGTGCCGGCCCATGACGTGCACGATGCTTTTGTGCAGCGCGCCGGGCGCATCCTGCCGGACCGCCGCGTGCAGGCGCTGTTCCGCCGCATGGCGGACCGCAGCCATATCGCGCACCGCTGGTCCTGTCTGCCCTGCGGGGCCGACACCGCCGGGCGCATCGACGAGGCGGGCTTCTACACCCTGGGCGCCTTTCCCTCCACCGCCGCGCGGATGCGGCGCTTCGAGCAGGAAGCGGCCCCGCTGGCCATCCGGGCGGTGGAGGATCTCGGGCTGGGCGACGATGCCGCCCGCATCACCCACCTGATCACGGTGTGCTGCACCGGCTTCGCGGCGCCGGGACTCGACTTCGCGCTGATGCGGCATTTCGAATTGGACCCGGGCATCGAGCGCAGCGGCGTCGGGTTCATGGGCTGCCATGCCGCCATCAACGCCTTGAAGCTCGCGCGCCACATCGTGCGGTCCGAGCCGGACGCGCGCGTGCTGCTGGTGTGCGTGGAGCTTTGCACCCTGCACCTGCAGGAAGGCGGCAGCCTGGAGGACGTGCTGTCCTTTCTGATCTTCGGCGACGGCTGCGCCGCCGCGCTGGTGACGGCCGAGCCCGAAGGCCTGGCGCTGGACAGCTTCCAGGCCCTGCTGGTGCCCGGCACGGAGGAGAACATCTCCTGGCGCATCGGCGACACGGGGTTCGACATGGTGCTGTCCGGGCAGGTGCCGGCCGGCGTGGCGGAGGGGCTACGCCAGGGTGCCGGCGCGGTGCTGCGCGGTGCGGCGCCCGGAGACATCGCTCTTTGGGCCATCCACCCCGGCGGGCGCTCGGTGCTGGACGCGGTGGAAGCCGCTTTGCGGCTGCCGCCCGACGCGCTGGATACCTCCCGCGCCGTGCTGCGCGGCAACGGCAACATGTCCTCGGCCACCGTGCTGTTCGTGCTCAAGGCCATGCTGCGCGACGCCGCACCCCGGCAGCGGGGCTGCGCCATGGCCTTCGGCCCCGGCATGGTGGCGGAAACCATGCTGTTCCACACCGTCGGGCAACATGAGCCGGCGTGACTTTTCCCGCCGCTCGGCGGAACCGGAGCTGATGGACGACCAGTCATGCGACTACGAGACCTTTCGCGCCTGCCTGGTCGACCTGGAACGCGTCAACCGCCTGACCCTGGGGTACCGGCCGACGCTGAACTTCCTGGACGGGCTGTGGCGCCGCGGCCGGCTGCCACGCGGGCGGCCCCTGCGCATCCTCGATGCCGGCAGCGGCCATGGCGACACCCTGCGGCAGGTGGCCCACTGGGCGCGGCGGCGCGGCGTGGACGTGGCGCTGGACGGGGTGGACCTCAGCCCCTGGTCGGCGCGTGCGGCGCGGGACGCCACGCCGCCCGGCCTGCCGGTGCGCTGGCACACGGCGGACGTGCTGCGCTTCCGGCCGGACGCGCCGGTGGACGTGGTGCTGAGCGCGCTGTTCGCCCACCACCTGCCGGACCCGGTGCTGCGGGACTTCCTGCGCTGGATGGAAGCCACCGCCGGGCTGGGCTGGTTCGTCAACGACCTGCACCGCCACCCGCTGCCGTTCCACCTGTTCGCGAGGGCATCCCGCGCGCTGCGGCTGCATCGCTTCGTGCGGCATGACGGTCCGGTCTCCATCGCGCGCGGCTTCACGGCCACGGAATGGCACGCGCTGCTTGCGCAGGCGGGCATCCCGGCCGGGGCGGCCGGCGTGTCGTGGTGGATGCCGTTCCGTCTGTGCGTGACGCGGCTGCGCGCCGGATGACCATGCACGATGCACTGGTTGTCGGCGGCGGGCTGGCGGGTGCGGCTCTGGCCGGGCACCTCGCCGGAGCCGGGCGCGACGTGCTGCTGGTGGAGCGGCAGGCGGGCCCGCATGACAAGGTCTGCGGTGAGTTCCTGTCGGGCGAGGCGGTGCTGTATCTGCGGCAGCTCGGCCTGGATCTCGCCGCGCTCGGCGCCGTGCCGGTGGAGGCCGTGTCCGTTGCGCGTGGCCATCGGTCGCATGGCTGTGCGCTGCCCTTTCCCGCCCTCAGCCTGTCGCGCCGCCGGCTGGACGAGGCGCTGCTGGCCGCCGCCGGGCACGCGGGCGCCACCCTGCGCCGCGGCGTCGCGGTCAAGGCGCTGGAGTGGCGGGACGGGAGCTGGCGCGCGCGGCTGAGCAGCGGCGAGGAGATCGCGGCGCGCGAGGCCTTTCTGTGCACGGGCAAGCACGACCTGCGTGGCTGGCGCCGCCCGCCCGGCCCGCAACCCGACCTGCTGGGCTTCAAGCAGCACCTGCGGCTGCGCCCCGGGCAGGCGGCGGCCCTGGGACGCGCGGTGGAGATCACGCTGTTTCCCGGCGGCTATGCAGGCCTGCAGGCGGTGGAGGATGCGCGGGCCAACCTGTGCCTCGTCGTTCGCCGCGGTCACTTCGCCGCGCGGGGTGGCCAATGGCCGGCGCTGCTGGCCGCCATGCTGGCCGTCTCGCCCGGCCTGTCCCACCGCATGGATGGCGCCGTGGCGTTGCAGTCGCGGCCGCTATCCATCGCGGGCATCCCCTACGGCTTCGTGCGGCGGCGGGGCGATGGCTGCTGGCGCCTGGGCGATCAGGCAGCGGTGATTCCCTCCTTCGCGGGCGAGGGCATGTCCATCGCGCTGCACAGCGCCGCGCTGGCGGCGCAATGCTACCTGGCGGGCTCCACGGCCGCGCAGTTTCAGGAGCGCCTGTGCCGGGACGTCTCCGCCCTGGTGTGGCGGGCAACGGCGATGTCGCGCCTGCTGGTGCGTGGCTGGGGCCAGTCGATGCTGCTGGGCGGCCTGCGCGTCGCCCCTGGCACGCTTGCCCTGGCCGCCACCACGACGCGCTTGCCCGCCGCCGCGCTGCGCCCCCTGGTCGCCGGCGGCAGCGGGGCCTGACCGGGCGGCCGGATCACAGGCGCCGGCTGGCCCTGGCCTTCGCCTTGGCCGGCTCCTCCGGCTCCGGCCCCGCCATCCGCACCACGACCTGCACGATCGCGGCCTTGCCGGGCACGTCCAGGCGGCGATACGCCCGCAACAGGGCCTCCTCGTCACCGGCCAGAAGGCCCAGTGATGCCTGGTCCTCTTCCAGCAGCTCCGATGGCGGTTCGGTATCGGGGTCCAGCCCGACCAGATAGGACACGGAGGTGCCGAGCGCCTCCGCCAGCGCCACGAGGCGCTTGCCACGCGGCACCGGCGCCCGGCCGTCGCGCAGGCGCTGCGGAAAATCCTCCGGCAGGCCGGCAAGGCGGAATGCCTCCTGTGGCGCGGTGTCGAGCCGCTCCAGCCGGTTCTCGATGCGCTCCAGCATCGGCGGGATCTCGATCTCCATGCGACTTATCCTCAGGAAGCGACGCAACCCTGGCCATATTTGCGTATCGCGCAAAGTATAGAACGGATATTCGCCAATGCCGAGAAGCAGCGATTCAAGCGCTTGCAGGCGATGGTTCGCGTAGTGGAATACCTGCGATGAAGATGACCAACTCTGGGTCGATCCGGAAAATTTCAACGTAGTAAAAATAAATATTTTCGCCATGCCGTCATTCCGTGCCGCCGAACGTTGTCCCGGCGAAATATGGAGGGCGGTTTGTTTATCTTGCATCTGGCACTGGGGGGGTGCCTTCGGCCGCCGCCGGTCAACTTCGGTATCACGACCGACACGGGCGGCCACATCGCCTATGTGCTGGACGCCGCGGCAGCCCAGGCGGCGCAGCCCACCGTATCCCGGGTCTCAGTGGTTACGCGGCTGTTTGAAGACCCCGGCCTCGGCGCTTCGCACTGCCGCGCGCACGAGCCGCTTGCCCCCAAGCTGTCCATCGACCGCATCGCCACGGCATCCTCCCTCTACCTGGAAAAAGAGGCGCTGGCCGCCGAGCTGCCATCCTTCACCAGCGGGTTTCTGCGTCACCTCGCCGCCCTGCCCCGCCGCCCCGATGTCATCCATGCGCATTTCTCGGACGCTGCCGCGGTGGCCGCCGCGGCGCGGGCCCGTTTTGGCATCCCCTTCGTGTATACGCCGCATGCCCTGGGCATCGACAAGCTGCGCCAACACTGCGGCGGCGACCTGCGCGCACGCATCGCGGCGGAGCGGGAGGCCATTGCCCAGGCCGATGCGCTGATCGTTTCCACCCAGGACGAGGCCGGGCGGCAGGTGCGCGCCTATGGCGTCGAGACCGATGGCCGCATCCACTGCCTGCCGCCCGGCGTGCCGGGGCATCTGCAGGCCGCGAAGCCGGGTACTGCGGCGGCCCTGCTGCAGGGCTGGCTGGACGATGCGGACAAGCCCATCCTGCTGGCCATCGCCCGTCCGGTGCGCAAAAAGAACCTGCAGGCGCTCGTGCGGGCCTACGCCGCCACCCCGGCACTGGCGACGCATGCCAATCTGGTGGTCCTGGCCGGCCAGCATCACGGTGCGTGCTCGGAAGAAGAGCACGCGGTGATTTCCGAATTGCAGGAACTGTGCGGCGCGGCTGAACTGCGTGGCCGCGTGGCCCTGCCGCCCCGGCATGACGCAGCCGACGTCGCGGCGCTGTACCGCCGCGCGGCGGCGGGCGGCGCCTTCGTGAACCCCGCCCTGCACGAGCCCTTCGGCCTGACGCTGATCGAGGCCGCCGCCGCCGGCGTGCCCGTGGTCGCGACGCGCGAAGGCGGGCCGGCCGAGATCCTTGCCACCATTGGCCACGGCCTGCTGGTCGACCCGCGCGACGACGCCGCCATCGCCGCTGCCTGCCTGCGCCTGACGACGGACCCGGTGCTGCACGCGCAATGCGCGAACGCGGCGCGGCGCAACGTGTCGGCCTATGACTGGGCACGCTACGCGGCAGCCTCCACGCGTGTCTATGCGTCGCTGCGTCAGGCACCGGGCCTGCTGGCCAGTGACATCGACAACACGCTGACCGGCTGCCCCGCCGGCGCCGCTGCCTTTAGCGGCTGGCGCGCGGAACAGCGCCTCCCCTTCATCGTCGCGACAGGGCGCTCCTTCGCCGAAGCCCGCGCCGTGCTGCGGGATTGGCAACTGCCGCAGCCCGACGCCTATGTGGTCGATGTCGGCACGCGCATCATGCTGCCGGGCGAGGACGGTGAATGGCGCGAATGCCCGCGCTACGCGGCGCGGCTCGACACCGGCTGGGACCGCGAGGCGGTGGCCGCCACCCTGCGGCCACTCGCGCTGACGCCGCAACCCGTGCAAACCGAAGGCCCCCACAAGCTCAGCTTCTTTGGCACGCAGCAGGAAGCGGAGGACATCCGCCTGGCCCTGGCGGCGGCGGCGCTGGGCGCACGGGTGGTGTTCTCGCACGGCCGGCTGATCGACGTACTGGCGCCGCAGGGCGGCAAGGCCGCCGCCGTGGCGGCCTATGCCAACATGCGGGGCATGACGCTGGCCCATTGCGTCGCCGCCGGCGACAGCGGCAACGATGCCGACATGCTGCAGGCCTGCGGGCACGCCATCGTCGTCGGCAATGCCTCGGCTGAGCTCGATGGCCTTGCCCCGCGCGCCGGGCTGCAGCGCGTGCGGGCGCATCACGCGGCAGGGGTGATGGAAGGCCTCACGGCCCTGGGCGTGGCGGAATGAAGCGTCCCTTCGGGTATTTCGTCCACCACCAGGGGCGCGGCCACGCGGAACGCTGCGCCGCCATTGCCCACGCCCTGCCGGCCGACCGGCCGCTGGTGATCTTCTGCGCGCGCGACGACATCTTTCCCGTCCTGCCGCCACAGGCCCGGGTGGTGGTCATTCCCTCGCTATTCGAGCCGCGCGGCGACGAGGTGAACACCATGGACCACCTGCCGACGCCGGACACGCTGCATTGCGCGCCGCTCGGCTGGCCCGGCATCCGCCGCGCCATGGCCGTGCTCGCCGGCTGGTTCGACGAGGCGAACCCTGCGCTGATGATCTGCGACGTGTCGGCCGAGATCGCCCAGCTGTGCCGCATCTGCTCCGTGCCGCACGTCAAGGTCCTGCAGCATGGCGACCGGGGAGATGCCGGGCACCAGGCCGCCTATGACGGCGCCGCCGGGCTGCTGGCACCGTTCCACGGCGCGCTGGCGCAACCGGAATGGACGGCGGCGATGCGCGCCCGCACCTGCTTCGCCGGGGGCCTGGGCATCGACACCCGCGTGGCCGACCGCCTGGAAGCCCGCCGCAGGCTCGGCATCGATGCCGCGGAGGAGATGATCCTGGTGATGGCCGGCGGCGGCGGCAGCGGCTTCGCGCAGGCGCCGCTCGGCGTCGGGGCCCGTAGCCGTTCGGACGCGCGCTGGATCACCATCGGCCCGGTGGAACGCGACTGGCACGCGACCGAGCCGGCGAATATCGAGCACCGCGGCTGGGTGTCCGGCGCCGGCGACTACGTCGCCGCCGCCGACATCGTCATCGCCTCGACCGGCAACACCACCTGCGGGCAGGTGCTGGCGGCCGCCCGGCCGTGGCTCGCGGTGCCGGAATGGCGGTACTTCGACGAGCAGCACCGCAAGGCGGAAGCGCTAGCCGCCGCCGGTCTGGCCTGTGTCCGCCCGCACCTGCCATCCTCGGCCGACGCTTGGCGGCAGGCCCTGGCTGACACGCTGGCCGGCCACCGCCCGGACGCGCAGCGCCTGATGATCGAGCCGGAGCCCGCCCTGATCGCCGGCGCATGGCTGGAACGCCTGGCCGAAACCCTTTGGCCGGTCCCGGCCACCACCACCCCCTTGCCTCTGGAGCCTGCCTGACCATGCACAGCGTTTCGATCGTGACCCTGGCCGGCGGACGGCCGGAGCACCTCTGCAACCTCGTGCTCGGCATCGCGCAACAAAGCCAGCTTCCGGTCGAGCTGATCGTGGGCGTGATGCAGGATGCGCCCTACGTGCTGCCGGACGCGCCCTTTCCCATCCGCCAGATGCCCGTGGAGGGTGGCACGCTGCCGTTGGCCGCCGCGCGCAACGCCGCCGCCCGCGCGGCGACCGGCGACGTGCTGGTTTTTCTGGACATGGACTGCATCCCGGCGCCCGGGCTGGTGGCCGACTACGCGGCGGCCCTGCAGGAACTGGACGGGCTGCTGATGGGCGAGGTGATGTACCTGCCCGGCGGTGCCACGGCGGGCGGCCTGGACTTCGACGGCTTCGCCCGGGTCGCCGTGCGCCATTCCGACCGGCGCGGCCCGCCGCCCCAGGGCATCGAGCGCTGCGAGGACTACCGCTGCTTCTGGTCGCTGAACTTCGCCATGCGGCGCGACCGGTTCCTGGCCACCGGCGGCTTCGACGAGCGCTACGCCGGCTATGGTGGCGAGGACACGGATTTCGGCAAGGGGCTGGATGGCCTGGGCGTGCCCATCGCATGGCTGAAGGGTGGCCTCGCCTACCATCAGTACCACCCGCACCACATGCCGCCGGTGCACCACCTGGACAGCGTCGTTCGCAACGCGCAGCTGTTCGAAACCAAGTGGGGCTACCGGACCATGGGGCACTGGCTGCATGCCTTCCGCCTGATGGGGCTGATCGACGACGCGCCGGGCCGGCCCATCCGCATCCTGCGCCGCCCGGGGCCGGATGACCTGGCACTGACCGGTCAGCAAAGTGACCAGCCCTACGCCAATACCGCCCGCGTGATCCGCCTGCTGGAACAGCGCCAGGCCGCCGCGGCGCCGATCTCGGCGTGAGGATCGCCATTCTGGCGCATGTCCGCCAGCCGATCGCCGAACCGTTCATGGGCGGCATGGAGGCCCATAGCTGGAACCTCGCCGCCGGGCTGCGCGCGCGCGGGCACGAGGTGGTGCTGTTCGCCAGCGGCGACAGCGACGCGCGCTTCACCCTCGACCCCGTACTGCACGAGCACTACGAGCGGACCTTCCCCTGGGCCGAGCACAAGGGCAGCGCGCCGTTGATCGCGCATGTGGATGCCGGCTACGCGGGCGCCTGCGAGCGCATCGTGGCCGGCGACTTCGACGTGGTGCACAACAACAGCCTGCACCGCTTTCCGCTGCGGCTGGCCGCCGACCACGGCGTGCCCACCGTGACATCCCTGCACGTGCCGCCATTCGACGCACTGCACTGGTTCGTCAAGGCCAGCGACGCCCCGCGGCACCGGCTGACGGTCACCTCGGCCAGCCAGTTGCACGCCTGGTGGCCGGATGGCGCGCCGGCCGGCGCCGGGATCCTGCACAACGGCATTGACATCGCCGCCTGGCCGTTCACGCCGCAGGGCGATGGCAGCCTGGCATGGAGCGGCCGCATCACGGCCAACAAGGGCACGCACCTCGCGGTGCAGGCGGCGCGGCGGGCCGGGCTTTCGCTGACGCTGTACGGCGCGATCGAGGAGCAATCCTACTGGGAAGCCGAGGTCGCGCCGTGGCTCGGCGAGCGCATCCGCTACGGCGGCCATCTCGGCGGCACGGAGCTGGCGGAGGCGATGGGACGGGCCTCGGCCTTTCTGTTCACGCCGTGCTGGGACGAGCCCTTCGGGCTGGTGGCCGCCGAGGCCATGGCCTGCGGCCTGCCGGTGGCCAGCACGGACATGGGCGCGGCGCGCGAGGTGATCGCCGAAGCCGGTGTATTCGTGCCCCCCGGCGACGTGGCGGCCCTGGCCGACGCCCTGCCTGCGGCCCTGGCCATTCCCCGCCACGTGCCCCACGCGCGGGCATCCGGCATGTTCGCCCGCGACCTTTGGCTCGACCGGTGCGAAGCGCTGTACGATGAGGTCGTCGCCGCCTAGGTGATGCGCCGCGCCGTCCGCGCTGCCGCCTGCGCGCCGCCCGGTCCAGAAGGCCACCGGGAGGCGCGCGGGCCGTGACCGCGTTGCGCACAGCCTGAGCCTATCCAGAAACACCTGATGCGGCGAGCCGCAGCCGGCAGGGCGAAGGCTACATCATCCGGTGGTGCAGGTTGAACAGCACCACCAGCGTGCCGCCGACCATCAGCAGAATGATCAGCGAGGAAAACAGCAGGAGCAGCAGGTCGGGGCGGGCGTTCCGCTTCAGGTCGATGTGCAGGAAGCATCGGAAATGCACCAGCATCTGCACCAGACCGAGGCCAAGCACCGTGAAAAAAGCGGCCCGGCCTGACATCCACTGCAACCAGACCAGGGCAAAGGCCGCGCAGGTCAGCATCAGGGCCAGCAGATAGCCGGTGACGTAGAGCAGCGTCTCCGTCCGCTCCAGGCGCGGCGACGTCATGGCGTGCCCCCCGGCGGGATCAGCGCCTGCAGGTAGACGACGGAAAAGATCGCGATCCAGACGATGTCGAGGAAGTGCCAGAACAGTGACAGCCGCACCAGGTTGACCTTCACCTTCTCGTCCTTTCCCAGCAGAGCGAGCTGAGCCAGCATCACCAGCAACCAGACGATGCCGGCGGCGACGTGCAGGCCGTGCATGCCCACCAGAACATGGAACGCCGACAGAAACCCGCTGCGGCCGGCCGTCGCGCCATCCGCCGCCATGCCCACGAAGTCATTCACCTCCATCGCCATGAAGGCCAGTCCGAGGGCAAGCGTTGCCAGCAGCCACAGCACCAGCCGGCGGGATCGGTGGTCGCGCTTCAGCGCGATGGACGCCATGCCGAAGGTGAAGGAGGAGGTGAGCAGGATCAGCGTTTCCGCGAAGGCCGGACCGATCTTGGCCACGTCCGCGGCACCGGGCCCGCCCGCGGTGGCACCCAGCATCGTGCCGTAGATGGCGAACAGCAGCGCGAAGACCACCGCGTCGCTCATCAGGAAGATCCAGAACCCGAAGACGTCGCTTTCCGCGTGCTGGCTGGTGTCGCGCGGGTCGTTGGCGAGGTTCAGGCCGACATGGCGGCGTTCCGCCCCTAGGACATCCATTTGGCGAGCCCCCGGTTCTGCGTCGTTGTTTCGAGCTGGCGCGGCACCGGGTGGGCGGCCGCGGCGCGGGCCAGCCAGCGCCGGTCCACCGCCTCGACCTCCGCGGCTGGAATGATGCGCGTCACGTCGCGCATGAAGGAGCGCAAGATGACGACGGCCAGCACGGCGGCCCCGAACAGCGCGGCCATCCACCAGATGCGCCACACCAGCCCGAAGCAGCAGGTGGCCGCGGCGATGCCGATCAACACGCCGCAGGCGCTGGGCTTCGGCATCTCGATGTCGTGGTAATGGTCGGCCGGGCGGTAGGCCCCGTGGTTGCGCTTGCGCCAGTAGAAGGGGTCGAGGTTGCCGACCTGCGGGATGGTGGCGAAGTTCCATTCCGGCGGCGGTGCGGATACCGACCATTCCAGGCCGCGCGCGTCCCAGGGGTCGCCCACCGGCACGGCATAGGCATGGCGGCGGCGGATCGAAACGACCAGCTGCACGAACAGCGACATCAGGCCGGCGAGCAGCAGCAGCGCGCCCAGTAGGGCGGCGAACAGCCAGGGGCGGAAGGCGGGGTCGAACACCTGCTGCGTGCGCCGCGCCATGCCGGCCGCGCCCAGCACGTAGAGCGGGAAGAAGGCCAGGTAGAAGCCGCCGATCCAGCAGCCGGCGCTGATCCAGCCCCAACGCTCGTCCAGGCGGAAGCCGAAGGCCTTGGGAAACCAGAACATGTAGCCGGCGAGCATGCCGTACAGCAGGCCGGGGATCAGCATGTTGTGGAAATGCGCCACCAGGAACACCGTGTTGTGCACCATGAAATCCAGCGGCGGCGTGGCCAGGATGATGCCGGTGAAGCCACCGATCACAAAGGTCATCATGAAGGCGATCGACAGCACCATGGGCGGCGTGAAGCGGACCTCGCCACGGAACATGGTCCAGATCCAGTCATAGATCTTGACGCCCGTGGGCACGCCGATGGTCATGGTGGCGATGCCGAAAGCGGCGTTGACGCTGGCGCTCTGCCCCATGGTGAAGAAGTGGTGCAGCCACACGGTGAAGGACAGCACCGCGATGGCCATGGTCGCCAGCACCAGCGACTTGTAGCCGTAGAGTTCCTTGGAGGAGAAGGCGGAGATGACCTCGGAATATACGCCAAAGGCCGGCAGGATCAGGATGTAGACCTCCGGGTGGCCGAACAGCCAGAACAGGTTGACGTAGTTCATCATGTTGCCACCGAGATCGTCGGTGAAGAAGTGCATGCCCATGTATCGGTCGGCGGCGAGCAGCAGGGTGGCGACCGTCAGCGGCGGCATGGCGAAGATCATCAGGATGGCGGTGCAGAGCGAGGTCCAGCAGAACATCGGCATCCGCAGGAAGTGCAGGCCCGGCGCGCGGAACTTATAGATGGTGCAGGCGACGTTGATGCCCACCGTCATGGAGCCCAGCGAGGACAGCGTCACCGCCCAGATCCAGTAGTCCGGCCCCGGCCCGCCGCTGTAGGCCAGCTCGGTATAAGGCGGATAGCCGCTCCAGCCGCCGGTGGAGAACGCACCCACCACCAGGGACACCATCATCAGCCCCGCCCCCCCCGCCGTGAGCCAGAAGCCCACCGAGTTGAGGTAAGGAAAGGCCATGTCGCGCGAGCCGATCTGCAATGGCATCACGTAGTTGATCAGGCCGGTGAGGAACGGCATTGCCATGAAGAAGATCATGATGGAGCCGTGCGTGCTGAACAGCTGCGCGAAATGCTCTGGCTGCACGATGCCCGGTGCATTGACCGCCATGGACTGATGCACGCGCATCAGCACCGCCTCGATCAGCGCCCGCAGCAGCATCACCCCGGCCAGGGCGACGTACATGATGCCGATCTTCTTGTGGTCCAGGCTGGTGAACCATTCGGTCCACAGGTACCGCCAGGCCCGCAGCCAGGTGATCACCACGATAGCCCCGGCGGCGCCGAGGATCACGGCGGCCCCGGCGCCGGCGCCGATGATCTCGCTCAGGCTCGGGTCCTGCCAGGCACGGACAAAGGGCAGCGCCCCCCAGCTCAGCTTGCCGAACAGGATCTGCCAGATGTCGGTGTCAGTCATGGTGTTGGGGCATGTCCTGGTGGGTGTCCATCGGCAAGGGGCGGGGCGGCAGGCGCTGCAGGTCCAGCGCGTGGCCGCTGGGCTGCTCCAGCGACAGGACGCGGTCAAACAATCCAGGTTCCACCGCCCCGAACAGCAGCGGGCGCGGCAGCACGGAACGTCGCGACAAGCCCTGGTATGCCGCCGCGTCCAGCCGCCCAGGCTGCGCCCGTGCCTCGGCCAGCCAGCGCGCGAAGCCCTCGCGGTCCAGCGACGCGACCTCGAACTTCTGCTGCTGGAAGCCCGCGCCGTTGAACTGCGTGTTCTCACCGCGGAAGCTGCCGGGCATGTCGGCCGCGAAGTTGAGCTGCGTGCGCATGCCGGCCATGGCGTAGATCTGACCCGCCAGCCGGGGCATCATCAGCGACTGCATCACCGTGGCGCTGGTCAGGTCGAGGTGGACGGGCTGGCCGGCCGGGATGACCAGCCGGTTCACGCTGGCCACTCCCTGCTCGGGATAGATGAAGATCCATTTCCAGTCCGCCGCGATGGCCTGCACCGTGATGGCCTCGCCCGGCAGTGGCTTGTAGGGGTCCAGCCGGTGCGTGCTGCGCCACAGGAACACCGACAGCACGATCACGATCAGCACCGGCGGGATCCAGATGAAGCCTTCCAGCGGCCAGCTGAACCCCCATTGCGGCCGGTAGGCGTTGTGGGTGTTGGACAGGCGGTAGTGCCAGGCGATCAGCGGCACCAGCAGCAGCACCGGCACCACCACGAACAGCATGATCAGGCAGACCAGGACGAATTCGTCGCGGATGGCCGAGGCGATCGGGCCCGCGGGCGACAGGAAGCCCCGGTCCAGCACATCACAGCCGCCCAGCAGCAGCGCCGTGGCCAGCGCGCCGCAACACCGCCCGGCGCGGGCGGAGCGCCCCGTCATGCCCAGCGGCCGGCGATGACGTCGGCCACCCGCAAGGCGTTGGCGATGATGGTCAGCGTCGGGTTCACGGCGCCGATGGACGGAAAGAAGCTGGCATCCGTCACGTAAAGGTTGTCGATGCCGTGGGCCTTGCAATCCAGGTCCAGCACGGATGCCGCCGGGTCCTCGCCGAAGACCAGGGTGCCGGACTGGTGGGCAGTGCCACCGATCGGCGTGTTCTTGCCCAGGTACAGGGTGCGGTTGAACAGGTGGGGGTGGATGTCGGTCTTGTCGCAGATCTGCCGCAGGGTTTCGCGCAGCAGGTGATGCGCCTGCATATTGGTGGGCGTCAGGTCCAGATGCACCTGCCCGTCGCGGTAGAAGATACGGTTTTCCTGGCGCGGCAGGTCTTCCGACGTCAGCCAGAAGTCGATCGAATGTTCCGCGATCCAGCCGAAGGGCTTTTCCGGCAGCCATTGCAGGAAGCTTGGCAGCCCCTCCGCCTCGATCTGCGTGCCGTCCGACTTGCCGACCATCTGGATATGGCCGAGCGGAAAGTCATGCGGGTTGGCGGGGCTGCGGTCATGCGCGTGGTAGAAGTCGTTCAGCCCCAGCGTCTTCTGGAATTCAGTCGGATTGGGGGCGCGGGAGATGGCCAGCACGGTCGCGTTGTTGTGCCGCATGTAGTTGCGCCCCACCTGCCCCGAGCGGTTGGCCAGCCCGTCCGGATGCGCATCGGTGGCCGAGCGCAGAAACAGCAGGGCCGAGGACAGCGCGCCGCAGGCCACCACCACCAGGTCGCCCTGGATCACGTGCCGCTGCCCGTCCACCACGGTTTCCACCCCCGTCACGGTCCGCCCGGCCGGGTCGGTCAGCAGGCGTTCCACATAGGCTTTGCGCAGCAGCGTCAGGTTCGGATGTTGCTTCAGGGCAGGGTCGACGCAGATGATCTGCGCGTCGGCCTTGCCGTTGGTCAGGCTGGGGTAGCCATCGAACGGGTCGCAGCGCAGCAGGGGGGAATGCGGCGTGGCCGCGCCCGTTTCGTCCTGCTCCATCAGCCCGCCGATCGGCAGGTGGAACGGGTGCAGCCCCTCGCCGGCCAGGTCGTCCGCCAGTTGCTGGATGCGCGGCTCGTGGCGGATGGGGGGGTGGGCGTAGCCGCGCGGGGCGGGCGGCTCCGTGGGGTCCTCGCCGCGCTGGCCACGCACTTGGAACAGTTCCTCGGCCGCTTGGTAATACGGCTCGAAGGTGTCGTACTTGACCGGCCATTCCGGGGATACGCCATTCGGGTGGCGCACCGCGCCAAAATCCTCCTGCCGCAGCCGGAACAGCGCGGCGCCATAGACCTTGGAATTGCCACCCACGAAGTAGTGCAGCCCCGGATGGAAGTGGTCGCCGGAGGAGGAGGCCCAGGTTTCGGGCGCCTGATAGCGGCCCTCGGCGAACACCGCGCGGGTGTCCCAGTTTTCCCGCTCGCGCTTCAGGTAGTCGCCACGCTCGATCAGCAGGATGCGCTTGCCGCTTTGCGCCAGCTTCCAGGCCATGGTGCCGCCGCCCGGGCCAGAGCCGACGATCACCACGTCGTAGCGTTCCTGGATCATGGCCGCGCCCCCGGTTTCATCGCTGCAAGAATGCCCGTGACCGCCCCGGCGTTCCATTCTGAAGTGTTTGTCACGTGCGGAACCCGGCACCGCGGCGCGGCATTGTGAAAGCGAACCGTACCGGCAGCGCCCGTCCCATGAGCCTCGATGACCTCGCCGTCCTTTTGTCGCGCTGCGCCCTGGTGCTGCTGTTTCTGCCGTTCAGCGCACTGGACAAGCTGCTGAACTTCCGTGGCGCCGTGACGCAGGCCAAGCAGGCGGTGGCCATGCCCGCCCTGGCGGGGGCGATGGTGCTGCTCGGCCTGGCGACGGAAGTGCTGTGCTCTCTGTCGCTGCTGACCGGCGTGGCCGACCGGCTCGGTGCGGTGGTGCTGGCCGGCTACTGCGCCGTCACCGCGCTGCTGTTCAAGCGCTTCTGGGCGGCGCCGGATTTCCGCCTGCGCGGGCCCAGCCAGGGGCGGGACGTGTTCTGGGACTTCCTCAAGAACATCGCCCTGGCGGGCGCTCTGGTGGCCCTGGCGCTCAGCGGCGGCGTGGGGCTGCGAGGGCTGCTGGCCGACCCGCTGTCCTCCACCCATCCCTACCAGCACCGGACCCTGCCATGAGCGATCCCAGCCCCACCGTGCCCTACTGGCACCTCTACACCGACGCGGACGGCGTCAGCCGGCATCGGCGTTGCCACATGACGGAGTTCGAGCTGAAGTCCATGCAGCCCCCGGCGGCACCGCAATGGCAGGGCCGCAAGCACCATGACGGCATGACCGTGATGGTGACGGTGCAGCCGGTGGGGTGGCAGGGCGCGTGGCATGAGAACCCATCCCCGCAATGGATCATCCCGCTGTCCGGCCGCTGGTTCGTGGAAGCGATGGATGGCAGCCGCGTGGAAATGGGCCCGGGCGAGATTTCCTTCGGCGAGGACCAGGGTTGCCGGGAACGGGATGGCCGCAAGGGCCACCTGTCCGGCACGGTGGGCGACGCGCCGGCGGTCCTGATGGTGGTGCAGTTCGACAGCCGCCGGGATGCCACCACCCCCTGCCGCTTCGGCTAGCCGCCATGGCCGAGCCCGGCTTCCTGCCGCACGACCCGCGCTTCCGGAAGCTGGTGCTGGACAACGCGCCGGTGGAAAAGCTGGCCGAAGGGTTCCGCTGGGTGGAGGGGCTGGTGTGGATGGGCGACTGGAACGCCCTCCTGTTCCAGGACCTGCCGCGTGACCGCACCATGCTGTGGAGCGAGGCCACCGGCCTTTCGGTGTGGCGCCAGCCCTCCGGCAAGGCCAACGGCCAGGCACGCGACCGGCAGGGCCGGATCGTGCTGTGCAGCAACCTGGCACGCGCGGTGCAGCGGGTGGAGCATGACGGCAGCCTGACCACCCTGGCCGACCGCTTCGAGGGTCATCGGCTGAATTCGCCCAACGACGTGGTGGTGCGCTCCGACGGCAGCATCTGGTTCACCGACCCGGTCTATGGCATCGCGAACGACTACGAGGGCCTGCGGCAGCCCAGCGAGCTGCGCCCGGCCGTGTACCGCCTGCCGGCGGAAGGTGGCCCGCTGGTCAGGGTGTCGGACGCCTTTGATGGCCCGAACGGCCTCGCCTTCTCGCCCGACGAGCGGCTGCTTTACGTCGCCGAAACGGGTGACCAGACGCGGCTTGACCCGGTGCAGGTGCTGCGGGTGCTGCCTTTGTCGGCCAATGGCGCGGTGTGCGGCCCGCTCCGGGATTTCCACAAGGTCGACCCCGGCTACACGGATGGCATGGCGGTGGACGAGGACGGGAACATTTGGTCCAGCGCCGCCGACGGCGTGCATTGCATCGCCCCCGATGGCACGCTGCTGGGGCGCATCCTGCTGCCGGCGCGGGTGTCCAACCTGTGCTTCGGCGGCGGGCCGCAACGCAACCGGCTGTTCATCGGCGCCTCGCATGCGCTGTACGCGGTGTTCCTGAACCGGCGGGGCGCCACGTGGCCGTGAGCATCGCCGCCGTTCTGCTGCGTTGCCCGGACCCGCAGGCCACGGCGGCGTTCTATGCCCGCGCCTTCGGCTGCGGACTCACGGAAGGGCCGGCGTTGCGGCTGGGCAGCCAGCGGCTGCTGCTCCGCCCGGCGGCGGGCACGGCGCGCCGCGACTTCGCGGGCTTCGAGGCGGGCTTTCAGCATTGCGCCATCGTGGTGCCGGACATGGCGTCGGCGATGCGCCACCTGGTTACCGTTCCTGGCTGGACCGCGATCTCCCGCCATGGGCCGGAGCGGCTGCCCCTTTCATCCGGCGGCGCCACGGCCTTCAAGTTCCGCGACCCGGACGGGCATCCGCTGGAGCTGCTGCAATTCCCGCCGGACGCCGTGCCCCCGGCCTGGCGGGGTGCAACGGCCCTGTTCGCGGGCATCGACCATTCGGCCATCAGCATCGCCGATACCGCCCGCAGCGTCGCCTTCTACAACACCCTGGGCTTTGTGGCCGACGCCACGCAGCTGAACCATGGCCCGGAACAGGCACGGCTGGACGGGCTGGACGAGGCGGTGGTGGAAGTGACCGCCTTGCGGCCCGGCACCGGCGGCCCGCCGCACCTGGAACTGTTGTGCTACCGCCGGCCGGTGCCGGTGCCCGCCGCCGCCGCGGCGAGCAGTGCGGCGGCCACCGCCGTGCTGCTGCATGGGCAGGAGCAGGCCACGACCGACCCCGATGGACACCGCCTGTGCCCGGCATCCCCGGACCTCGCCGGAAGTGCCTAGCACCCGGCCGTCCTTGATCCGTGGCGCTTACGCGCTCCGAAAGGGGGGGGCAGCGAGCCGCCGAAGGGCATCACTCCCCTGCCCCGTCGGCTGCCAGCAGCGTTTGGGCGCGCCGCAGCACCTCCAGCATGCCGGCGGCGATGGTCGGGTTGGTGTTGACGTAGACCGGGCTGGGATGCGGCATGGTCAGCATGGCCAGCGCCGGGCGGGTGCTGGACAGCAGCGGCGCCGCCCGCGCCGCGACCCGCCCGGCGAGCAGCACCAGCCGCAGCCGTGGCAGGTGGTCGAGCAAGGCCGGCAGTTCCCGCAGGCCGGCCGCCACCTCCGCGGCGCGGGGTGCGCGGTTGCGGGCCCCGGGGGCATGCAGGATGCCGGGCACGGCGTTCCACAGCACCGTGTGCTCGCGTGCGATGCCGGCGGCGGCCAGAAAGCGCCGCAGGTTTCGCCCGGTGCCCGTGGCATTGTCGCGCGACACAAAGCGAAGTTCGTCTGCGCCCGGTGCCGGGCTTTCCAGCAACACCAGCATGCGGGCGCCGGCGCCGCCGTCCAGCGGATCGAAATGCGGCATCCGGGGCCAGCGCGGCAGCAGCGCGGCACGATAGGCTTCCAGGCTGCGCATATGTGGCGCGCCCAGCAAGGCTTCCCGCCCGGCCATCGGCACGGCGGCTGCAGCGTCCGATAGTGGCTCCGGCTGGCCAGGGCTGTTGCTGTGGGAAGCGGTCTTGGAAAGGCGGTGGCCCATGCGAAAGGATGTGGGGCCGGGTCATGTGGGGAAAAGGCATGGGCGCGGGATGCCACAGCCGGTTGACCAGCTTGACGAACTTGACAAACCTGACAGGAATGCCGAGTTTATCATCCATGAAGGACGCCGCGACCCAACCCCAGGCGCTTACCCGGCGCGTGCCCGCCAAGCGGACCGGCGGCCGGCCGCTTGCCCTCAAGGCCGGCGACGACGTGGCGGAGATCCGGGTGCCCCGGGCGCTGTACCGCCATATCGGCAGCATGGGGCAAAGCATCGGGACGGTGATCTCGGGCTTCGCCGATGTCGCGGCCAAGGCGCGGCGGACCGGCCAAACCATCACCATCACTTACAAGATCACCCCGGATGGCGTGGCCGAGGCGGTCGGCGACGCCGCCGCGCCCCCCCCGGATGGGGACCGGCTGGATGCCGCCCTGGCGCGGGCCAGGGCGCGCGGCGCGGTCAAGGCGGCCGAGATCCTGCGGGGCCCCGACATGCTGACGGCCCGCGACTTCGGAGCGCTGATCGGGGCATCGCACGAGACGGTCAACGCCAAGCGGCGGCGGCACGAGCTGCTGGGCCTGGAAGGCACCACCCGCGGCGTGCGGTATCCCGCGTGGCAGGTGACGGATGCCGGCCTGCCGCTGCCCGGCCTGCCGGATGTGTTCGCCCTGCTGGGCGGCCAGCCCTGGGCCGTGTTCCGCTTTCTTCGTACCGCCCATGCGGAGCTCGGCGGCATGACGGCGCTGAACGCCCTGAAGGCCGGGCGCCTCGACGCGGTTCTGCAGGTGGCCCGCAACCAGGCCGGCGGCGCCTTCGCCTAGCATGCTGCCGCCGATTTTGCCGGGCCCGGCGCTGGCCGGGCGCGCCCTTGTGCTGAAAACCATTCCGGCCGGTGCGGTCTGGCGCCGGATGTTCGAAACCCGCTTTCCGGACCCGCTGGGGTGGGGCCATGGCCGGAGCCGGTTCAGCGACCCCACGGGCACAGCCTTCGGCCTGGTGTATCTGGGTGCCACCGCCAAGGTCGCCTTTGTGGAAACCATTCTGCGCGACCGGGCCGACGGCAGGGGCGAGAGCTGCATTGTCGCCATGGCGGAGATCGCCGCGCGGTCGCTGGCGCGCATCCGCCCCACTGTGGCGCTGCGCCTGGTCGACCTCACCGGTGACGGCGGCCTGCGGATGGGCGTGCCGTCGGACGTGGTCGGGGCCAGGGACCAGCGGCTGGCGCAGGCTTGGTCGGCCGCCTTTCATGCCCATGCCGAGCAACCCGACGGCATCTTCTATCCGTCGCGGCTGAACGAGGACCGCTGCATCGCCGTCTACGACCGGGCCGTGCCGAAGCTGCAGGCCGTGGCGTCGGAACCCCTGCTGGATTGCCGCGATGAGCTGGCCACCATCCTGGACGACCTCGGCATCGCCCTCCGCTGATAGCGCTGCCGCCCGCGCTCCGGGCCTCGATCGGGCGGCCCCGCCCGGCCTATGATCTCGGGCGATGACCGCCGATGCCCCCGCTACCCCCGACCACGTCCGGATCGTGCGCGACGACGCGACGGGCGTGGAGGCGGTCGGCGCCCGCTTCGCCGCGCATGCCTATGACCTGCACCGCCATGACGAATGGCTGGTCGGCGTCACCGACCATGGGGTGCAGGATTTTCTGTGCCGCGGCGTGCGGCAACGCAGCACCGCCGGCCGGGTGATCTTGATCGAGCCGGGCGAGGCGCATGACGGGCAGGCCGGCGCGCCGGGCGGCTTCAGCTACCGCATGCTGTATCTTCCCCAGGCGTGGTTGCGGCACGGCCTGGACCACGCCGCGCGTGGCGCACCGGGCTTCGCCGCCTGCCTCCATGACGATCCGGCGCTCGGCGCCGCCATCCGCGCCGCCAGCCTGGCGCTGTTCCAGCCGAACGAGCGGCTGCGGCGCGATGCCGCCATGGACGCCGTGCTGCACCTGTTGCGGCCGCATCTGGGCTTGGCCTCCCGCGCGGCGGCGGCGCGGCGCGACAGCCGCGTGGCGGAGCGCGCGCGGGATTGCCTGCATGCCCTGCTGGCGGAAGACCCCGGCGCGGATGCCCTGGCCCGGGCGGCGGGTGCGGCGGACCGCTTCCACCTGTCCCGCGCGTTTCGCGCCGCCTTCGGCACCTCGCCGCACGCCTACCTGGTGCAGATCCGCCTGCTCAGGGCGCGGCGGCTGCTGGCGCGCGGGGAACGGCCGGCGGCGGCGGCCGCCGCCTGCGGCTTCGCGGACCAGAGCCATCTCGGGCGCCGCTTCCGCCGCGCTTACGGCATCACCCCGGCGGCCTACCGCGCGCTGTGCACGGATGTTCCAGACAGAGCGGCGCAAGGCGGCTGAGATGCCCCCTCAACCCGGGGGGAGGAGCAGCCGGCATGACGTTCGACACCAAGGTGGCGATCCTGGTGCTGCAGGATCTGGCCGTGTGGCAGAAGCTTAATGTCGCGGCATTCCTGGCCACCGGCATCGCCGGCGCCGCGCCGGAAGCCATGGGCGAGCCCTACGAGGACGCCGCCGGCCGCCGCCACGCCGCCCTTCTGGGCCAGCCCATGCTGATCCTGGCCGCGACGCCCGAGGTGCTGCAGCGCGCCTTTCGCCAGGCCAACGAGCGGGGCCTGACACGCGCCGTCTACGTGCGTGCCATGTTCTCCACCGGGCACGATGCCGCCAACCGCGCGGCCTTCGCGGCCGAGCCGGCCGATGCGCCGGACTTCGTGGGCCTGGCGCTGCGCGGCCCGAAGAAGGATGTGGACAAGGCCACCAAGGGCGCCGCGATGCATCCCTGACGCCGTTTCCCTCCGCGCCACGTCTGGCTACAAGGCCGCCATGGACAACAGCATGGCCGCCAAGCCCCGCAGCAGCCTCAAGGGCGACCCCTACCGGGCCTTCGAGGCCCTGCCGCCCGAGGTGCGCGCGGCACTGCGGGAGGCGCTGGTGGACTGGTGCCCGCTGCGCGCCCGCGAATGGCACCTGCACCTCCTGCGGGACCGGCGGCTGAAGCCGGCGCAGGCGGCATCGTTCCTGGTGCAGACCATCCGTGGGCAGGACCATGCGGAGGTGGCGGCCTTCGCCAAGCTGTGGCCGGCGGGGGCCCCGGCCTACCCGCATCTCGCGGCCGGGGCCACGCTGCAGCGCTATGCCGGGGCGGCGGGCATTCCCGCGCCCTTGCCTGCGCCAGCGGCGCCCATGCCGGTCAAGGCGCGGGGCAAGAAGCCCCCCGCGGGCCGCCGCCGCCGGCGCTAGGACGCCTGTTCCGGCACCGCCACGGTCCGGCGCAGGTTGTGCAGAAAGGAGCCGTCCAGCTCCACCGCGCTTTCCGGGATCAGCTCGCCCGCCCGCACAGGGGCGCTCAGCGGCTTGTTGGCGGCCAGGTAGAAGGGTGCCAGCCCCGTGGCTTCCGCCGCCGGCAGCAGCAAGGCGGTGGTGTCGGTCATCACGTGGTGGTGGCCACCCATGTGCAGCACCTCGCCGGCACGAAAGTCGCGGTCGGCGCGTGCCACCATCACCGCATGGGCGCGCTGCCGGTCGCTGCCGGAGGCTCGGCCATGCGCCACGGCGGACAGCAGCGACAGCGGCGTTTCCAGGCCCATGAAGTGATACGGCAGAAAGATGCAGGCGTGGCGGCCGTCGCGGCTGACCACGTGACCCTTGCCGCGCAGCATCTCCCACACCTTGCTGTCGCCACACTTCACGATCACGAAGACACCGCCGCCGAAGCTCACCTCGTCGGTGCGGCGCAGGCAGTTGAACACATCCACCACGCCGGTGCGGTCCAGGATGCCGCCGTGCTCGCGTGGCACGAAGATGTCCGCCAGCTCGGTGATGCGGCATACCGGGTAGCTCAGCGCGTCGCGGGACGGCAGCAGGCCCGTGGAGTTGGCCACGACGTTCATCTCGCAATAGTCCGGCGTGGCGCTTTGCGGCAGGTCCGCCAGCAGGGCGGAGCGGCGTGCCAGGGTGGCGGCCACGTCATCCCCCAGCCGCCACGCGCCGGCGAGGCCGGGGGCGTGGCAGGTGCGGTCCGTCCAGGTGAGGTCGCCGCTGTCGTGGTCGAACACGAAATCGTATTCGCTGGACTTGCCGGCGGCCACCACCTCGAACCCCAGCAGCCGTGCCCAGGTGACGAGGCCGATCAGGTTGGCGGGCTGGTCGCCCTCCGCCGTGGTGTAGACGACGCCCCGGCGCAGCGCGAGCTGGTTGAGCTGCGGGCCGACCACGGAATCCACCTCCTTGCTCACCATGGCCACGTGCACGCCGCGCCCGATCGCCTCGGCGGCGATGCGCCCGCCGGCTTCCGGCTGGCCGGTGGCTTCCACCAGGATGTCGAGCGGGGTTTGCGCCAGCAGCGCGGCGTCCGCCACCACGGCGATGCCCTCGCCCAGCGCGGCGACCCCGGCCGCGTCATGGCACAGCACGCCGCCGGGGATGCCAAGCTCGTCCAGCAGCCGCAGCACCCGCTGCGGGTCGAGGTCGCACAGCGCGGCGACCCGCAGGTTCGGCACGGCGCCGATCTGCGACAGCAGCGAGCGGCTGAACTCGCCCCCCGCCCCCGTCACCCCCACGCGAAAGCGCCGGTCGCCGAGGTCGCGGAACAGGATATCGAAGTTCATGGGCTGGGCCTCAATGATTGTCCCGCGCCACGGGCGCGCCGCTGCCGCCCACCAGGAAGTCGAGGTCCACGCCCTTGTCCGCCTGCAGCACGTGGTCGACATACATGCGGGTGTAGCCGCGCTCGGCCAGCGGCGTGGGCGGCTTCACCCAGGCGGCCCGGCGGGCGGCCAGCGTGGCGTCGTCCACATGCAGGTGCAGCGAGCGGGCGGCGACATCCAAGGTGATGGTGTCGCCGTTCTCGACCAGCGCCAGGTTGCCGCCGGCCATCGCCTCCGGCGCCACATGCAGCACCACGGTGCCGTAGGCGGTGCCGGACATGCGGGCGTCCGAGATGCGGATCATGTCCCGCACGCCTTCCCGCAGCAGCTTGGGCGGCAATGGCATGTTGCCCACCTCCGCCATGCCGGGATAGCCCTTCGGCCCGCAGTACTTCAGCACCATGATGCTGGTGGCATCGATCTCCAGCGCCTCGTCGTTGATGCGGGCGTGCAGATCTTCGATGCTTTCGAAGACCACGGCCCGGCCGGTGTGCTGCAGCAGGTGCGGCGAGGCGGCGGAGGGCTTGATCACCGCGCCGTCCGGGCACAGGTTGCCGCGCAGGATGGCCATGCCGGCCTGCGGCTTGAACGGCGCGTCGTAGGTATGGATGACGTCGCGGTTCCAGCACTCGGCATCGGCCACGTTCTCGGCCAGGGTGCGGCCATTGGCGGTGCGGGCATCGCCGTGCAGCAGGCCGCGCTCCAGCAGCTCGCGCAGCACCACGGGCAGGCCGCCGGCATAGAAGAAGTCCTCCATCAGGTGCTCGCCGGAGGGCTTCAGGTTGACCAGGCAGTTCACCTCGCTGGCCAGCCGGTCGAAATCGTCCAGCGTCAGCGGCACGCCGAGCCGCCCGGCGATGGCCAGCAGGTGCACCACCGCGTTGGTGGAGCCGCCGATCGCGGCCAGGGTGCGGATGGCGTTCTCGAAGGCCTGCCGCGTCATGATGGAGGACAGGCGCTGGTCTTCCCGCACCATGGCCACGATGCGCCGCCCAGCCAGCCGCGCCAGCTCGTTGCGCCGCGCGTCCACCGCCGGGATGGCGGCGTTGTGCGGCAGGCCGACACCGATCGCCTCCACCACCGAGGCCATGGTGGAGGCCGTCCCCATGGTCATGCAGGAGCCGGCGGAGCGCGACATCGCGCCCTCCGCCTCGTGGAAATCACGCAGACTGATCTCGCCGGCGCGCAGCTGCTCGCTCATGGAGATGGTGTTGGTGCCGGAGCCGATCTTCTGCCCCCGGTAATGCCCGTTCAGCATCGGCCCGCCGGAAACGCCGATGGTCGGCAGGTCCACGCTGGCCGCGCCCATCAGCAGCGCCGGCGTGGTCTTGTCGCAGCCCATCAGCAGCACCACGCCGTCCAGCGGGTTGGCGCGCAGCGCTTCCTCCACGTCCATCGACGCCAGGTTGCGGTACAGCATGGCGCTGGGGCGCATCTGCGTTTCGCCCAGGCTGAGCACCGGGAATTCCAGCGGGTAGCCGCCGGCTTCCAGGATGCCGTAGCGGACATGCTCGGCGATGGTACGGAAGTGCCCGTTGCAGGGCGTCAGCTCCGACCAGGTGTTGCAGATGCCGATGACCGGGCGGCCATCGAACTGGTCGTTCGGCAGCCCGCGGTTGCGCAGCCAGGAGCGGTAGTAGAACCCCATCTTGTCCTGCCGCGCGAACCAGGCGCGCGAGCGCAGCGTGCCCTTCTGGTCGGGGGTCTCGTCGGTCACGGCTTGGATCCTTCGTGGGCAGGCGTGCCGCGGCGCGCCAGCATCAGGCTGACGAGCGGCCACAGCAGGATGGCGATCGCCAGCGTGGACAGCGTGCCGACCAGCGGGTTGGACCACAGC
The DNA here is from genome assembly GCF_017355405.1 of Roseomonas haemaphysalidis. Lineage (NCBI taxonomy): Bacteria > Pseudomonadati > Pseudomonadota > Alphaproteobacteria > Acetobacterales > Roseomonadaceae > Roseomonas > Roseomonas haemaphysalidis. Next base: position 284,974 of record NZ_CP061179.1, read on the forward strand.
ACGCCGAGCGAGCCGTTGGACAGCAGCATGGACTGGCGGAAGGCGTCCTCCGCCTTGTCGCCGATCACCATGGCGAGCACCAGCGGCGCCAACGGGTAGTCCAGCTTCTTCATGACATAGCCCATGGCACCGAAGATCAGCGCCAGCCACAGGTCGAACCCCGCGCCGGCCACCGTATAGGCGCCGACCAGGCAGACCGTGACGATGACCGGCCCGATGATGGAAAACGACACCGACAGCATGGCCGCGAACAGCGGCACCGTGGCCAGCGCCAGCACCACGCCGATGACGTTGCCGAGATACATCGACGCGATCATGCCCCAGACGAAGTCGCGCTGCTCGATAAACAGCATCGGCCCCGGATTCAGCCCCCAGATCATCAGCCCCCCGAGCATCACGGCCGAGGTGGCCGAGCCCGGTATGCCGAGCGAGAGCATCGGCAGCATGGCGGCGGTGCCGGCGGAATGGTCGGCGGTCTCGGGCGCGATCACGCCCTCCGGCTCGCCCTTGCCGAAGTTGGCGCGGTTGCGCGACACGCGCCGCGCGATGCCATAGGACATGAAGGAGGCCGCCGTCGGCCCGCCGGGCGTAATGCCCATCCAGACGCCCACCGCGCTGCCGCGCAGCATCGCCAGCCAGTAGCGCGGCATCTTGCCGATCGTGCGCAGGATCTCACGCGGGTCCAGCTTGCTCTGGGCACCCTTGAACTCGGGCCCTTCCTCGATGGTCAGCAGCAGCTCACCCAGGCCGAACAGCCCGATGACGACGACGAGGAAGGAGATGCCGCGGATCAGGTCCGGGATGTCGAAGGTCAGGCGCAGCGCGCCGGACACCGTGTCCATCCCCATCATGCCGAAGCCGAAGCCGAGGCCGAGCGAGACGATGGTCTTGAGCGGCGAGCCGCCGCCGAAGGCGATGAAAGAGGCGAAGGCCAGGAAATAGACCGCGAAGTATTCCGGCGGCCCGAAGCGCAGCGCGAAGGAGGCGACGGCGCTGGCCAGCAGCGTGATGACAATGATGCCCACGAGGGCGCCAAAACCGGCGGACAGGAAGGCATAGGTCAGCGCCTCGGTCGCCCGCCCCTGGCGCGCCAGCGGGTAGCCGTCAAAGGTGGTGGCGACGGAAGACGGCTCGCCCGGGATGTTGAACAGGATGGACGTGGTCGAGCCGCCGAACAGCGCGCCCCAGTAGAGGCTGGTCAGCAGGATGATGGCCGAGACCGGGTCCATCGAGAAAGTCAGCGGCAAGAGCAGCGTGACGCCGTTGGGCGCCCCCAGCCCCGGCAGCACGCCGACCAGGATGCCCAGCAGCACGCCGGCGACCATCAGCAGGATGTGGTGGAAGGTGAGCGCGACCGAGAAGCCGTGCATCAGGGAGTCGATGTTGGCGAGCATCAGCCGAGCCCCAACATGACTTCAAGCGGACCCTTCAGCAGCGGCACCAGGAACCACTTCTCGAACACCAGGAAGGTGGCGACCGTGACGCCGAGCGCGACGCCGAGCGCGACATGCCACGGCCGCCGCCCCTGAAAGCGGATGACGCCCAGCAGGTAGAGCGCCATGCCGACGTAAAGCCCGAGCCATTGGGAAACGGCGACCAGCGCCACCACGGGCAGCGCGAAGCCCAGCACGCGGCGGGCGCCTGGGCCATCGGCCACCGGCACCTGCCGCAGTGCCGCCCGCCCCCGCCAGGCCTGCATGGCCACGAGCAGCGAGGCGACCATCAGGATCAGCCCGACACGGAAAGGGAAGTAGCCGGCCTGCGGCCCGTCCTCCGCCCAGCCCACCGTCAGGTCCAGCGAGCCGTAAAGGCCGATGGCACCGATCACGAACACGATGGCGGCGAAGATCAGCTCCAGCTGGTGCCGGTTCAGCATCGCGGCTTTCCCCTCCCCGTCGCGGTCAGTTCACCAGCCAGCCTTCGGCGGCATAGACCTCGCGCGCCGCCGCCGTTTCCTTCTGCATCAGGGCGCGCAGCGCGTCGGGCGCCATGAAGCTGCTGCTCTGGCTTGTGCGGGTAACGTAGTCCTGCCACTCGGGTGTTTCCGAGACCTTGCGCATCACCTCGGTCCAGTAGGCCTGCGCGGCGGCGGGAACGCCAGGCGGCAGGAAGGTGCTGCGCGGCATGCGGAACTCCTCGATCGCGAGCCCCTGGCTGACACAGGTCGGCACATCGGACCACGCCTGCGTTTCCGTGACCTTGGCGCCCGCCGGCAGTGGCTGCGAGCGGAACACGCACAGCGGACGCACCTGGCTGCCGCGCCAGCCGCCGATGCTTTCAGACGGGTTGTTGGTGTTGCCGTCGATATGCCCGCCCGCGAGCTGCACGCCGGCCTCCCCGCCGCCACGGAACGGCACGTAGGTGAAGCGCACGCCCGCCGCGCGCTGGATCAGCGCCGTCAGAGTCTGGTCGGTGTCGCGCGTCTGGCTGCCGCCCATGCGCACGGCGCCCGGCTTTTCCCGCGCGGCGGCGACGAACTCGGCGGCGGTGCGATAAGGCGCGTCCTGCTTCACCCACAGCATGAACTCGTCAAAGGCCATGCCGGCCACGGGCGTCAGCTCCTCCGGCTTCCAGGCCACCTTGGCGACCAGCGGCAGCAGCCATTCGTTGTTGGTGGCGAAGATCAGCTTGTGCGGGTCGCCCTGCGCGCCGCGCCCGTAGACGAAGCCCTCCGCCCCCGAGCCCGCGCCCTTGTTGGTGACGACCACCGAGACAGGCAGCAGGTCGTGCTTGGCGATGGCCGCCTGCACCGTGCGCGCGAACAGGTCGGTGCCTCCGCCGGCGCCGGAGGTGACGACGAACTCGACCGGCCGCGTCGGCTGCCAGCCGCTTTGCGCCATGGCCGGTGCCGCCATGGTGACCGCCGCGCCGCACAGCGCCGCCTTCAGGAACAGCTTCATGGGTTTCCTCCTCCGGTTGAAGCCGCCGGCCCCTTTGCGGGGTTCTCGGCGGCGCGTCGTGGTCAGGTGGCGGGGGCGTGCTCCCGCTGGGCCATGCGCGCCGCCAGCAGCATGGCGTTGCGCATGGCACCGGGGTGGGCGATGCCCTGCCCCGCGATGTCGTAGGCCGTGCCGTGCGCCGCCGTGCAGATCGGGAACGGAAAGCCGCCCATCAGCGTCACGCCTGCCTCGAAGCCGATCAGTTTCATCGCGATCTGCCCCTGGTCGTGATACATCGTGAGCACGGCATCAAAGTCGCCGCGCCTGGCGCGCACGAACACCGTGTCCGCCGGGAAAGGCCCGTCGCAGCCGATCTGCTCCGCCTTGCCGGCTTCCACGGCGGGCTGGATGATGTCGATCTCCTCGCGCCCGAAGTTGCCGCTGTCGCCGGCATGCGGGTTCAGCCCCGCGACGGCGATGCGCGGCCGCGCCACGCCGGAGGCGCGGAGCGCGCTGTCTGTCAGCCGCAGGTTGTCCAGGATCGACTGCCGGGTCAGCAGCCCCGCCACGTCCTTGAGCGGCACATGCGAGGTGACGCGGGCGTTCCACAGCCCTTCCAGCACGTTGAACTCCTTGGCCGTGCCGTGAAAGCCGATGGCCTCGGCCGTGAAGCCGATCTCGTCCTCGTAGCCCGGCGTCGCCAGGCGCATCGCCGCCTTGTTGAAGGGCGTGAAGCACACGGCATCCGCCCCGCCGCCGGCGGCCAGCGCCAGGGCGCGGCGGAAGTTCTCCGTCGCGAAGCCGCCGCCGGCCGGGGAGATCTCGCCCAGCGGCACCTGGTCCGGGTCGCAATGGCCAAGGTCCACCAGCAACGGCCGCCCGGGCGCCGGCTGCGCGGCGGCGCCGTCCGGCACGGTGTCGATGTCCAGTGTCACGCCTGCCACCTCGGCGCCGCGCCGCAGCACGCGGGCATCGCCGAAGACGGTGATGCGGGCCGCAGCCAGCACGGCTGGGTCGGCCAGCACGCGGGCGGTCAACTCGGGGGAAATGCCGGCAGCATCGCCCATGGCCAGGGCCAGATGCGGCAAGGGGGTGGCGCTCATGCGTCCGGTTCCTCCGCGCGATGCTCGACACCGCGTCTTATTCTGCATACAGTATGAAGAGTTAGAAGCCTTGTCGCGGCGAGGTCAAGCCCTTCCGCTTCCCTTGCGGCCCCGACCCCGAGGCGCCATCACGCCCTGCCCATGCCAAACCCCGCCGCCCTCGCCGATGCCCCGATCATCCGCCGCCCCTTGCAGGAGGAGGTGGCAGCCCGCCTGCGCGACCAGATCACCCAAGGCATCATCGCCCCGGGGGAACGGCTGAACGAGGTGGCGCTGTGCCTGCAGCTCGGCGTGTCCCGCACCCCGCTGCGCGAGGCGGTGCGGATGCTGGCGGGCGAGGGCCTTGTGGAGCTGGTGCCGGCGCGCGGCGCCGTGGTGCGGCGGCTGACACTGAAGGACGCGGCAGATGCGCTGAGCGTCCTGAAGGCGCTCGAAGTCCTGGCGGCGCCCATCAGCTGCCACACCGCCACGGAGGACGGCATCGCGCGGGTCGAGGCGCTGCACGCAGCCATGCTGGAGCGCTACGCCGCGCGCGACCGCCTGGCCTATTTCAAGCTCAATCAGGCGATCCACACGGCCATCATCGCGCTCAGCGGCAACGCCACGCTGTGCTGGGCGCACGAGGCCATCCAGGCGCGCATGAAGCACCTGCGCTTTATCGGCAATGCCGGGCCGGAGAAGTGGGCCGGCGCGGTGGCCGAGCACGAGCAGATGATGGCCGCGCTGCGGGCACGCGATGGCGTGGAACTCGCCCGCGTGCTGGCGCTGCACCTGGACCAGACGCTGCTGCGCGTGCGCGAAATGCTTTAGCCCGCCGGGTCCCAGCGGTCGCAGAAAGCCTCGATGTCATTGGACTGGAAGTCCGGCAGGCGCTGCATGATCAACTCGAAGGGCCAGTTCCACCAGGCGATGCGCTGCAGCCGCGCCGCGATGGCGGGCGGGAAGCGCTCGCGGATCGGCCGCGCGGGCACGCCGCCGACCACCGTGAAGGGTGGCACGTCCCGGGTGACCACCGCACCAGCCGCCAGCACCGCGCCATCGCCCACCGAAACCCCTGGCAGCACCGTGACGGCATGGCCGATCCAGACGTCATGGCCGATGCGCACGCGGTCATCCCGCCGGTCACGGAAGAAGGCCTGATCGCGCTGCGCGTCGGCGTCGTAATATTCCGGGCAATAGGTGAAGCGGTGCAGCGAGGGACGGTCGATCGGGTGGTTGGGCGCGCCGATCCGCACGCTGGCGGCGATGGCGCAGAACCGGCCGATCTCGGCATCCGCCACGGTGCAGTTGGGGCCAAGGTAGGAATAGTCGCCGAGGGTCGCATACTCGACCGCCGTGCCGCGCAGGATCTCGCAGCACCGCCCGATCGTCGCCTCCCGCAGCGATACGTCGGGGTCGATATGGGTTTCGGCAAGCTTGGGCCGGGTTTGCGCTTCGCTCATGGACGGTGCCGCTCCGATGCTCCGGGCTGGCTACGTCCGCGCTGGCATGCGGCATAGGGGCGCCGGCGCATTGTCAGAAAAGCTTCAACAAGACAGCGGCGGCACCCGCCGGGGTGCCGCCGCCGGTTTTGTGCGCCCTACATCAGGTCGTAGCGATCGTTGTCCATGACCTTGTGCCAGGCCTGCACGAAGTCCCTGACGAACTTCTGCTGCGCGGTGGAGCTGCCATAGACCTCGGCCAGCGCACGCAACTGCGAGTGCGAGCCGAAGATGAGGTCCACCCGGGTGCCGGTCCACTTCACCTCCTTGGACCGTCGGTCGCGGCCCTCATAGGCGTTCTCCGACCCCGTCGGCATCCATTCCAGACGCATGTCCAGCAGGTTGACGAAGAAGTCGTTGGTCAACTGGCCCGGGCGGGTGGTGAACACGCCGTGCTTGCTGCCGCCGGCATTCGCCCCCAGCACGCGCAGGCCGCCGACCAGCACCGTCAGTTCCGGGCCCGACAGCCGCAGCAGCTCTGCCCTGTCCACCAGCGCCTCTTCCGGCGCCATGATCCAGCCGCTCTCATAGTAGTTGCGGAAGCCGTCCGCCTTGGGGCGCAGCGGCGCGAAGGATGCCGCGTCGGTCTGCTCCTCCGAGGCGTCCATGCGGCCGGGCGTGAAGGGCACCTTGACCGGGGTGCCGGCATCGCTCGCCGCCTTCTCGACCGCGGCACAGCCGCCGAGCACGATCAGGTCCGCCAGCGACACCTTCATGCCACCCTGGGCCGTGCCGTTGAAGGCCGCCTGCACGCCTTCCAGCGCCCGCAGAACGGTCGCCAGATCCGCCGGGTCGTTGACCTGCCAGTCCTTCTGCGGCGCCAGCCGGACGCGTGCGCCGTTGGCCCCGCCCCGCTTGTCCGAGAAGCGGAAGGTGGAAGCCGAGGCCCAGGCCGCCGACACCAGCTGCGACACGGACAGGCCGGTGGCCAGGATCTGCGCCTTCAGCGCCTCGATCTCGCCTTCGCTGATCACCGGGTGGTCGACGGGCGGGATGCGGTCCTGCCAGATCAGCGGCTCCTGCGGCACCAGCGGGCCGATGTAGCGCTGGATCGGCCCCATGTCGCGATGCGTCAGCTTGAACCAGGCGCGGGCGAAGGCGTCGGCGAACTGGTCCGGATTCTCGAAGAAGCGGCGGGAAATCTTCTCGTAGGCCGGGTCCGCCCGCAGCGCGAGGTCGGAGGTGAGCATCGTCGGGCGGTGCTTGCGGTCCGGATCGAAGGCGTCGGGGATGCTTTCCTCGGCGTCCTTGGCGACCCACTGATAGGCACCGGCGGGGCTCTTGGTCAGCTCCCACTCATACTTGAAGAGGTTCTCGAAGTAGTAGTTGCTCCACTGCGTGGGGGTCTGCGACCACGTCACCTCGGGGCCGCCGGTGATGGCGTCGCGGCCGTGGCCGGTGCCGTGTTTGCTGCGCCAGCCCAGGCCCTGGTCCTCGATCACCGCACCTTCCGGCTCCGCGCCCACGAAGGACGGATCGCCCGCGCCATGCGTCTTGCCGAAGGTGTGGCCGCCGGCGATCAGGGCCACCGTCTCCTCATCGTTCATCGCCATGCGCGCGAAGGTGGCGCGGATGTCGCGCGCCGAGCCGAGCGCGTCCGGCTTGCCGTTGGGGCCTTCCGGGTTGACGTAGATCAGGCCCATCTGCACGGCGCCCAGCGTCTCGTGCAGCTCGCGCTCGCCGCTGTAGCGCTCGTCGCCCAGCCAGGTGCCCTCGGGGCCCCAGAACAACTCCTCCGGCTCCCAGGTGTCGGCACGGCCGCCGGCGAAGCCGAAGGTCTTGAAGCCCATGGACTCCAGCGCGACGTTGCCCACCAGCACGTAGAGGTCGGCCCAGGACAGGTTGTCGCCGTACTTCTGCTTGATCGGCCACAGCAGGCGGCGCGCCTTGTCCAGGTTGGCGTTGTCGGGCCAGGAATTCAGCGGCGCGAAGCGCTGCTGCCCGCCGCCGGCGCCGCCGCGCCCGTCCGTCGTGCGGTAAGTGCCCGCGCTGTGCCAGGCGAGGCGGATGAAGAGGCCGCCATAATGGCCGAAATCGGCCGGCCACCAGTCCTGGGAATCCGTCATCAGCGCGTGCAGGTCGGCGATCACGGCGTCGAGGTCGAGCTTCTTGAAAGCCTCGGCGTAGTCGAAATCGGCGCCCATCGGGTTGGCGCGGGGAGAATGCTGGCTCAGCTTGGTGAGGCTCAGATGCTCCGGCCACCAGTCACGGTTGCTGCGCCCGCCGCCGCCGCCCTTGGGACGGGTGGCCGCGCCGCCATGCGCGACCGGGCATTGGCCGGCTGCCTTGTTGTCGGTCGTCCCATCCATGATGCGTCTTCTCCCTATCGAGATGCTGCATCGCCGTGCGCGCTGCCCCGCTCGGGCTGGCGCACAGCATGCTGGAAGAGAATGTAGGTGCGGTTCCGCCCGCTGTGAAATTGATTGTTCCCCAAAGTTCCATCGATCAGGGCGATCAAACGACGCAGTCCCGCCCTGCCCCATCACCCCTGCTGCGGAGCTATCGACCTTGGCGCGGGTCCGTCCTAGGCTTCGCGGCCCACCGGTGCGCCCGGATCACCCAGCGGACGAATGAACCGCCGCAGAGCGACAGGGAGCGACCCGTGTTCCTGCCATCCCCCGGCCGCGTGGCTTTCGGCGCCATGGTGGCCGCCGCCTTCACGCTGATCCTCGCGCCCGTGCTGATGGTGGTGGTCATCAGCGTGTTCCGGCAGGAGATCGTGTCCTTCCCGCCCTCGGGCTTCACGCTGGACTGGTACGTCAACGCCTGGGCGCGGCAGGAATTCGCCCGCGGCTTTGTCACCAGCGCGCAGGTGGCGCTGGCCGCCACGCTGATCGGCGTGCCGCTGGGCACCGCCGCCGCCTATGCGCTGGTGCGCGGCCGGCCACGTGGCGCCGGCGCGCTGAACACGCTGCTGCTGGGGCCGCTGGCGGTGCCCGGCGTGGTGGCGGGCACGGCGCTCTACATGTTCTACCTGCGCGCGGAGTTCTGGCTGGACCGCGACATCACCGGCACGGTGGAGGGGCTGGTCGCCGCCCACGTGCTGTTGACCATCCCCTGGACGGTGCGGCTGGTGTCCGCCAGCCTGCAGGGCATGGACCAGGCGGCCGAGGAAGCCGCCGCCAACCTCGGCGCCCGCCCCCTCACGGTGTTCCGCCGCGTCACGCTGCCGGCCATGCGCCCGGGCATCATCGCCGCCTGCCTGTTCTCCTTCATCCAGAGCTTCGAAAACCTGGAACTGAGCCTGCTGCTGGTCGGCCCTGGCCGCACCACCCTGCCGGTGGCCATGCTGAACTACCTGGAGTTCCGCGTGGACCCGACGCTGGCCGCCGTGGCCACCGTGCAGATCCTCATCGTCGCCGTGCTGATGCTGGTGACCGACCGCTTCGTCTCGATCGCCAGGACCGTCTGATGCCGGGAGCCACCGCCTGATGGGCAGCCTTCTCCTCGATGCGCTGAGCAAGCGCTACGGCGGCTCGACCGCCGTGGAGCGCGTCGACCTCGATGTCCGGCAGGGCGAGATGGTGGCGCTGCTCGGCCCTTCCGGCTGCGGCAAGACCACCACGCTGCGCATGGTGGCCGGCTTCGTGCCGCCCAGCGGCGGGCGCGTGGTGATCGGCGGCAAGGACGTGACCCGCACGCCCCCGCATGCGCGCGACACGGGCATGGTGTTCCAGTCCTACGCGCTGTTCCCGCACATGACGGTGGGCCAGAACGTGGCCTTCGGGCTGGAGATGCGCCGCGTCAGCCGCGCCGAGCGCGACGAGCGCGCGCGCGAGGCGCTCCGCATGGTGCGGCTGGAAGGGCTGGAGGACCGGCTGCCCCGCCAGCTTTCCGGCGGCCAGCAGCAGCGCGTGGCCTTGGCCCGCGCCCTGGTGGTGAACCCCGCCGTGTTCCTGCTGGACGAGCCGCTGTCCAACCTTGACGCCAAGCTGCGCGGCGAGGTGCGGATGGAAATTCGCGCGCTGCAACAGCGGCTTGGCCTGACCACCCTGATCGTGACGCATGATCAGGAGGAGGCGCTGACCATGGCCGACCGGCTGGTGGTGATGGAGCGCGGCCGGGTGCGGCAGGTCGGCACGGCCGAGGACCTGTACGAGCGCCCGGCCGACCCCTTCGTGGCCGGCTTCGTCGGCCGCTGCAACCTGCTGGACGGGCGGCTGGAAGGGCCCGGCCGGTTTCGCGCGGCTTCCGGTGCCCTGTTGCCCTGCGCGGCCGGCGCGGCGCCGGCGGGGAATGCCGTCCTCGCTCTGCGGCCCGAGCACGTCGCCATCGCGCCCGGGGGGCCGGCGCGGCTGCGCGCCATCACCTATCTCGGCTCGCAAACGGAATACCATGCGGAGCTGGACGGCACGCCGCTGGTGGTGGTCCGCCAGACCCCCGGCGCGACCGACCCGCTGCGCCGCCTTTCCCCTGGTGACGGCGTCAGCCTGTCCTGGGATGCTGCCACCGCCCGGCTGTTGCCGGCCAACAAGGAGCCTGACGCATGATCGTCACCCGACGCACCGCTTTGGCCGGCGCCGCCTTCGCCGCCGCTTCCGCCGGCCTGCCCAGCCTGGCCCGCGCCCAAAGCAAGCAGGCCGTGGTGGGCACCTGGGGCGGTGACTACGGCGAGCTGTTGCGGCAACATATCGACGTGCCGCTGATGCAGCCGCAGGGCATCGAGATCCTGCAGGACGTGGCCAACGCCGACCCGCGCAAGACCAAGATGCTGGCCGAGCGCCAGGCGCGGCGCGGCACCATGGACGTGTCCTGCCTTTCCGACACGGACATGAACATGATGGCGGCGCAGAACACGCTGGACACGCTGGAGATGGACAAGCTGAAGCGCGCCGGCACCATCGTGTCCGCGCTGCGCAAGCCCTATGCCATCCCGCACATCTATTCGGCGCTGGTGCTGCTGTACAATCCGGACAAGGTCACCACCCCGCCCACCTCCTTCGCCGACATGTGGGACCCGAAGTACCGCGGCCGCGTCGGCCTGTCGGACATCCTGTATTCCACCAATACCTTCGCCGCGGCGGCGGCCGGCGGCGGCGGCTTCAGCGACTACAAGCCCGGACAGGCGAAGCTGATGGAGCTGCGCTCGCTGGACGCCAAGGTCTATCCCTCCAACGAGGCACTGGCCGCCGCGCTGAAGGGCGAGGAGGTGTGGATGACGCCGATGTGGCTGGCGCGCGGCTTCATGTGGCAGAAGGCCGGCATCCCCCTGCGCCACGTGGTGCCGAAGGAAGGCGCCTACGCCATCGTTTTCGAGGCGGCGATCCCGAAGAACAGCCGCAACAAGGACCAGGCCTACGCCTACCTGGACGCCATGCTGCAGCCCCAGGCGCAGACCGCCTTCGCCGACCGCATGGGCTACCTGCCCACCGTGACGGATGCCACGCTTCCGCCTGACATCGCCAAGCAGATCAGCCTGTCGGAGGCCGAGCAGGCCCGGCTGCGCGCACCGGACTACGACTACCTGCTGCGCGCCCATGGCGAGATCCTGGATTTCTGGAACAAGCAGTTCAAGGCGTAACGACCTTGGCCGCGCTTGTCCTTCCCGCCGGAATCCTGGTGGTGCTGCTGCTGGTGGCGCCGATGCTGCTGCTGTTCCGCATCTCGCTGAACCTGTTCAGCCCGACCGAGATGATGGTGGAGGCGACCACCGCGGCCAACTACCTCCAGGCCGTACGGGACCCGTATTACCGGCAAGTGCTGTTCACCACCCTGGCCGTGGCCACCGGCAGCACGCTGCTGACCCTCGGCCTCGGCTTTCCCGCCGCCTATTGGCTGGCGCGCATGCAGGGGCGGGCCAAAAGCATCTTCACCATCCTCGTGATGTTTCCGCTGCTGGTGGGCAACGTGGTGCGCGCCGCCGGCTGGCTGGCGCTGCTGGGCAATGGCGGCGCCATCAACGCGGCGCTGCTGGGCCTCGGCCTGATCGTGGCGCCGCTGCCGCTGCTCTACAATGCCGGCGCCGTGGTGGCCGGCATCGTCGCCGTGGTGCTGCCCTATATGATCCTGACGCTGTCCGCCGTGATCGAGGGCATTCCCCGCCAGGCGGAGGAAGCGGCCTCCAACCTCGGCGCCGCGCCGATGACGGTGTTCCGCCGCGTGGTGCTACCGCTGGCCCTGCCCGGCGTGGTGGCGGGCTCCGTGCTGGTCTTCGTGCTGTGCATGAACACCTATGCCAGCGCCGTGCTGCTGGGCGGGCCCCAGTTCAAGATGATGGCGCCCGCTGTCTACGACCAGTTCGTGCGCGGCAACAACTGGCCGTTCGGCGCCGCGCTGGCCTTCATCCTGCTGGCCTTCACGCTGGTGCTGACCGTGGTCGGCAGCGCCGTGCTGGGCCGCCGCTACCGCCGTTGAGGGAAGGAAACACCATGTCCGACGCACCGAAGACCGGCAACGAGATCACGGCCAAGAACAGCAAGCTCGGCATGCCGCCGGTGCCGGCAGCCACCGGGCGCGACCGTGGCACGGGCCCCCATCGCCGGCTGGTGCTGCGCGGCGCCACGGTGATCGATGGCACCGGCGCGCCGCCCTGGGGCCCGGCGGATATCGTGATCGAGGGGGACCGCATTGCCGCCATCACGCCGGTCGGCACGCCGGGCAAGCCGATCAGCCCGTCCCGCCGCCCGGCGGAAGGCGACCACGAGATCGACTGCCACGGCAAGTTCGTGACACCCGGGCTGATCGACTGCCACACGCATATCGGCGTGCCCTACCACGCGCTGCATGGCGACGTCGCGCCGGCCGACTACGTCTACAAGCTGTGGCTGGCGCATGGCGTGACCACGGTACGGGAGATGGGCTGCTTCAGCGGGCTGGACTGGGTGGCGGAGCAACGCGCCGCCTCGGCCGCCAACCGCATCGCCGCGCCGCGCATCCTGGCGCACCCGTACTTCCCCGCCGTCAACGACATGCTCAAGACCATCCACACGCCGGACGAGGCGCGGGATTGGCTGAGGCGCGCCAAGGATGCCGGCGCGGACGGCGTGAAGTTCTTTGGCGCGCCGCCGGCCATCATGCGCGCGGCGCTGGAAGAATGCGGACGGCTTGGCCTGCGTTCCGGCTGCCACCATGCGCAGCAGGCGGTGACGCGCATGAACGCGCTGACCACCGCGCAATGGGGCCTGACCAGCGCCGAGCACTACTACGGCCTGCCGGAGGCGTTGTACGACGACCGCGTCGTGCAGAACTACCCACCCGGCTACAACTACAACGACGAGTACTTCCGCTTCTCCGCCGCCGGCCAGACCTTTCTGCAGGCCGCCGAGCCGGGCAGCGCCAAGTGGGACGAGGTGCTGGAAAAGTTCCTGGAGATCGACTTTACCTTCGTCCCCACCATGACGATCTATGACGCCAACCGCGACCTGATGCGCTTCCGCCGCGCCGACTGGCACGACGACTACACCTGGCCCAGCATGTGGCGCTACTTCCAGCCCGCGCGCGGCGGCCACGGCGCCTACTGGTATCGCTGGTCCGTCACCAACGAGGTGGAGTGGAAGGGCCATTACCGGCTCTGGATGCAGTTCCTCAACGCCTACAAGAACCGCGGTGGCCGCGTTTGCACCGGCAGCGATTCCGGCTTCATCTTCCAGACCTTCGGCTTCGGCTACGTGCGCGAGCTGGAGCTGCTGCAGGAAGCTGGCTTCAACGCGCTGGAGGTGCTGCGCTCCGCCTCCATCCAGGGCGCCGAACTGCTGGGCATCGACAACGAGACCGGCAGCATCGAGGTCGGCAAGTTGGCGGACCTGCTGGTGCTGGACGACAACCCGCTGGAGGACTGGAAGCTGCTCTACGGCACCGGCGCGCTGCGGCTGAACGATGCGACCGGCAAGCCCGAATGGCGTCAGGCGCTGCGCCATACCATCCGCGCCGGGTTGGTGTTCGACGTGGCCGAGCTGCTAGCCGACCTGCGCGCCATGGTGGCGGAGCAGAAGAGCAAGGAGGCCGCCGGGGCGTGACCGCGGCGGTGGAGTTCATTCTGCTCGCCGGGTTTCTGGGCAGCGGCAAGACATCGCTGCTGGTGGACTGGCTGGCGTTGCCGGAGGCGGCGGACACCGCCGTGATCGTGAACGAGGCGGGCGAGATCGATGTGGACGGCGCCATCATCGCCGAAGGCGGCACGCTGCCGTTGTCGATGATGAGCAATGGCTGCGTCTGCTGCTCGCTGACCAACGACCTCGTGTTCACCGTGCGCGCCCTGTTGGAAGACCGCGCCAAGGCCGGACTTCCGCCGTTCCGCCGGATCATCCTGGAAGGATCCGGCCTGGTGCGCCCCGGGCCGGTGCTGCGCTCGCTATCGCCGCTGGCGCCGCTCGGGTTGCGGGTCCGGGTGGTCACGGCCTGCGACGCCACGCGGATGGGTGCGCTGCTGGATGAGTTCGACGAGGTGGCGGCGCAACTGGCCGCCGCCGGCACGCTGGTGCTGACCAAGCTCGACCTCGCGCTGCCCGGGCCGGCGGAGGCGCTGGCCGCCTCCGTCAATCCGCTGGCGCTGCGCGTGGTGGAGGCCGATCGCGCTGCCCGTGCCCGCGCGGCCTTCGGCCCCGCCCCGCCTGTGGATCTGCCGGAGCCCCCCGCCGCGCCGGCGGCACACCCGCACATGTCCGTGCTGCGCGCCACCTTCTCGGCGGATGCCACGTGGGAGGACAAGCTCGACTGGATGGAAAACCTCGCCGCGTTCTGTGGGGATCGGCTGCTGCGCGTGAAGGGCTTCGTGCGGCAGCCCGGCGTGGCAGGGGGCATGCTGCTGATCCAGGCCGTTGGGACGTTGTTCAGCCCGCCGGTTGCGATGTCCGGCAGCCGGCCGGAGGGACTGGTGGTGATCCTCCGCGATCTCGGCGCGGCGGAGCTGCGATCCATGGATCCTGGGGCCCCGGTGCGGATTTCCGTCTATCGCGCAGGCGACGGACTCGCCTGTCAGCCCGGCGACAGCGAGGCATCGCTGACGAGCTAGACCGCTCCGATCGCCGGCGGCATGCAGGAGACTTGCACCCTACGCCTGGCACCACGGCATTCCGCGCGAAAGAGACGAGAGCCGCCATGAACGCCACACGCTGCGCCGTCGGTCTGGCCGTGGCCTTCGCGGCCATCACGACCTGCCCCCGAGTGGTCACCGCGTAGGACATTGAGCCGCCGCCGCGCGTCGAATCCTTTGTCCCGGGCATTGCCTTCTCGGTCGTGCAGGTGCTGCCCCGCGCACCAGCGGCGGAACGTGCGGATTGCGTGCGTTTGACCACCAAGGCCGCCTCGCGCGCCGCCGCCCAGGTGGCCGCGGCGGGGTGGGCGGTGACCGGAGAAGCCCGGCTGGGCCGCCTGCAGGCGGTCGCTTTCGTTGGCGGCGCGCAGGGCGGCACCAGTGGCAGTTGCCTGCTGACCCAGGGCAATCTGGCCCTGTTCGACGGCACGCGGCTCCTCGCCATCGCTTACGCCGAGCCAGGCGCGCGGGCGACCATCGGTGGTATCGAACAACTGGCTTCCGATGCGATCCGGCTTTAGGACGGCGACGAGCTGAGCCAACCCATTGCCGACATCCGGCAGGGCACCAGCACACTGGCGGTGCTGCCCTTG